>DATISA010000324.1:0-29780 GCA_035469245.1 Gemmatimonadaceae bacterium
GCCGACATCGCGGGCACCGTCCCGAACAGGAGCGTCGTCACGATGCACAGCACCCCGGTGAACAGCAGCACTCTCGCATCCGGCAGGAAGAACGCCGAATCGAGGCCGGCTTCGGCCGGCACTGCCGCCGGAATCACCCGCGTCAATGCCCACGCCGCCGCGAAGCCGAGCGCGCTGCCGATTGCCGCGAGGAGAAGCGCCTCGGTCAACAGCTGGCGCACCAGCCGGTTGCGCCCGGCGCCGATCGCCATGCGCACGCCGATCTCGGTCCGGCGCGCCGCCGCGCGCCCCAGCAGCAGGTTCGCGACGTTCGCGCAGGCGATCAGCAATACCATCGCCACCATCGCCATCATGAACGCCGATGCCGCGGTCACGCCGCCGCGCAGCTCGGCGTTGACGCCGCGTATGTCGTCGAGGCGGACCGTCATTCCTTCGTACCGCTGTTTGTCGGTCGGCGCGAGCTGCGCCATGAGCCCGCGGAGCTCCGACTCGGCCGCGTCGCGCGACACACTCGGACGCAACCGCGCCGTCGCGTAGAAGCTTCCGCCAAAGTCGTCGAGCTTGCGTCCGGTGATCTGCGGCGCGATCGCGAACGGGACGATCACGTCGGGCGTCCACATCATCACCGAGCTGCGGAAGTCCGAAGCCGCGACGCCGACGATCGTGATCGGATACCCACCCAGCAGCACGCGCCGGCCGATGACCGACGAATCACCGGCAAACCGGCGCTGCCAGAACGAGTAGCTCAACACGCCGACCGCGTCCGCGTTGCGCCCGCCCGCCTCATCGACGTCGAACGTGCGGCCCAGCGCCACGCGCGCGCCGAGGGCGGGGAAATAGCCGCGCGTGACGTATGATGCGTGGATCCGTTCCGGTTCGCCCGTACCCGAGGCGCGGAACGACATCGCGTTGTGCCGCTCGCCGATCAGAAATTCGAGCGACGTAGTGCGGTCGCGAAACCACTGCAGATCGTGCCAGTCGAACGGGCTGTGATGATTCACGTACACGCGCGCCAGCCGCGGCGCGTGCGCGCCGGGTATGGGGCGCAGCAGCACCGCGTTGACCACCGAGAACACCGTTGTGTTGGCCGCGACGCCCAGTCCGATCGAGATCGCGGCGACGAGCGCGAAGGCAGGATCCTTCCGAAGCCCGCGCGCCGCGTGTCGCAGATCGTAGATGAAGGTCTCGACCGCGGACAATCGATTCGTGTGCGCCAGATGCCGCTGGTCGAGCCGTTGCACCTCCTCACGCACTCGCCCCACGTCGCCGAATCGACGCAGCGCCTCGGCGCGGGCATCAGCGGGGGTCATCCCGCCGGCGATCAACGCATCGACTGTGGATTGCAGATGGTCGCGCAGCTCGTCATCGAGATCGGCCACCGGGTCGAGACGAATCATGCGGAGGTAGCGGCGCCATTTGGGTTGCCGCGGACCCCTGTCGTGATGTTCGTTGGCTGGCTTCATCTCTCGCTCCATCAGGCTGGACGACGTTCGGCGGTGAGCACTCTGCCAACGGCGGCGACGAGTCGCTCCCAACTCTCGGTGCGCTTGCGCAGCATGCGCCGTCCCAGGGCGGTGAGGCGGTAGTACTTGGCGCGCCGATTGTTCTCGCTCACGCCCCACTCCGCTTCGATCCAGCCGCGGTGCTCCATGCGGTGCAGAGCGGGGTAGAGCGCTCCTTCTTCGACCTCGATGTCGCCCTTCGTCGCCTCACGCACCCACTGCGCGATGGCGTATCCGTTCGTAGGACCCCAGGACAGTGTCTTGAGGATGAGCACGTTCAGCGTGCCCTGAATGAGGTCGACGTCGCGATCGGCGGCCACGGTGCCTCCCATAGTACGCTTTGGGGACACTTCAGCGTACTGCCCCAGTACGGTTAGGGCAAGCGGCGGGTTTCAGAGGGGGCGAGTCGGCGGTGGTGACGCGCTATGACATCGGGTGAAAGTCGCAGGAATCGCGCGGCATTGTCGTAGAAGATGTCGCGCTTCTGCTGCTCCGTGAGGAATTGTGCCGATTCGATCGCGCCGACGGCGAGGCCGATCGCGTCCGGCCACGTCATCTGATCCGAGCCGAACATGATCCGGTCGGCGAATCCCGCACGAACCAGCTCTCGCAGATACGCGTGGAACTCCTCACGCGGCATGATCCAGTCGATGACGCCGACGTAGACGTACACCTGCGGATAGACGCTGAGAATGCCGATCGTCTCGGCGAGAAACGGGTAGCCGGCGTGCATCATCGACACGCGGAGCTTCGGATGCCGGTTCAGCAAACCCTCGAACAGGATCGGATTGCCGAGCGCGACGCGGAAATTCGGGAACCCGCGCTGCGTGATACCGGGAAAGCTCACGCCCGTGTGGATCGCGATCGGAATGTCGAGTTTCTCGGCGAGGCTCCAGTACGGTTCGAACGCGGAATCCGACGGCGAGAATCCTTCGTACTGCGCCATCACCTCGCCGAGCGCCGCGATCTTACCAGCGGAATGCCTCGTGATGAGTGAGTCGACATTCAATTCCGGACGGCCGACTTTGGCGGAACCCCAAACGCGTTCTGGTGCGACGGCCAGGAACCGCTCCACGTCTTCTGTCCTTCCGCCCACTATCCCGAGGACGACGTTGTGCTTCTTCATTTCTTCGACCGTCCGTCGAACATGCTCCTCGATCGACGAGGGAGGAGCCGCACGCGTGATCGGGTTTGGCCCCAAGGTCCGCAATTCCTCCGCGCTCATGGCATGGAGATGAACGTCGATGATGGGCAGCGGCTGGGTCCGTTGTTGCGCTGGAGCCAGTCGCGAAACCGCGACCTGAACGAGCAGCAGCGACATGGAGACGTTCGTTAGGCGCCGCATGTGGCCCCCGGATGAGTTGCGCTGAATGGACCAGCGTCATGCCTGCGATCGCGCGATATAGTGACGTACGAGTGTCCGCGAGGGCCGCGCAATCGGGAGAATCCCTTCGCGGCTGCCGCGAAAGCGAAGACGCGGCCACCAGGTCAATGACCCATTGACCGCCCGACCGGCTCGAAGTCATTTAGCGTCGTCAGTTCACACAACGCGAAGGAGCCGCGCCGATGTTCCTCGACGACCTGCGGTACGCCGCGCGCACTCTGCGCAACAGCCCAGCCTTTGCGGCCACGGCGATCGTCACCCTCGCGCTCGCCATCGGCGCGAGCACCGCGATCTTCAGCGTCGTCAACGCGGTGCTGCTGCGCCCTCTCCCGTACGGCGATGCCGACCGGCTGGCGATCGTCTCACAGGATCTGCGCGCGCGTGGCGTGCGCGACTTCCCCACAGGCGCGGGTGACGTTCCCGACCTGCGCGCCGGTGCGCCGGCGTTCGAAGGCATCGCCGCGGTGCAGACGACGCGCACCGCCACCTTCACCGACAAGGACGGACAGTCCGAGCTCATCTCGGCGGCCGCGGCAACGACCAACGTCTTTCGCATCCTCGACGTGCGGATCGTCTACGGGCGCAACTTCACCGACAACGACGGCGTTCCGAATCAGTTCGTCCCGATCGGGCCCGCGCCGCAACCAGGGGCCCAGCCGCAAACACCGCCGCCACCGACCCTCCCGGACATCGGGATTCTCAGCCACGACTTCTGGCAGCGGAAATTCGGCGGCGATACGGCGATCGTTGGCCGCAGCATCACGCTGGGCCGCGGACCGGTGCAGATCGTCGGTATCGCGTCGCCGCGCGCCGAGCTGGAGTTTCCCGTCGCGATGCAAGTCGTGCGACGACCCGACGTGTGGACGGCGCTCCGCGTGAACTTCGAGACGGGCTCACGGCAGAACGTCGCCTATCGCCTCATCGGCCGACTGAAGCCGGGAGCGACGCTCGCCGAGGCGCGCGCGCAGATCGATCGTGTCTCGGCGGACCTCCGCGCGCGCTTCCCGGGCGATGCATCGGCCGGCGTCGCCTATCGTGTCGAGCCGATGAAGCAGTATCTCGTCGCCAACGTGCGCACGGCGCTGCTCGCGCTCATGGGCGCGGTGTTGTTCGTGCTGCTCATTGCCTGCGCCAACATCGCCAACCTGCTCCTGGTGCGCGCATCGCAGCGCGAGCGCGAGCTGGCCGTTCGCGCGGCGATCGGCGGCTCGCCGTGGATGATCGTCCGTCAACTTCTCGCCGAGAGCCTGCTACTCGCGACGATCGCGGCACTGCTGGGCGTTGGACTGGCCAAACTCGGCATCGGACTCCTGGTGCGGCTCTCGCCGGCGAATTTGCCGCGGCTCACCGACATCGCGATCGATCCGACGGTGCTCGGCTTCACGGTTCTGGCCGCGCTTACCGCGGCGGTGGTGTTCGGCCTCGTACCGGCGATTCGCGCCTCGCGCCCGGACCTCGCGCAAGTGCTGCGCGCCAGCGGGCGCGCTCCGTCGCTGGGCGGCGTCGCGCGGCTGCGCAACGCGGTGATCGTCGCCGAGGTGGCGGCGTCGTTCGTATTGCTCATTGGATCGGGCTTGATGATCCGCAGCTTCGTGGCGCTGGCGCGCACCGATCCGGGATTCGATCCCAACGGCGTGCTCACGTTCAGGTTCGCGAACGTCCGCGTGCGATCACGCGACGAGTTGCAGGGCCTGATCAGCCAGACTCGCGACAAGCTCGGCGCGATTCCGGGCGTCACGGCGGTGACGAATTCGTCGAACGTACCGCTCGACGGCACCGACCCGAGCGCGCGGTGGGGCACGCAGGTGGCGATGAACGATCCCAGCCGCTTCCGGCAGGGCGGCTTCTTTGCCGTGATGCCAGGCTACTTCGAGACGATGCACACCCGACTCATCGCCGGCCGCACCTTCAACGAGGCCGACAACACGCCGGACACGAAGGTCGTCATCCTCGACGACGCAGCGGCCAAGCTCGCGTTCGGCAACGAGTCCGCCATCGGCAAGTCGATCTTCGCACGCGTGCGCGCCGAGGCGCCCGAACAGTACACGGTGATCGGCGTTGTGGGCCACCAGCGGCACGTGAGCCTGAGTGGCGACGAGAAAGAAATGATGTACTTTCCGGCCGGCGCGCTCGGCGGATTCGGGACCTGGGTCGTGCGTACGTCGGGAGATCCATCGGCGCTCGGCGGCGCGGTGCGCGCGGCGGTCGCGTCGGTCAATCCGCAGTTGATCATCACCGACATGCGTCCCATGTCGTCGCTCGTCGACAAGGCGCGCTCGGCGACGCGCTTCGCGCTCGTGCTGATCGGCATCTTCGCCGCGATCGCCGCGGTGCTGGCCGCGGTGGGGCTCTACGGCGTGCTGTCGAGCGTCGTACGCCAGCGCACGTCCGAGATCGGAATCCGCATGGCGTTCGGCGCGCAGAGCGGGAGCATCTTCCGGCTGGTGATCGGCGAGGGATTGCGATTGAGCGCCGTGGGCATCGTGCTCGGGCTCGTACTCGCGCTCGTGGCGACGCGGGTGATGACGAGCATGCTCGTCGATGTGAAGCCGACCGATCCCGCGACGTTCGGCATCATGATTCTCGTATTCCTGAGCTTGGCGGCGATGGCGTGCTGGATGCCGGCGCGGCGCGCGGCGGCGATGGATCCGAATGGGGCGTTGCGGCAGGAGTACTAGATACTTCGGCCCGCACGAGGCCGGGGTCAGCCTTGGCGCCCGACGTCAGCCGCGCCACTCGCCAGGAGCTTGGCCGCGAACCGCTGAGCCTCGGCGATTCGCTCGACCTCGACGGCCGTCGCGTCCGCCGATTGCTCGAGTCTGCCGAGGCGTGCCTCGATCTGCGCCAACGATTCAGCGAGATCCGCGGCGGAGCCCGGGGTCAAGGCCGACATTTCGTCCCGCTCGAGCTCCTTTGCTCTGAGCCAGATGCGACCGGTGACCCAGACGACGAATCCGAGAGCGCCCAGAGAGGCGGCAATGCCGAACAGCGGAAGGGCGTCGTTCACGAGGATCCTCCAGCGCTACGATTGCCTGCTCCTCGATCCGTACGGGTGTGAGGGGCCATTTGTTACGGCAATCGTTGGCGGAACTCTACGTTAGGTCGCACTTTGCGGGACACGGAGCTCGGACGTGGCCGAGGTTACATTGCTGCCCGTGAGACACGCCACCCTGATCCTCGCGCTCGCCGGCGGCGTCCTGCTCTCGGGCGCGGGCCAACCCGCTGTCGTCATGCCCGCGCCACCGGCAGCCGACAGTGGCACGATTCGCATCCACCTCCTCGGCCATGCGATCGGAGCGGAGCGCTACGTCATTCGCGCCGGTGGCGGAGCCCTCGCGCTCACCGACACGTTCGCGTTCACCGATCGGGGCGGCCGGGTGGAGCTCGCGTCCACGCTCCGGTACACGAGCTCGTTCGAGCCGTTGCACCTTCACTCGGTCGGGCGGACGTACCGTTTCGTGAACGTATACGCCGACGTCGCCATCGATGGCAAGCGCGCGATCGTTCGGAACCTTGGCGACTCGACGACGACGTCCACTGCGAACGCGAGCTTCACCATCGCCAACTATGCGCCGCTCGAGATCCAGGCGCTGCTCGTCCGCTACTGGGAGATGCACGGCCGGCCGAAGCGCATTCTCACACTCCCGGGCGATTCGACGGCGACGGTAGCGATCGACGATCTGGGCACTGCACGTCTCGACCTCGGCGGGCGCCAATCGATGGCCTTGCGCCGCTACTCGATCGACGGCGTCGCATGGGGACGAGAGATCCTGTATCTGGACAACGACTCACGCTTCGCCGCCATCGTGACTCGTGCGAACCTGCTTCCGTTGGAAGGCCTGCGCGAAGATCTCGCCGCAATGCATCCAACAATGCTCGACTCGCTCGAAGCTGATGCGTCGCGCGCCGAGCTCGCGGCCGCGGAGCGGACGAGTGTGAGTGTCCCGATGGTCGCGGGCGGGAGCTTCGCGCTCGTGGGTGCACGAATTGTCGACGGCACGACGCACGCCCCGACCGACGACGGCACCGTGCTCGTGCGCGACGGCCGCATCGCGGCGGTTGGCCAACGGCAAGCGGTGCCGATCCCGGCCGGCGTGAAATCGATCGACGCGCGCGGCAAGACGATCATCCCCGGCCTCTGGGACATGCACGCGCATGTCGCGCTCCCCGAGTGGGGACCGGAATACCTCGGCGTGGGCGTCACCACGGTACGCGACATGGGTGGCGAGAAGAGTTTTCTCATCGGCCTGCGCGAGGCGATTCGTTCGCGACGCGTCCTCGGTCCGCGACTCCTGCTCGCCGGACTCGTCGACGGAAGCGGACCTGGCGCATTCGGCACCGTCTACGCCGACACGCCGGCGCAGGGCCGCTCGGTTGTCGACGCCTATCACGCAGCCGGCTTTCAGCAGATGAAGCTGTACACGCTTATCCAGCCCGGCGTCGCCGGCGCCATCATCCGTCGCGCACACGAGCTCGGGATGACCGTGACCGGCCACGTCCCGCGCGCGATGACGCTCGAATCGATGGTGGACTCCGGTGCCGACAACGTGGCGCATCTCCCGATTCGCGGTGACACGTCGAGCGAAGCCGTGAAGCAACAGATTCAGATGCTCGTCGCGAAACACGTCGTCGTCGATCCGACGGCCTCGTGGAACGAGCTGCTCGGCCACTCGAGTCAAACGCCACTCGTCGCCTTTCAACCCGGCTTTTCCGGAGCGCCGTGGCCGCTGCGATCTTCGTACGGGAGCGTTCGCAATGCCGCCGACTCGGCCGCGGCCAACCGCGCGCTGCACGCACAGCTTGCCTTGATCAAGGCGATGCACGATGCGGGCGTGACGATCGTCGCCGGGACGGACTACGGGCTTCCAGGCTTCAGTCTGTTGCGCGAGCTCGAGCTCTACGTGGAGGCGGGGTTCACGCCCCTCGACGCAATTCGCGCGGCGACCGCTGTGCCGGCGGACGTCATGGGCTCGAGCGGCGAGGTGGGGACGATCGAGGCGGGCAAGCGCGCGGATCTCGTCGTGCTGGATGGCGATCCGACCACGGACATTCACCGACTGCGAAGCGGCCGATGGGTCGTGGCAGGCGGGCGGATGTTCGAGATGGCGAGGCTTCGCGGAATCGCCGGCTTCAGGAACTGACCGTGTTGCGGTCCGCGGATTTCAGCAGCCGCGAGAGCGTTGCGGCCGTCTCGTCCAGCTCCGTACGATCGGCCCGGCGAGTGTAGTACTCGGGGCTGAACCTGAGACCGAACCCGTCGCCGCGAAAGCGGGGAAACACGTGCAGGTGGACGTGCATGACCTCCTGCATCGCTGCTTCGCCGTCGGCGAGAAAGAAGTTCACTCCTTCGCAGCGCAGACTACTCGCCCGGAGCGCGGCCGCCGCGTCGTGGGCGACGCGCATCAGTCTCGCCGCGATGTCGCCCTCGAGATCGGCCAGATACGTAGCATGTCGCACCGGGACGACGAGCAAATGGCCGGGATTCACGGGTCGGATGTCCATGAAGGCGGCGCAATGGTCGTCGCGGTACACGAAGCTGGCCGGCAGCTCGCCCGCCAGGATTCGGCAAAAAACGCAGTCGCTCGTCACCACTACTCAGTGCCTCCCGCCGCCACGATCAGCCGCATCGCGGGCTCACTCACGAAGATCCGTTCGTGAAAGCGCCTGCCCCACGACAACGGCGTCACGTCGCGGTACTCGTGCCGCGTCGTCGTCGGATCGTGACCCGGGCCGAACTGCTTCCAGATCGATGCGCGCACGTTGGGATCCGCCCCATGCTCCAGCAAGAGCTCCGTGAATGGCGCGACGAACGGACCGCGCTTGCGATAGTTCATCCAGAAGTTGGGCTGCGACACGACCGTGTTGAAGAGGGGCGTGAAGCCGCCGAACCCATTCAGCCCCACCGCCGCGCGCGCATTCACATCGGCGCCGCGCGCGATGAGCCAGCGCGCGATCTCCATCTCGTCGAACTCGACGCACATGTGCAGCAGCGTCGTGCCGGCGAGCGGCGTCCCCGACACCGCGTCGATCGCGTCGCCGCACCCCAGCTCGGCGGGGTAGATCTCGCGGTGCGAGAAGGTTCGGTCGAGCAGACGCGGATCGCGCGCGAGATGCTGCTCGAGCAGATCGATACGACCGCAGTGGAGCGCCATCGTCGGCGTGTCGGGAAGCTCGAGGCCGTGCTGCAGATACATCTCGAGGATCTCGTGCTTGGCGGCGGGTTTTCGAGCATCCGTCTGGAGCACGGTCTCCGCGGGGCAGCCCGACCCCGCTCGGAGCGGCGCGCCGAGCGACAACAGCAGCGCCGTGCCTTCGACGTTGAGCGTGTACGCCGGTCCGCCGAGCGCGCCGTCCTTGATCGGCGGGCGGCCGGCCATGTCGTACAACATTCTCGCCGTCGCGATCTGGCCTTGTAACGCCGCGCGCCCCGCGGCCGACTCGAGATCGGTCGCGCCCAGCTCGTGGAGCATGCGGATGATGCGATCGCGGCCGAGGTTCGCCGCGTACGTCATCGGCGGCCCCCAGTTGCTGTCGGTGCGAATGAGGACGTGCTCATGGATCAGCGACGGATTGCCGGTAACGAGCTGTCGCACGGCGTCGAAGTCGTCGCGCCAGATCGCGTCGGCCAGCTGCACGGAGTGGACGAGGCGTGTCCAACTGGGCGCCTGATAGCTCCGCGCGAGCACGAATTGCGCGTCGGCCAGCTTGGCGCGCGACGGCTCGATCGCGTCGGGATGGTGCTCGCGCAACTCGGCGATCGCGGTCGCGTCGACGGCGTGAAGTGCGCGGAGGAGCTCCTTGGCCTGGCGCTTGATCTGGTCCAGGTCGGGACGAACGGGCAGGCGACGGACGGGCATGACGAGCCTCCTTGAATGCGCCCGTGGTCCGCTGGCGTCGGGCAAAGGAGGTTCGGCATCACGTCCGAACGTCGGTCGATCTGCTCAGGTGGACTCGGTCCTGCCCGCGGACGGGAGGCGCCCTGCACGCCGTGGGTCCCAACGTACCATGGCGGCGGATCGGCGCAAGACGTTCGCGCTCGAGTGGCGTCGGTGACGCTTCGCACCGGAGTGCGTCAGTCCCATGCCAACGCAAGCGACGCGGCTTGAGTGGTCTTTCCACCCAGCCACAGTGAGGTTTGCCGTTGCAGCGCCGCGTCGAAGTCCAATTCGAGGCCGTTGAAATCACGGCGCAGCACGTCCTGGGCGAGCCCGGCGACAACGTCGATGCCGTCGTCCATTTCTCGTTCCGGTTCCCGGACGGCCGGATCGACACGAACTGTACGGCGACGATCTGGCACCGCCTCGGGGCCAATGGTGACGATCTCATTCATGTCACCGTGCCAGCCGCCTACCAGTGCCCGGCGTACGGACGAAGTCTCGAGCGCGCGATCGAGGCGTACTATCGCCCGCTCGTGGGCGCAGATGGGACGGTGATTCGCGTCGGTCCGAGAGGCGTGAGCCCGCTGATCGTCGGTGTGCCGAGAGAGTCCGTGGCGAGCGCATCGTTCGAGGTGGAGCCGGCGAACACTCCGTCCTGACGCGGCCGGACAGAATCTCCACCAAAGCTCCAGCCCGTCTCCGCGCCAGCTCCAAGCATCGGCGCGCCCGATCGCGCATCGTGCCCTCCGTCAATCTCTCTCGAGGACACGACGATGGCTCGGCTGTTACCCGATCCCACCTTCTACCCGTCACCCAAGCTTGCCGGCGAAGCTCGACCCGAGTCGCTCGCCTACGTCGCGCTGCTCGCCGCCGGAACCTACGGCAAGAAAGACGCGATCGGCGTCGTCGACACCGATCCCGCGTCCGCCGAATACGGACGACTCGTGAACAAGCTCGAGTTCCCGCACGCCGACAACGAGCTGCATCACTTCGGCTGGAACGCGTGCAGCTCGCATCTCTGTGCCTACGCGCCGAACCCGCACATGGAGCGGCGGTTTCTCATCGTGCCGGGCACGAAGAGCTCGCGCATTCACGTCGTCGACACGCAGCCCGATCCGCGCAGCCCGCGGCTCACGAAAGTGATCGAGGGTGCCGACGTGAAGGCGAAGACCGGATACTCGGGCCCGCACACCGTGCACTGTGGCCCCGACGGCATCTACGTCAACGCCCTGGGTGACGCCGATGGCAATGGTCCGGGCGGCATCTTCATGCTCGACCACGAGTCGTTCGAGCTGCGCGGAAAGTGGGAGCTCAACCGCGGCCCGCAGTATCTCGCGTACGACTTCTGGTGGCATCTCGGTCACGACGTGATGATCACCAGCGAGTGGGGCACGCCGAACATCGTGAACGGCGGCATCAATCCCGAGCTGCTGGCGCGGCGCGCCGTCGCGACGCAACTCGTGCGCGCGGATGTCGAGCTCGAACTCGCCGAATCTATAAATGGCGCCGTCGGGCGCTGGCACGCGGTTCTGTAGCGGAGTTCCCATTGCGTTGGGTTGCAGACACCATACGTATCGGCTCCGCTGCGTCAGCGTGCCCGCCCGCCGCCCGCCGCCCGCCGCCCGCCGCCCGCCGGAACGTCCGTCGTCCGCTCTCCTTGACAGCCTAGGAGACAGCCAATAACTCTCTCCTAGGGAAACAAGGAGAGCGGATGGGCCCGGGCGAGTTGCTGCCAGGTACGCTGGACCTTCTCATTCTCAAAGCGGTGTCGCTCGGCCCCGAGCACGGGTACGGCGTCCTGCTCCGCATCGAGCAGATCTCGCGCGGTAGCCTCCCCGTGCAGCAGGGGACGCTTTATCCCGCGCTCTACCGCCTCGAGGACCGCGGCCTCCTCGCGACCGAATGGGGCACGTCGTCGAACGGCCGGCGCGCCAAGTTCTACTCGCTCACCGCCGCCGGCCGAAAAGTGCTCCGCGGCGAGCTGGCGAACTGGCAGCAGTTCGTTTCGGCGATGACCACGGCTCTGGACGCAACGCCGGATTCCATATGAGAGCATTGCTCCGTCGTCTGCGCGCGATCGCCCGGCGCGTGGTATCCCGCCGCGCGTTCGAGCGCGACATGGACGAGGAGTTCCGCAGCCACATCGTGCATCGCGCCGACGACCTCGAGCAGCGTGGCCTGTCGCGCGTGAGCGCCGAGCGCACGGCGCGCATCGAGTTCGGCAGCACGGATTGGCACAAGAACGAGGCACGCGCCGCGCGCGGTCTGCGATTGTGGGACGCGGTCGTCGAAGCAGTGTTCTTTGCGGCGCGCGGCATTCTCCACCGGCCAGTGCAGTCGGCCATCGTCGTGTTCACGCTGACCCTTGGGATCGGCATCAATGCGTCGGTATTCACCATCCTCGACGAGCTCGCGCTCCGCGCGCGTGTCGACCACGACCCGTCGTCGTTCATCCGACTGTTCTCGTCCTACCGCACCGATTCGACGGCGCCGAGCTTCCCTTCCGCGTCCACGATGAACGACTTCCTGGCGTATTCGCGCCAGATGAAATCGTTGGCGTCGATCGCCGGATGGCAGCGCGCCGTGGTCTCGATGGGCGCTCGGGCCACGCCGACGCCGGCCGAGCTGGTGTCGTGCGGCTTCTTCGACGTGTACGGCCCGGTGCGCCCGCTCGCCGGCCGCATGCTCCAACCGCAGGACTGCGCGGCCAAGCTGCCGGTGGCGGTGGTGAGCAGCGTTGTGTGGCGCGACGAGTTGTCATCGGCGCCCGACGTCGTCGGTCGAGTCATTCGAATCAACGGTCAGGTGGTTCGCGTTATCGGTGTCGCACCGCCGTTCAGCAGCGTGCAGAACGACGACGCGCTCTGGCTCCCGTACACGCTCCGCGGCTATCTGCAGCTCGGCACCGACGATCCGGCGTCGCCGGACGCTCTGCACATGTTCGTCGACGGCCGGCTCGCACCCGGATACTCTCGCGCCGACGCATTCGCCGAGGCGAAGGTCATCACCGCGCAGCAGGATGCTGCATCGACCGGGCGCCGCACCGCCGTCGTCGTCACCGACGGATCGCTTCTCCGCAGGCCGGGCAATGGCCTCGTCGTCACCGGGACTCTCGCGACGGTCTTCGTCGGCCTTGCGTGCCTCGCGCTCGTCGCGTTCGCGAACGTCGTCTCGATTCTCCTCGCCATCGCGCACGCGCGTGAGCGAGAGATGGCGCTTCGCATGGCGCTCGGCGCCGGCGCGCCGCGCCTCGCGGGCATGCTCGTCGCGGAATCGCTCGCCCTCGCGATGGTCGCCGGCGTCGCCGCGACGGTGATCACTCTGAGGCTGCCGCGCGTGCTATTCGAGTGGATCGTGCAGCGAGACATCACGTTCTCGCTGGCGCCCGACTGGCGCGTGTTCGTGTTCCTCCTCGTCACGACGACACTTGCCGCCGCGGTGGCGGCCAACGCGCCGATTCGCGCGGTCCTCTCGCTCCATCTCGACGCAGTGTTGCGCGGCACGTCCGCGGGCGAGCGACGCACGCCGCGGCGCGGCAGCCGATTGGTCGGCGTCCAGATCGGAGCCGCGGCCGCGCTACTCATCGCCAGCATCGCGTTGACTCGTCTCCCGCATCGCGTCGAATCGGCGCCGTTGCACTTCGATGCGGCGCATGTCGTGTCGTTGAACCTGCGCGCGCCGCAGCCCGCGAACGGCTGGCGAGCATTTCACGCTGACCTCGCGCGGACGCTGGGCGACATCGCGGGGGCGGACGGCATCGCATTCGGCTCGGCGACGCCGGCGGGCGACGAGAACACCGGGGCGGTGCAGGTCACGACGTCCGCAGGCGTGCGCCGAACACTTCCGGCGATCACCGTGTCGCCCGAATACTTCGATGTGTTCGGCATACGAGTGCAGCGCGGCCGCGGGCTCCGCGCCGCCGACGCCGATTGCGACGCGGCGATCTGCGCCGCGGTCATCTCGCGCGAGGTCGCACGCGAGTTGTGGGGAGCAACCGATCCGATCGGCCAGCGTGTCGCGCTCGATCGCTCTCACTCGTTCGAGATCGTCGGTGTCGCCGCCGACGCGCCGAGCGACATCGCCGAGCGTGCGCAGGCGCTCATGGTGTATCGAGCGTGGCATCCGGCGGAGAAGCTCTACCAGCCGTTCGTCCGCGCCGATCGCGATCCGGATCGCGTTGGTCGTAATGCGGCGGGCGCGATCATGCAGCGATTCGCCGGCGCCGTCGCCGCGCCGCGCACGGTCGAAGCCGAAGTCAGGATGTCGACGGATGCGTTCCAGCGCATTGGCGTCGTCGTCGGCTCAGTAGCGGCGATCGCGGCGCTCCTGGCGATTGTCGGCGTCTACGGCGTGATCGCGCTCGCCGCAAAGCGACGACTGAAGGAGATGGGCATTCGCATCGCGCTCGGCGCGCGGCCGGCGCACGTGTATCGCGCCATGATCCAGCCCGACGCGCGCGCCGTAGTGATCGGGCTCCTGATCGGCTCGATCCTGGCAACGACACTCGCCGCCGTCAGCGATCGCCTGCTCGCCGCGGTGTTTCCCGTGCGCATCGTCGATCCGATCGCATTCGTCATTGCGGGCTTGTCGTTGGCCGCGGCCGCGCTGGTGGCGATGCTCGTGCCGGCTCGTCGGGTCGCATCGCTCGAGCCGGCGCGAGTGCTGCGACAGGATTAGCGCGAACGCGTCGGGTTCCTCGCTAACTTGTCGTCATGGACCTTGACCAGCCACGAATCGTGCGCGACCGGCTATCGCTCGCCGAAGTTGCCGACCTGGCCGCACGCCGATTCGGTGATATGGTCAAAGCGGCGGTGGATGTAAGTAGAGGCATCATGGCGATCGGCGGTGAGCTTCATTCGGACGAAGAAGCGATGTTGCTGCAGGACGGATCGGTGCAATCGGATGTCTGGGGCATCAACCTCTATCCCGGCGAATCCGGAGATGGATGGATCGAGTTCGACTCGATGATCAACGTCCGTCCTTCCCAGGGAAACCGTTCGCGTGGCGTCGACGATCCTGCGACTCAGGCACGGATCCGGCGCGTCGTCGAAGGGCTCATCGAGCGATGACGACTCACCCTGTGGCTCACGCATCGCTCGCCGAAGGGCGCTGGCGGACACTCACGCTGACGGAGCAACTCGGCAACGTCGGCAGCGAGGTCGACCGCGCCCTCCGAGCACGCGCGCAGGGGCGGGCCGATCGATTCGAGCATGCGCTCGTCCGCGCCCTCGAGCTGTTCGACCTGACGGCAAGCGATCCACGGTGGAAACTGCATCAGCGGCGCGAGGTCCTTCGCGCCCGCGAGCAGTTTTGCCGGGTCTTCTACGACGAAACTGCGGAACCCGACCTGGCAGACTATCTGCGGAAGTACTTCTTGCAGTTCGCCGTTGCCGCGCGTCGGGCGAGTGGACGGTAGGTCACAGGACTGGCGGGAACGGTCTCCGCCGAGCCGGCCTTTAGTGCTTGCTCATGACTGTCTACTTGCGGACGTTGTTGGCCGCCGTAAGATGAAACAGTACACGGCAGCACTTCGATCCGTCACTCGGGAGGTGACCATGAAGACGCGGCTCTCCACGGCGCTCGCTCTGCTCCTCGCCTTCGCGCCCCGCGCCATTCGCGCGCAGGACACCGTGTACACGCCGGTGCACACCATGCCCGATGGCCGAGAGATCGTCACCGTCTACATTGGCGCGGAATCGTGTGGGCCCTGCCACTCCCCGGAAGTCAAGCACGCGGTGCGCGCCATGAAGCCGCTCGTCGCCGCGCAGGCCAGGGCGCGGCACGCGGCGTTCGCAGCCATAGGTGTGGCGAACGATTGGGAGATTGGCAAGGCCGAGGCATTCCTGTCGCCGCTCGACCAGTACGATCAGGTCGTGCTCGGCGGCAACTGGACGAATCTCGCGCTCGAGCGCTTCGTGTGGCGAGACCCGCAGGGCGTTCCGGCGATGCCGCAGATCCTGGTTTTCGAGCGCACAGTGACGCCTGGTGCTCGCGTCGTGTTCTCCGACGCGAAGCTGCTGCGGCGCGTGCTCGGCGAGAAAGACATTCCCGCATGGGTGGCGCAGGGCGCGCCGATCGTCCTCGCCGATTCCACACGACGTTGAATGACAGTCGGTCAGCTCCTATTGGCATTGGCGTTGCTCCCCGGCGCCGCGGAGGCGCAGTTGCGCTCGGCGCCGAGCGTCCTCGCGTCGCTCGAGCGGGTTGACGGCCGCGGAGTTGATTCCACGCTGACGCTGCGCCTGGCGATCGGCGTCCCGACCGGCTGGCATATCGGGGCGCCACGCCCTGGCGCGAGCGGACTGCCAACGCAGCTTCGGTGGAGGCTGCCATCTGGATGGCGCGTCGTCGAGGAGCGCTGGCCGCCGGCGCGGCGCGAGCTCGCCGGCCTGGACACGACATTCTTGTACAGCGGCTCACTCGCCGTCTTCACGTCACTGGCGCGTCCGCACCTGGACAAGCGGGGCGATGTCGAGGCCGTCCTGTCTTACGGCATTTGTCGCGAAGTGTGCATGCCCGGTCAGGTGACCGTGCGATACCACGCGAGGGAATGATCTGCGCGACGAAGCGGCCAACTGAACGTGCGATATCAGCAGTTCATGACTCGCTTGGGGGAAACGCGGTTTCAGAAACCAATAGTTGTCGCGAGTCCCTTGAATCACTGACTGTCACGTAGTTCTCTTTGCGCGAAAACCCGACAAAGTTTATGGACGCGATACGAGTGCTACCCTCCCAAGCGTCCTCGCTCATGCCACCGACCTCCACTCCCGGCTTCCGCATCCTCCACGCGCCCCAGCGCCTCGACCCCGCGCTGGTCGACCGATTCCGCGGCCTCGCGTCTCCCAACCTCGCCGACGCCATGGGCCGCTTCAATTTCATGGACCCCGGCATTGTATCAAGAACCGGACTGACGCTGTGTGGCCTCGCCGTCACGGTCAACGCGCGGCCGGCAGACAATCTCATGATCCACAAGGCGCTCCAGGTCGCGTCTCCCGGCGACGTCATCGTCGTCAACACCTGCGGGAACACCACGAGCGCGGTATTTGGTGAGCTCATGTGCAACACCGCGGTCGCCGCGAAGCTCGGCGGCATCGTCGTCGATGGCGCGATCCGCGACGTCGAGGGGCTCGCCGCGCTGGCGTTCCCCGCGTTCAGCCGCAGCGTGAGCGCCGGCGGGTGCGACAAGGACGGGCCGGGCGAGATCAATGTTCCCATAAGTTGCGGCGGCGTGGTCGTGTCCCCGGGCGACATCGTCGTCGGCGATCGCGACGGCGTGGTCGTCGTGCCTCGCGCCGACGCGGCGCAGGTCCTCTCGCTCGTTCAGGCGCTGGTCGAGCGCGAGGCGAAGCGCGTGGCCGAGATCAAGTCGGGCGCGCTGTTCCGGGCCGAGATCGACGAGTCGCTGCGCAAGAAGGGCGTGATCGAATAGCTTGGCCCGGACCCGAGTCGAGCGGCGCGGCTCGCTGAAGCCGCGCCGCTCGATCGTCAGCCGAGGCGATTGGCAAACACCTCGGCGATCGGGCCGGCCGACGCGGGATTCTGGCCCGTGATCAGCGCGCCGTCCTCGACCACGTTCGGCTCCCAGTTCTTCTCCGACCGAATGAAATTGCCGCCGTTGGCTTTCAGCATTTGCTCCACCGAGAACAGGAGGTGCCGCGAGAGATCGAGCTCGTCATCTTCGACGTCGGTGAAGCCGGTGACTTTCCGGCCCTTTACGAGCGGCTCGCCATTGGGCTTCTTCGCGTCGCGAAGGCTCGCCGGCGCATGGCATACGAACGCGACCGGCTTGTCCTGCTCGACCGTGTCCTCGATGATCTTGATCGCGAGCGAGTTGCTGGCAAGGTCCCACAGCGGGCCATAACCGCCGGGAAAGAAGACGCCATCGAACTCGTGATGGTTGACGTCGGTGAGCTTGAGCGTGTTGGCGAGCGCGCGCTGCGCGGTCGGATCCTTCTCGAACCGCTCGGTGTTTGGAGTCGAGAACGGCTTGTGGGCGCTGGCGGGATCGGTGGGTGCGGCGCCGCCCCGAGGCGACGCGAGGACGACGTCGAAGCCCCGCTGCATGAAGGTATAGTAGGGGGTCGCGACTTCATCGAACCAGCTGCCGGTCTTCTTGCCGCTGATTCCCATGACGTCGTGCGAGGTGAGCACCATGAGGACGCGCTTGGCCATCGATCCGTTCTCCGTTCGTTGAGGTGACTACCTATCACTAGATAGAGACCGCATCCTAGGCCATTGCCGGCAACGGGTCAAGGCCCTATCTATCAATAGGTCAGCATCCGGCCGCACCGGCCGAAGGAGAACGGTCCATGAGAGAAGCAATCCTCGACGCCGCCGAGCGCCGAGCCCGTCGCGTCGGGTACAATGGTTTCAGCTTTCGCGACCTCGCCGAGGACGTCGGCATCAAGAGCGCGAGCGTGCACTACCACTTTCCCACCAAGGAGCACCTGGCGGAGCTCCTCACCCATCGCTACGTCGATCGAATGAAGGCTTACCTCGGCGATCCGGCCAAGCTCTCGCCGCGTGCCGCCGTCAGGCACCTCGCGAACGTCTTCGTGACCGCGAACGAGACCGACGACGAGATGTGCCTGTGCGGAATGTTCGCGGCCGAGAGCGGCGGGCTTCCGCAGCAGGTCCGTCCCGAAGTGTCCGCCTACTTCGATCTGATCGTGAAGTGGCTTGCCGCCGCGCTTCGGCCGGCGAAAAGCGCACCCTCGCCCCTGGAGATCATCGCGGCCTTCGAGGGCGGACTACTCGTCTCTCGCGCCAAGCACGATCCAGACATCCTCCGCGCCGTCGTCTCGGCGATTCTCAAGCGCGTCAAGGCATAGTCACTGGCGCATTTCCCCGGATTCAACTCGCCATGTTCGACATCAACCCCGACGTGCGGAGCGCCCAGCAGTCGTGCGCGTTCCGACGAATGTTCGCGCCGAGACAGCTGACCTTCGGCGTCTTCTTCCCGATCGAAGCCTTCTCCGGCGATCGCCCATCGATGACCGATCAAATCGCGCTCGCCCAACGCGCCGAGGAGCTCGGATTCGCCGCGCTGTGGTTTCGCGATGTTCCGTTGCGTGATCCATCCTTTGGCGACGTCGGACAGGTGTTCGATCCGTTCGTGTACCTGGCGTACATCGCGGCGCACACGCGGCGCATTGCGCTCGCCACCGGCGCGATCGTCCTGCCGGTGCGGCATCCGCTGCACACGGCGAAGGCCGCGGCATCGGTCGATCAGCTTTCGGGTGGGCGACTCCTGCTCGGCGTCGCATCGGGCGATCGGCCCGTCGAGTTCCCGGCATTCGGCGTCGATGCGGAACAGCGCGGAGACGCCTTCCGCGAGAATCTTCGCGTGCTGCGCCTCGTACTCGAGGAATCGTTCCCCGCCGTGTCATCCAGTTATGGCTCGTTCACCGGCGCGGATCTCGTTCCGAAACCCGTTCGCCGGATTCCGATGCTCGTGACCGGATCGAGCCGCCAGAGCCACGAATGGATCGCCCAGCATTCCGACGGCTGGATCACGTACCCGCGGCCGGCGACGCATCAAGCCCGCTTGGCTCGCGAGTGGCATGACATGGTGGAGCAGCACGCGCCCGGCGCATTCAAGCCGTTCGCACAGTCCTTGTACGTGGACCTGTCCGAAGATTCAGATGAGGGCCCGACGCCGATCCATCTCGGCTTTCGTGCCGGATGGAAGGCGCTCGTGGACTTCGCGCTCGACCTGCGCGCCGCCAGCGTGAACCACGTGGCGTTCAATCTCAAGTACGGCCGCCGCGACGCACGCGAGATCATCGAAGAGATCGGGCGAGAGGTATTGCCGCGCGTCGCGTGAGCAATCCTCACCCTGGCGGCGCGCGGAAATTTGCGCTCTCGATCTTTCCGTCCGGGGCGAGCCAGATCCGCCACTCCTGCGCGCCATTCGCGAACTTCACTTCATATATGTCGGCGCCTCCTGGCCCAACGCCTTTGAACGTCACCGACTGCACCGCGCCAAGCTTGGCGAGTGCCGGTTGCATGGTCGGAAGCTGCTGCTTGATGGCGTTGGCCAGGCCGGCACTCATGAGGGCGTAGTTCGGCGTACCCTGCTGCACCTCGCCGAGCAGGCGGCGGAGCGCGGCCTCACCACCCGGCGCCGGCGTCTGCGCCTTGAATCGTTTCGCGAATTGTTCGGCGGCGTCGAGCAACGGCTTCGCTTCCCCGTCCGCGAGCCTCGGCGCGCGCTGGGACCGGCCGTTCTGATGCAGGGTCAGAACGGCCGGCCGGCCCTGCGCATCGAGGTCGGAGAACTCGAGCTCGGCGTCGACGCCCTTGGGAAAGAACATCGTGCGCGACTCTGGTAAGATTGGTATCGCCTGCTGGTTTCCGAGTTTACTCATGAGCTGCTCGCCGTCGAGCGTGATGAGCATGACGGCAGCGGGCGCCAGCCGATAGGCGCCGGCGTACGACGCCAATACCCTGGCGTCGAGGGTGATCGCCTTTCGCTCGCTGGCGAGCGTCACCTGCTCGCCGCGCGCGAGCGCCGCCAGTTTTGGCGCGATCTGGCCCGGCGCCGCGCCGTTGACGTTCGCCAGCACGATGACCGCGAGCTGATCGTCGGGATAGTACGAGACGATGGTGTTGAATCCCTCGATGCCGCCGCCGTGCCGGATCACGCGATGCCCGCTGGTGTCCACCTCCAGCCCGAACGCGTAGTTGTTCTTGAATGGCGTCGTCATCTTCTTCAGCGACGCCGGTGTCAACAGCTTTCCGCCGAACAATCCCTGCTCCCACTTCAGCAAATCCTCGGTCGTGGAATAGAGCGAGCCCGCGCCCTGCGGCACGGTCATGTTGATGTAGCCGGCGTTGGCGTAGTGGTTGTTCTCGAATACGTAGCCGGACGCGCGATGTGGGATGATCTCGCTATTCGAGTCGTAACCCGATTCCGTCATCCCGAGCGGCGCGAAGATGTTGTCGTGCACGAACGTCGCGTACGATTGGCCGCTCACTTTCTCGATGATGTCGGTCAGCACCACGAATCCCGAGTTGCTGTAGCTCCAGCTTTCGCCAGGTTGAAAATCGAGCGGCTTGTCGAACAGGCGCTTCACCTCCTCGTCGGCGGTCGTGGCGAACGGCTCGAGTCGCGGATAGTCGGGGAACGACGTGAAGTTGGGGATACCCGATGTGTGCGTCAGCAGGTGGAAGATCGTGATCTTGTCCCACGACGCCGGTGCGGTCGCGACGTACTTCTTGACCGGATCCTGCACGCTGAGCTTGCCGCGTTCCTCGAGCAACAGGATCGACGCCGCCGTGAACTGCTTGGTGACGGAGCCGAGTCGGAACTTCGTGTTTGGAGCGTTGGGGACGTTCCACTCGAGATCCGCTGAGCCATACCCTTTGCTGAAGATCACCCGCGCGCCTTTCGCGACGAGCGCGGTGCCCATGAAGTGGTCCTGTGCGACGTACGCCTGGACCACCTGATTCATGCGCGCGGTGTCCTGCGCCATGCTCGCGGTGAGAGGCAGCGCGAGCGGGACGAGGCAGGCGAGGCGGCGTGTGAGATGATATGCCATGGCGGGAATCCTCTGGTCGGTTCAACCGGCGTCCGCGGAGATAAGGTATCCAGCCCGCGCGATCGCGCGAGTCGTCGGGTTCCGGAGAATCCCCACCTGGCCGACGCGTCTCGCGCGCGCATATTAGTCGCTCCCGCCAAAACGCCGCTCGTCCCACACCTCTCCCCGCGGACCAACAATGTGCGGAATCACCGCTGTCCTCTCACGGCGGTCGCCGATCCGCGCCGAGACGATGTTGGCCGGTACGGCATCGCTCCACCACCGCGGCCCCGACGGGCGTCAGCACTGGATGGCGACCGACTGCCGCGCTGCGCTCGGCCACACTCGGCTCTCGATCATCGATCTTGCCACTGGCGACCAGCCAATCTCGAACGAAGATCGGACCATTCACGTCGTCGTGAACGGCGAGTTCTACGACTTCGAGCGCATTCGCTCCGAGCTCGAATCTCGCGGCCATCGCTTCCGTACGAAATCCGACAGCGAGATCGCGCTGCATCTATATGAGGACTACGGCCCCGAGTGCCTGCACCAGCTTCGTGGCGAGTACGCGTTCGTCATCTGGGACGAGCGGAACAACCGCATGATCGCGGGGCGCGACCGCTTCGGCGTGAAGCCGCTCTTCTACGCGGAGCACGACGGGGCGCTCTATCTCGCGTCGGAGGTGAAGGCGATCTTCGCGATGGGCGTGCCGCGCCGGTGGAGCGCCGAGGCCGTCTACGCGGGCGGATTCGTGCTGCCGGGCGAACGGACGCTGTTTGACAGCGTGTATGCCGTCCCGCCGGGTCACTTTCTGCGCGCCACGCGCGAAGCGCACCGCGTGCATCAGTACTGGGACGTCGACTATCCGCGCGACGACGCAGCGCAGGCGTCGCGCAGCGACGCCGAGTACATAGCCGGATTCCGCGCGGTCCTCGAGGATGCCGTCAAGACGCGGCTCCGTGCCGACGTGCCCGTCGGCTGCTATCTGAGCGGCGGCATCGACTCGTGCGCGGTGCTCGGCCTTGCCCAACGGCATCACGATGGTCCGGTGCGTGCCTACACGCTCACGTTCGATACAAAGCAGTATGATGAAAGTGTGATCGCCGCGGAAATGGCCCGCCACTGCGGCGCCGCCTACCAGCCGATTCCGATGACGCAAGCCGATCTCGCCGCGAACTTTCGCGCGGCCGTGATCCAGTCGGAGATTCCGTTCATCAACGGCCACACGGTGGCGAAGTACATGCTGAGCCGCGCCGTGCGCGAGAGCGGATACAAGGTAGTGCTCACCGGCGAAGGCTCGGACGAGATTCTCGCCGGTTATCCGCATTTTCGGCGAGACATGCTTCTGCATCATACCAGCGGCCAGGATCCCGAGGAGACGGCCCGGCTGCTGCGCGAGCTCGTCGAGAACAACCAGGTCTCGCGCGGACTCCTGTTGCCCGAAGGCGATGCCGACACCGGCTCCGTATGCACCACGCTGCTCGGCAGCGTTCCGTCGTGGCTCGAGGCGATGGCCGGCACCGCCGGTCGCATGCGCGGCCTGATGCGCGACGACTTCCTCGAGACGCACCGCGGCTTCGACGTCGTTGGGAATTTGCTGTCGTCACTCGACGTCGAGCGGCGCCTCAAGGGCAGGAACGCCGTGCATTCGGCGCTCTACCTGTGGGCCAAGACCATCCTGCCGCACTACATCCTGTCGAACCTGGGCGATCGGATGGAAATGTCGCATTCGATCGAGGGACGCGTGCCGTTCATGGATCACCGCGTCGCCGAGTATCTGCAGCAGGTGCCCGTGTCGCTCAAGATTCGCGGGATGACGGAGAAATACATCCTGCGTGAAGCGGTGAAGGACGTGATCACGAAGACGGTCTACGAGCGTCAGAAGCATCCTTTCCTCAGCCCGCCGGCGACCCAGAATCCGGATCAGCCGCTGCACGCGCTGATGCAGGACACGCTGCGCGGCTCGGTGGCCGCCAACGTGCCGTTCCTCGATCAGCAGAAAGTCGTGGCGGCGCTCGACGGCCTCACCAAGCCGGGCGCGGACACCGGATATCGGGTGGTGATGGATCAGGTGCTCACGCTCGCGCTGAGCTTCGTGTTCATGCACGAGGGGCTCGGGCTGGCGGCGTAGCGAGAGCGACGCGCTGGCGCCGAATCCCGGTCAGTCGCCCGCACGCATCGGCCTCGCGGGCAGCCGTAGCGTGAAGGTCGAACCGGATCCCACCTTGCTGACGACCGAGATCTCGCCGCCCATGGCGCGCGCGAGGTCACGGCTGATCGCCAGGCCCAATCCTGTGCCCTCGGTTGCGCGCGCGTAGCTGGTATCGACCCGCACGAACGGTGCGAAGATGCGCTCGAGCTTGTCGGCGGGAATTCCGCGACCACTGTCGCGCACGTGAATCGAGACCCAGTCACCGTCGACGGTCGCGCTCAGCCGTATCTCACCGTTGTCCGCCGTGTACTTGACGGCGTTCCCCAGCAGGTTGAGCAGCACCTGCCGCAGCTTCTCGGCGTCAGCCCACACGACCAGCGTCGGGTCCACCGGCGTATACTCATAGTTCAGCCCGCGCGCGATGAGCTGGGGCATCACCAGAGCTTCCAGGCCAGCGAGGCTCTCGTGGAGCGGGACATTCGTCATGTCGAACTCGACGTGTCCGGTTTCCAGCTTGGCGAAGTTCAACACGTCGTTGATCAGCCCGAGCAGCACGCGCTGATTCTGTCCGATGCGGCGCAGGTCGTCGCGTTGTGCCTCGGTCAGCGGGCCGCGCAGACCCATCGCGAGAAGCTCCAGGTAGCCCGCGATCGCGTTGAGCGGTGTACGAAGCTCGTGGCTCATGTTGGCGAGGAACTCGCTTTTCGCCCGGTTCGCGGCATCCGCCACCACGCGCTGACGCTCGGCCTCGGCGCGCGCCGCCTCGGCCTCGTGCCGCGCATCGCGCTCGGCCTCGTACAGCCGGGCGTTTTCGACGAGCAACGCGGCGTGCTGGAGCTTCGCCGCCAGGTGGGCGTTTTCCAGCGGGGCCGCCATTTGATCCGCCAGCGCGGACAGCAGCCACTCGTCGTCGACGCTGGCGCCCGGCCGTCGCATCACGGCGAGCAATCCGATGACGCGTCCCTGCGCGACGAGCGGTACGCCGAGAAAACCGTCGGTTGCGCCGAGAAGGCCCTGGAGACGGTTCGCCACCGACTCATCGAACGAGGCGTGGAAGCGACTGACCACGTCTTCGGGCACCCCGTACGCCGCGTGGACCCGAAGCAGGCCTTCGTCGTCGACAAGCATCAGGATCGCCTTGTCGCTCTCGAGGAGATCCGCTGCCTGCTCGGCCGCATGGCGAAGGATGTCCGACAGCGACTCGGCATAGGTGAATCCGCGACTCAGGCCAACGAGTCGTTTCAGTCGCTCGTCGCCGGCGAGCGGCCCGGGCGCGGCGGCCGGATCCTTGTCGCTCACCCGACCCGTCCGCCGTGCTGGTCGATGTCGAACGCACGGACCGCGTGCTCGTGCGCGCTGCCGCGCATCTTCACCACGCGAAGCGTACGCTGTCCGACGTTGTCGCCGCTCCACGCGAGGTGGATGAGATTGTCGGACATGTAGCTGATTCGTTGCTCCTGCGGCAATCCCATCGCGGTAACGCCTTCGACTGCTTCGAGGGTGAGCACCGTGGTAACGCCGCGCACCGCGAGATGCTGCACCAGCGAGTAGAGATAATCATGCAGGCGCTGGGAGTCGGCGGCCGCGGTCGCGAGGTCGCCGACGGCATCGATGACGAGGCGGCGAATCTGGCCTGTCTTGATTGCCTCGAAGATCTGGACGACGATGCTGTCGATCTGCAGCTCGACCGGCGATGCGTACAGGAGTTGCAACCCGTCGGCCATCGCCTGGTCCGCATCGACACCGAGTGCGGCGATGGCGCGCCGCAACTGCGCCGGATTCTCCTGGAAATTCACGTACAACACCTGCTCTCCGCGTCGCACGCCCTCCAGCGCAAACTGGAGGGCGAGCGTCGTCTTGCCGGCGCCGGTCATGCCGACGAGCAGCGTCGTCGAGCCGGCGAACAGGCCACCTCCCACGACGCTGTCCAGCCCCGGCACTCCGGTGGGCAGGCGTTCGGCGAGCGACTCGTAGGTCTCCGGCACGCGGGGCGCCACCAACCGCGGATACAGCTCGAGTCCGTCGGTCGTGATGCGGAAGGCGTGACGCCCCTCGCGATATGCGCTGCCTCGCAGCTTGAGCACGCGGAAGAAGCGTTCATCGCGCGATGTCGCCGGCTGGCGTGCCAGCTCGACGATCGAATCGGCGACCGCGAACTCCGGAAATCGCTGCACATCGTCGGGCGTGTACTCGCCGAGCAGGAACGTCGTCACGTCGTACGCCGAGAGGAGGCCCGCGATGCGCGAGATGAACCGGCGCATCCCGTCCGGCGCGGCGCCCAGGTCGTGAATGGCGCGGAACGAGTCGATGACGATGATCTTCGGCGATTGCGTCTTGATCGTGTCGCGGAGCCAGTCGACGAGTGCGGTGGGACCGGCTTCGGCGAGCGCGGCGCCGAGGTCCTCGTACTGGATCTCCGCGCCGAGGCGGTCCGCTTTGAAGAACGTGAAGCGCTGGACGTAGCTCACCACTTTGCTCAATGGCTCGGACAGCGTGGTCACGTAGAGGCACGGCCGGCCGCCGCCGGCATTCGCATAGAGCAACTGCTCGGCGAAGATGGTCTTCCCGGTGCCGGGCTGACCCATCACGATGTTGATGGAGTTGCACGGAAAGCCCCCGGCGAGAATGTCATCCGCCTGCGGATTGCCGCTGGAGATGCGAGACGGCGGTTCGTCCGCCGTCATGTCCGGATCAGCGCTGGCCTGCCGGTCTTCGATCATGGGGGCCCTCCGGAGGGGTGGTTTCGCCGGGCCGCCAGGAGAGAGCGAACTGTATCGACGAGGCGCTTTTCCGCGAGCGGCTTCATGAGGAACGCGTCGGCCCCAGCTTCTCTGGCGCGCGATTCGGCGGCGAGAATGCTGAACACCAGCACGACGGTATGACGAAGATCGGCGTCGGTTTTCAAAGTTCGGCAGAGGGCAAGACCGTCCATTTTGGGGACGAGCACTTCGGTAATCACGATGTTCGGCCGCAAATCGCGGGCGCGCTCGAGCGCGCTGAGGCCATCGGCCGCGAACTCGACCGAAAAGCCGGCCTCGTTGAGGAAATAGGCCTCGAGCTCGCGGACGCTCGGATCGCGTTCGACGACGAGAATCATGGCGCGCCCGCCGCCCGGCGCGCCTAACTCATCCGTGGCCGGACCAGGATTCACGCTGGCCGCGTCTTCGCATGCGGCAGTCCCATGGCCGGGGCTATTCGATGCGCCGCCGGCAGCCGACTGAACGCCTCCAGATGAACGTCCCCCCGTCATTCTCACGTGTCAAAGGATCCGTAACCGCGCGTGGACCTGTAGCGACAGGGTTCTTGATCGAGAAGCGTGCCGCTGAATCTGCTGGCTGCCTCTAGAGTCCGGTAGGTGTCACGGTCGTCGCAGGCGCGGCGCGACCGCAGCTGCGCTCACTCCTCGGCGGGACGGCCCCCGAACGCAATGATATAGCCGTCCGGGTCCTCCACGTAGAAGTCCTTCGTGCCCCAAGCCGTCGCCTTCAGCGGCTTGAGCACCGTGGCGCCGTTCACGACGCACTGCGCGTAGAACGCCTCGATCCCGTCGACGCCCCCCGCGGCATCGAGATGCTCGTGCTCACGCCGATGCTTGCGCTCGCCATCGTTCTTCGGCGCTTCCTTGAGGTGAAGCTCGAGCCCGTCCCTCTCGCCGATCGCGTAGAATCCGTCCCACGGCTCGCCGAACGTGAAGCCGAGCTTGCGGTAGTACTCGATGGAGCGGGGCAGGTCGTCGACCAGGAACTGAGGAGCGAAGGAGGTCAACCGCGGCTTGGTCGTGGATGTCGCCATTGGAATTGTTGATTTCGTGAATGAGAGACCGCGTTACGCTCCAGTCACCGTGAGGGTTCGGCCACGCCGTCAGGGATTGGCGAGGATCAGTATCTGGAGTGCCGGCGCGACCTGCACCAGTTGGCGCACGAGCCGACGTGAGTCCTTCGTGATTCAGAACGTCGCCCGACGCCCGCCCAAATCTGCCTCGACCCGCCACGTAGCGCCGAACCCAGGAAGGTTCTCGGAGGCCGCTACCTTGGCCGAGACGGTCTTTGCTCCTCGCCGGCCCGAAAACGCCGAGACGGTCACCGTGTATCCAGCGGCCAACGGCGCGGCCTGGAGGATGAGATCGAAGCTCGCGCTGCTGTACGCGCCACCTGCCACGGCCGTGTCAATGTCTCGTGTCGGCTTGCCGCTCTGATCGACGGTGCCGACGAGACGACCACTTCGCCACTCCACGTGCTCGACGCCGCCGTCATCGGACCGCGAGTCGACCAGCCGGAGGGTGAGGTCAGCTAAGGCATCGACCAGGGTATCAACGCCGTTCCCCAACGCCACGTCCGTCCTGCGGTAGACGCGCTGCAGTCGGAGCTCGCCGTTCACGCGCACCGTGTCGAGCGCGTCAACGATCGTCCCGGAGCGGTATCGCTCACCTTGCCGCACCGGGTAGACCTCGAGCGAATCCGTGGTTAGGCGGAGGAGCTTGGGGTCGAGCCCGGCGATGGGCTTCGCCTGGGCCTGGATCGTACCCGAGACGAGGGCGACGACGAGCAGAGATCGGAATGGCATGTGCGAAGGCGGATGGACCACCGAACACTCTCTCGCCAACGGGCGGGCGACTCCGAAAGGGCGAATCAAATAGAACCGAGCGAGCGAGCAATCGGAAGTTCGGTCGTCAAGTGCAACGATCGTCATACCGCTGGTAGAGATGCCGGCGTTCCGGTCGCTCGAATCACGGTGACCGCCACGCCCACAACTCGAATCGAGGAGCGCTACGAGCAGCGTGAGGAAAAGTGCTTGGCGCAGTCAGGCCGCTGGCGTATCGAAGGTGGCGTGCGACAGAGTCGGCAGCGCGTGCCATGAGTGGCGTATCCCGCGCATGACGAGCGCGCAATCGAAGGCGGCGGAGCCGGCGGGGAATCGACTTGCATCATCGAAGAAACTCGAGGAAACGTGTTCAGCCGCCAACGCCTCGACGTGCCACTCGGCGACCCGGAGTTCCAGGCCATCATACCGACCGGGGCGTCTCGTCGCAGAATAGCCGACCGAACCGCGTTGGAAGAACGCGGACGCCTCGGCGAGGTTGGGAAAGACCGAGCCGGAAGGGAGCGAGCGAGCGATCCGGCCGCTGACGGCAACGTGCGTGCAATCATCATCACTGCGCAACGCGACATCGAAATGGTCGTCGGACTCGGCAACGGTGAACGCGGCATGCTGATGTTGGCCCGGAAACACCCGCCCGCCGACCCATGTGTTGAAGCGCGAATCGGAATCGCGACGCGGGATGTAGACGCCTTCGTGGGAACGGCCGTCTGCGTCCCACTCGACTGCGATCCGATGGGCGGCATTCTCCGAGCGAAGCCCCAGGCCAGCCGGCAGCCCGCGAGGTCGGATACTCGCAAGCCGAATGAGGCAGATGCCGGCAATGGCGTAGCCATCCACGAGTTTCGGCCGAAACGGTGCGGGTAGGATGCCGGCCAGCGCGCCCGGAGCGACGCGATAGTTGACGAGCAGCCGACGTTCAATCACTCCCTCAACGGCGGGCATCTTCACTGATCGCTCCATTCGCGGCCAAGGCCAGTTTACACATCGAAATTATACGACCTACAATGATGAAACCATACTTACCAACGCCGCACAATCCCGCCAGACCCTCCGCATCTCGCCGCGAGCCGCGACGCCACCTCGAAAGGGCCGGGCCACGCGTTTGCGACACAATGCTGCGCACCCGGGGTGCACCGAATAGCTTGAACGCATGACAGCCGAGCCGCTGTTGCTCATGACCCCGGGACCAACGCGCGTGCCGCAACGGGTGCTCGATGCCGGCGCGCGCCCCATGATCCATCACCGCAGCCCGGAGTTCTCCCGCGAGCTCGCCGAACTCCTCGAGTTGCTCGGTCCCGTGGTCGGCTCGAGCCGCCCGCTACTGCCCGTACATACGACTGGACGCGGCGCGCTGGAGGCGACGATCTGCAATCTCTTCTCGCCGGGCGACGAGATCGCCGTCTGCTGCAACGGCAAGTTCGGCGAGATGTGGTCGGGGTTCGCAGAATCGTACGGTGTCCGCGTGCACCGCATCTCGACCGATTGGACGCGCAGCGTGTCCGCGGCCGCAGTCGCCGCGTTCCTCGCCGAGCATCCGCGCGTGCGAGCTGTCGCGCTGACCTACGTCGACACGTCGACCGGCGTGGCGAACGATGTCCCCGCCGTCGCACGGGCCGCGGCATCGCACGACGCGCTCATCCTCGTCGACGGCGTGCCGTCGATCGGCGGCATGCCATTCGCTTTCGACGAGTGGGGGATCGACGTCGCGGTGACGGCGTCGCAGAAGTGTCTCATGTCGAGTCC
>DATISA010000325.1:0-17107 GCA_035469245.1 Gemmatimonadaceae bacterium
CCTTACCTGGTCCCACTACGCCTAACGCAGGAGGTGGCCCATGAATCAGGTCGACGAAGCCGCGCTCATTAACTACCCTCACGGACGCGGCTACGGACACGATTACATGCGCGGCGGTGAAGTGCTCGGCGGATACGGCTACGCCGAGCGGGACGAATACACGAAAGCCCGCGGAGAGCTTTTCGGACAGGAGTCAATCGATTCACAGTCCGGCGACACCACGGAGCAAATGTCCCAGGCGGACACCCAGACATAGCGAGACGATCGGCACTCGATCGAGCTCGCATTTTTTTTCGCGTTCGCAGCGCGCGGCCGGGACCACCGCGCGCTGTTGTGCTATGGGTGCAAGTGCGGCTCGCGCCCGTCCATCGCCTCGCACTCCAGCTGAATCGTCACGTGCTGGATGCCCATGCCGAGCAGCAGATCATGCGCTCGTTCGAGCACGTCCTGGTGGCACTTGGCGTCGCGAACGATCGCGTGCGCGCTCGCCGCAATCATCCCCGACGTCACCGTCCACACATGCAGGTCGTGCACCGATTCCACGTTGGGAATCGACTCCAGCCGCGTCCGCACGGTATCGAGCTCGATGTGAGGCGGCGACGCCTCGAGCAGCACGTCCACCGATTCGCGAACGAGCGTCCACGCGCCAACGACGATCAGCAGCGTCGTCACGAGCGACGCGATCGGGTCGGCGGTGAGCCAGCCGGTGTACCGAATCACGACGGCGGCGACCACCGTTCCGAACGACGCCAGCATGTCGCCGAGCACGTGCAGATACGCCCCGCGCACGTTGAGGCTCGACTCGTGCGCGCCGTGCAGCAGCCACGCGGCGACTCCGTTCACGACGAATCCGAGCCCGGCCGCGGCCAGCATCACCCCGCCGTGCACCTGTTCGGGATGCCGGAAGCGCGCGAACGCCTCGATCACGATCCAGGCCGAGATCCCCAGCAGAGTCGCGCCGTTGATCAGCGCGGCAAGAATCTCCCATCGCAGGTAGCCGTATGTCTTGGCCGCCGAACTGGGCTGGCGTGACAGCCACGCCACGAACAACGACAGGGCGAGCGCGCCGGCATCGGTGAGCACGTGGCCGGCGTCGGCGAGCAGGGCCAGCGAGTTGGAGACCCAACCGCCGATCGCTTCGACCAGCAGGATGATGAACGTGAGCGCGAGCGCCCACGCCAGCGCGCGCGTCGAGGCGGCATGAGCATGCGAATGGCCGCGGGTGTGAGCGTGGCCGCTCCCGTCATCGTGCGCGTGGTCGTCGTTATGAAGGTGCGCCATGATCGTAGGATCGACGGGTTTCGCCTGTCACCGTAGATTGATTGCGTGCTCGCCCGCTTGATCGCCATCGCCGTTCTCCTGCTCGTGAACGGCTTCTTCGTCGCCGCCGAGTTCGCTCTGGTCCGCTCGCGGCGCACGCGTCTCGAGTCGATGGCGCGAACAGGCGACTGGAAAGCCCGGCTCGCGCTCCGGGCATCTGGAAATCTCGCCAGGGTCTATTCGGCGAGCCAGCTTGGAGTGACGCTCGCCAGCCTCGCGCTCGGTGCCCTGGCCGAGAGCGCCTTTGGCGAGCGGCTGGCCGGTTGGCTCGAAACGCTCCCGTGGGCGCTCGACCTCTCGGTTCGGGTCGGCATCGCCGCCGCCATCGCCCTCACGATCGTCACGTTCTTCCATGTCGTCTTCGGTGAGCTTGCGCCCCGCGGCGCGGCGCTCTCGCACCCCGAGAATGTCGCCCGGTGGCTGACGCCGCCGCTGCTCGCGTTCGCGTGGATCGCCTCGCCGTTCACCAATATGCTCAACAAGTCCTCGCAGGTGGTGCTGCGCGCGATGGGACAGAAAGCGGCCAATCCCGAAGAGAACGTGCACTCCCCGGAGGAGCTGCGCATGCTCGTCGAGCAGAGCCAGGAGGTCGGCGTGTTGCAGGCGCAGGACGCCGACATGCTCGAGGGTGTTTTCGAGTTCTCTGAAAAGAACGCGCGCGAAGTGATGACGCCGCGCACCGACATCGATGCCTTGTCCATCGACGCGACGCTCGACGAGACACTGGCCCTGCTCGAGGAAAGCGGCCGCTCGCGGTACCCCGTGTACGAAGAGTCGATCGACAACATCATCGGGCTCGTGCTCGCGAAGGATCTCATCCCGATCCTGCGCTCGCCGCCAGCCGAGTTCTCGTTGCGGTCCATCATGCGCCCGGTGCACGTCGTGCCCGGCTCGCGCGAGGTCGAGGAAGTGCTCGCCGACTTCAAGCGCCTCAAGGAACACATGGCGATCGTGCTCGACGAGTACGGTGGCACGGCGGGGCTCGTCACGATGGAAGACCTGCTCGAGGAGATCGTCGGGGAGATCCTCGATGAATACGACGAGCCGCCCGAGCTCCCCGAACGAGAGACGGCCGATCTCGTGATCGTGCCCGGCAACACGAACATCGGCGAGCTGAACGAACGCTTCGGGCTCAGCGTCCCCGACGACGACTACACGACCATCGGCGGCTACGTCTTCGGCGCGCTCGGCCGGCTACCGATGGTCGGCGACCGCATGACCGCCGGCGGCGCGGTATTCACCGTTCGCGCCATGGACGGCCGGCGCGTCGACAGCCTCGCGGTCGATCTGCACTCGGCGGGCGACCGGCGCGGGGCGAAGCGGGTCGTGGAGGGATAGTCAGTTTCGCTGACGTGGCGTAGCAGTGGTTCCGATGGGACTGGCCAGTGGGATCGCAATGACCACTGCATCCGGGGTGGAACTCGCCTCGTCGAGTTGGAACAATGGGGGACACGGGTTCGATTCGCGTCCTTGTTCCCTTTCACGTTCTTCGTGGCATTCGCGTTCCACGTGTTCCAACTCGACGCGGCGCGCGGAGGCGAACCCTACTTCCGACGCGGCAGCAGTACTGGAAGATCGGCGAACTGCCACGCATTCACGGCCATGATCGTCGCCGCCTGCGCGACGTCGCTCGGCACGACGTGGTTGTAGTCGTCCACCTGCGAGTGGTGCGTGAAGTCGTACCCGCGTGACAGCTGGTCGTAGTTGAAGCTCGGCACGCCATCCTGGATGAACGCCAGGTGGTCGGTTCCCGTCTTGAAGGCCGATCGCACCGCGAGCGGGCCCAGTCCGGCGACCGGCGCGAGCATCGACTTCCACATGTCGCGCAGCTCCTCGCGATTCTGCAGCGCCATTCCGGTGATTCGCCCTGTGCCGTTGTCGAGCACGAGCACGGCTTGATACCGATCGAGCTCCTTTTCATGACTGGCAGCGTACGCCTGCGACCCGAAGAGCCCTTGCTCCTCGCCGGTGAACAGCACGAACCGGATCGTTCGCTTGGGCCGTACGCCGGTCGACTTGAGGATTCGCGCCGCCTCGAGCACCGCGAGCGCCCCCGTGCCGTTGTCGGTACCGCCCGTCGAGATATCCCATGAATCCAGATGCGCACCGAGCAGCACGACCTGATCCGGATGCTCGCTGCCGCGAATCTCGGCGACGGTGTTGTACTGCTCCAGCGAATCGCGGGTGAAGCTGTTCTTGATGTCCGCCTCGATGCGCACCGGCTCGCCGCGCCGCGCGAGCCGCTGGAATTGCGCGTACTCGTCGTTCCCGACCACGATTTGGGGAATCGGCGACACAGCCGACGGCGAGCCGCTCATCGTGAACAGATCGAACTGCTTGGCGCCGTCGCGAATCACACCGGCCACGCCTTCGCGGGCCACGTACCAGAAGCGCTGCGCGAAGAACTGGCGCTCCGTGTCGTCGTGCGGCGCCAGCGCGCGAACGACGCTATCCCGGCGCACGCTGTCCGCGCGCGTCAGGAGCGGGTCGGCCATGTTGACGATCGGTTGCGCTGTGCCGAGCATGACCCACGCGCCGCGGAGCTTGCCGGCGAACCGCTTCTCGAATTCCTGCGGCGTTCGCGCGTCCATCAGCACAACGTTGCCCGCGACCGGACCATTCGTTCCGGGCGACCAACCCCACGACACGCCGAGCAGCTCGCGCTGCTGCGGTGTGAGCATGCGAAGCGTCATCGGCCCCCGCGTCCACCCGCGGCCGAAGGGCCACGACTCGAGATAGGCGCTGTCCGCTCCGTACTCGCGAAACTTGTCACGCGTCCACTCGTTCGCGCGTCGCACCGCCGCGCTCCCAGTGAGGCGCGGACCGATCACGTCCAGCAGATACTCCAGGTCGGCCGCGACATGCGACCGGTGCGTGCCCTCGTCGATCATCCGCGCCACGAGATCGTCGTTGGTCGGAACCGAGACGGTCAACTGCGGCGTGGTCGCGGCCGCAGAGGTAATGCTCTGCTGCGCGCCGGCCGTCGACGCGGCCAATGCGACTGCAACGAACACCGACAACGTGCGATTCATCAGCGCTCGGCCGCACGCACCGGCGTGCGCCGCGCGATTGCCGCGCACATGAGAATTGCCTCGATCATGCTCGACGCATCCGCGATTCCGCGGCCGGCGATGTCGAGCGCGGTGCCATGGTCCGGCGAGGTGCGCGGAAACGGCAGGCCGAGCGTGACGTTCACCGCGCTCCCGAACGACGCGACCTTGATGGCCGTCATACCGACGTCATGGTACGGCGCGATCACGGCATCGAATTCCCCGCGCATTGCGCGAACGAATACCGTGTCGGCCGGGAAAGGCCCCGCGATCTGCGCCGCCGCGGCGGCGGGACGGAGCACCTCGTCGTCTTCACTGCCAAAGCGCCCGCCGTCGCCGGCGTGCGGATTCAGCGCGCAGAGCGCGATGCGCGGCGCCGCGATCCCGAACCACTCCTCGAGCCCGCGGCGCGTGATCGATGCCGCTTCCACGATGGCCTTTGCCGTGACGGCCTGCACCACGTCGCGCAACGGGAGGTGTGTCGTGGCGAGCACCACGCGCAGCGGATTCTTCGTCCCCGCGGTGGGTTTCGTGGCGGCGAGCATCATCGCGACGCGTCGGCCGGTCAGCGTCGCGAGCATCTCGGTGTGCCCGGGATATGAGTAGCCGCCGGCGAACAAGGCCGACTTGTCGATCGGCGCCGTCACGATGCCGTCGACTTCACCGGCGAGCGCCAGCACGGCGGCACGCTCGATCGCCCGGCCGGCGAACCGTCCGGCATCGGTCGCCGTGCCCTCGCGAGGCCACGTCCCGGTTCGCTCATCCACGGTCACGCCGGCGCCCGCGGGGCCGACCAAAACGAGCGCGGCGGCGTCGCGTACACTCTGCGATGCCGCCGCCTTTTCTATGATCTCCGGTCCGATGCCGCGGACGTCGCCCAGCGTGACGGCGAGGCGCGGCCGATCGCTCGCTTCCCTGCTCACGTGCGCGCGCCGCCCTTACGGTTTACGTGTCGACGCGTCGGCCACGTCCTTGTCGTCGAGCCGAACCGACACGTACGTCTGCTTCTTCAAGGCGTCGACGTAGCGTCGCACGCCCCCGCGCTGCGCCAGCTCCGCGCGCACGGCAGCCTTGAGCTCGTCCAGCGTCTGTGGTCCGCCCTCATCCACCGTCAACAGCTGCGCGACGACGAACTTGGGCACGTCTGGCCGCTGCGACGCGCCCGGAATCTGAAACACGGAGATCTCGCCCGCCTTCTTCCCGCCGAATCCCTGCTGATACGAAGCTGGCAGGCTGTCGCGCCAGAAGGGCGTCAGAATGCTCGTCTCTTCCTTGCCCGGAAAGTCGTGGTACTTCTTGGCCAGTGTGTCGAATGACGCTCCGCCCTGCCAGAGCTTGGCGACGCTGTCCGCGAGCGCCCGCGTACGCACGATGTCCGATGAATCGACCGCCGGATAGATCATGATCTGATGCGCCTTGACCTCGCCCGTCTGGACGCGATCGACGCGAAGGATGCGATAGCCGGGATAGGACTCGATCACTGGGCTCAGTTGCCCGGGTGCCAAGGCCGCTTGAAATGGTGTGCCGAACAGCCATCGATCCACCTCAGGCGAGTACACCCCACGCCGCGACCAACCCATGTCGCCGCCGATGTCCTTGGTGAGCGGATCCATCGACTCGCGCTTGGCCAGCGTCTCGAAATCCTCTCCCTTCTTGAGCCGCGCCAGCAGCGACTCCGCCCTGACCCGCGCCTTCTCCTTGGACGCGGCACTGGGCTGCGGCGCCAGCACGATCTGCTTGAACGTCACCGATGCCGGCTTGGGCGGGAGAAACTCCTTGCTTCGATCGAACTCCGCCGCGACCTCCGCGTCGGTCACGTTCAACGGAACGATTTTGCCGTCCTGCTTGAGCTTTGCGATCGTCTTCTCGAGCGTGTATCGCCGGCGAAACTGATCGAGCAGATACTTGCGGTACTCCTGCGGCGTGCCCAGCCCGGACTGCGCGAGCGCGTTGCGATACTCCGACTCCGTGGCGAAACCCGCGCGCACCTGGCTGACCTGACGATCCACCGTCGGCGTGATGTCGGCGTCGGCGACCGTGATCTTGAGCTCGGTGGCCTTCTGCAGCAGGAGCTCCTCCTCGATCATGTCGTCGAGCGTCTGAAGCTCCAGCGCGCGCGACGCCGAATCCGACGCCGGCTCGGGCACCTCTTTGCGCTGAATTCTGCCGAGGACGCGCTCGCGCAGGTCGATGCGCGTAATCGGCTGATCGCCGACCACGGCAACGATGCGGTCGAGCGGCACGGTGCCACTCTGCCCGGGCTGTGTCGCGGGCTGTTGAGCGACGATGGCGTGCGGCACCGCGAGCGCGGCCCACATCAGCGCCGCCAGCGCGGACAAGCCGGTCTTCGATCTCATAGGACGGAATACCCAGGAAAGAGGGCCAGGGGTCCGAACAATTGGGGTCAGACTCCAATTAGCCGGAAGCTAACTGGAGTCTGACCCCAATTCTCTGGCCCTCGAAGGATACAGCGCTTACGGCTTCTTCGTACCCGGTGCGGGCGGCTTCGGCTGGCTCGGCTGCGCTGGCCTGGCCTGGGCAGACTCCGGCTGAGCCGGCGCCGCTCCAGCCGGAGGTCCGCCCGCGCCCGGAATGGGCACCTCGGACTTGGGCTGGTTCGCGCCCCGCGCCGAATCGGCGCTCGTACGAACCTTCTGCGCGCGCTCGAACGCGCGGTCGATGCCCGCCGAGTTGGTGGAGGACTCGTATTTCGCGTCGAGCAGCTTCTTGAGCGGCGACGGCACCGAGAGCGGTTGCGCCTGTCCCGCCATCATCCGATCGAGATACGCATCGACGCGCGAAGCGGCGAGACGCTCCTTCTCGGCCGTGCTCTTGGCGCTGTCGGCGAGCATTTTGGGATCCACAGCGAGCGTGTTCCAGATGTTGCCGACCAATTGCTGGATCGAGTTGTACATGTTCGCGCGATCTTCCGGCGGCAGCTGCACCTTGGCGCTGTCCGCGCGCCGGAGCATGAGCTGCTGCACCGCGACCGACTTGACGAACGGCTTCAGCACCGAGTCGGGCGCCTGCGGGATGCGCTGGAGGATCTGCTGCTGCGGCGGCACCGACTCCATCCAGCCCAGGAAATCCGCGACCGTGAGCTCACCACCCTTGAAGGTGGCGAGCGTCGACTTGTCGTTGCGGTGCTTCGTCGGATCCTTGGCGGCTTCCTTGATCGCGGCGGGCGAGTTGTCCTTTACCTGAACGTTGGCGCTCGACTCGATCTGGGCCACGTAGGCGCTATCGGCGCCGCGCACCGAGGACTGCGCGTACTGTGCGGCGAAATCCTTCTGCACGTCCGCGTACGGCATGCGCTGAATGATGTGGTAGCCGTAGTTCGTCTCGATCGGCGGCGAGATCTCGCCCGGCTTGAGCGCCTGCGTCGCATTGTCGAACGCCGGGATCATGCGGCCCTTCGGCCACACGCCGAGGTAGCCATTGTTCTGCGCCGCCGTCGGGTCCGTGCTGTACTTCTTGACCATCTCGGCGAAATTCTGCGCCGTGACCTGCGTGCGGACCTGATCCGCCTTCTTTTTGAGCGAGTCCTTCTCGGCCTGCGATGCCGGCACCCCCGGGTTCTTGAACCCGATCAGGATGTGGCGCGCCGCGAGCAATCCGCCGGCGGCCTGGTTGTACGCCGCTTCGCTGCCAGAGTCGACCTTGAAGGATTTCTGGATCGAATCCATGAAGCGGTTCACGCGCTGGGCGTTCACCATCGGCTCCATGGCCTTGTCGATCGACTTTTTGTCGTTGAGCGAGTCGCCGTGGGCGGCCGCGTAGGCGAGCTGCTGGTAGCCGGTCCAGATGTCGGCGATGATCGCCGCGGTTTCCCGCGTGACCGGGACCTGGATCTTGGCGTTGCCGAGCAAGTCGCCAAGACGCGTCACCGACAGCTCCTGCGAGCCGGCGCGCGCTGCCACATCCACGTGGGCCGTGAGCGCTTCCTTGAGACCTTCACAGGCGGTGAGTACCAGGGTCGCGGCCGCCAAACCGACGAATGTACGAGAGCGCATTGAGAGAATCGGATACTGAAAAGTGGAATGGAGGAACTATCGACGAGCGCCGACGAGCCAACGAACCATCGAAAACGACCGACGCATCGCGCGCGTTACACCAGGCCGCGCAGCGCGCGGACGAGGCCGTCGAGCATCGGGGCGCCGCCGAGGCGCGTCAATTTGAGGGACAGCGGAACCGCGCGGCGGACCTCCGCTTGGAACTGCACGTCGTGAAAGGCCGCGGACAACCCTTTGACCTTGGGTACTGCAGAGTCTCTAAAGGTAATACGCGCCTCGTCACCACGCACCAGGATTCCTTCTATCCCCAGGGCGCCGCCGATGATCCGCAACTGGGCGAGCGCGAGCATGGCCTCGGCGGGAGCGGGAAGCGGCCCGAAGCGGTCGCGCAACTCGACGCGCAACGCCTCGATGTCGCGGGGGTCCTCGATACGCGCCAGGCGTTTGTAGATGTCGATCTTCACATCCTGCGATGCGACATACTCGTCCGGCAGGTAGTTCGGCGTGTCGATCGTCACGTCCGACGGCACCAGCTTGGGCGCCGCGTCGCCCGACATGAGCCGGCGCACCGTCTCCTCCAGCATGCGCAGGTACATGTCGAAACCCACCGCGTGCACGAAGCCCGACTGCTCGGCGCCCAGCAGATTGCCCGCCCCGCGCATCTCGAGGTCCTTGAGCGCAATCCGGTAGCCAGCGCCAAGCTCGGTGTGGTGCTCCAGGACTTGCAGCCGCCGCTCGGCGTCGGCGTCCACGGTCGAATCCGGCACCATCAGGTAGCAGTACGCCCGGCGATGTGACCGCCCGACGCGGCCGCGCAACTGGTAGAGCTGCGCCAGCCCGAACTGATCCGCGCGATTCACGAACATCGTATTCGCATTCGGCACATCGAGGCCCGATTCGACGATCATCGTCGACACGAGGACGTCGATCTCGCCGTTCACGAACGAGTGCATGCACGTCTCCAACTCTCGCTCGCGCATTTGCCCATGCGCCACCCCGATCCGCGCCCGCGGAACGATGCGCTGCACCTGATCGGCGACCGCCAGGATCGTCTCGATGCGGTTGTGGACGAAGAACACCTGACCGCCGCGATCCAGCTCGCGGGAGATCCCTTCCTCGATCAGCCCCTGATCCCACGGCTCGACGTACGTGAGCACGGGCGAGCGGTCGCGCGGCGGCGTTTGCATGAGCGTCATGTCGCGCAGCCCGGCGAGCGACAGGTGCAGCGTGCGCGGGATCGGCGTCGCGGTGAGCGTGAGCACGTCGGTCTGCAGCTTGAGCTGCTTGAGCCGCTCCTTGTGCTTCACGCCGAACCGATGCTCCTCGTCGACGACGATGAGCCCCAGCTCCTTGAACTCGACGTCGGGACTGAGCAGACGATGCGTGCCGATGACGATGTCGACCTTCTTCTGTTTCAGTTCGCCGAGAATCGCCGATTGCTCTTTCGCCGACTGAAAGCGGCTCAGCGCCGCAACGCGCATCGGAAAATCGGCGAGCCGCTCGCTGAAGGTGCGCAGGTGCTGGTCGGCGAGAATCGTCGTCGGCACGAGCACGGCGACCTGGCGATCGGATTGCACCGCCTTGAATGCGGCGCGCACCGCGATCTCCGTCTTGCCGTAGCCCACGTCGCCGACGAGCAGCCGGTCCATCGGCCGCGTGCCCTCCATGTCCGCCTTCACTTGCGTCGTCGCCGTGCGCTGGTCGGGCGTATCCTCGAACAGGAATGCCGACTCCAGCTGCCGTTGCCACGGCGTGTCGGGCACGTGCGGCGGGCGCGTCGCGATCTTTCGGCGCGCGTACAGGTCGAGCAGCTCGACCGTCATCTCCTGGATCGCGACACGCGTCTTTTCGCGCTGCTGCGCCCAGCGCCGCCCGCCGAGCTTGTGCAGCCGCGGCGGCGGCGCGTCTTCCGAGACGTCGTCCGAGGAGCGATAGCGCTCGATCTGATCGATACGGTAGAGCGGCACGTTGAGTCGGTCGCCGCCCTCGTATTCCACGACGGCCACCTCGATCGTGCTCTGCCCGACGAAGATCGTCTCGATGCCGCGGTAGATGCCGACCCCGTGCTCGAGGTGCACGACGAAGTCGCCCGGCTTGAGCGACATCGTGTCGATCGCCGCGCCGGCGACGTATCGCCGCGCGCGTCGGATGCGCCGCTCTCGACGGAAGATCTCGTGGTCGGTCAGGATACGAAGCGGTCCACGTCCGGCCGCGGCGCCCACCACGAACCCGCCGTTCAGCACTCCGATCGACAGCGCGGCCGGCGAAGGGTTGCGGTCTTCGTCGCTCAGCAGCTCGTCGAGCCGTTCGCACTGGCCTTCGTTGTCGCACAGGATGATCGTCGGCGTGCCATCGCGCACCAGGCGCTTGAGTTGCTTGATGTCACGATCGATCGGCTCGGGCGGCCGGAGCGGAAACACGACGTCGGCGGTGTCCGTTGCCGCGTCGACTACGTCGATCGTACCGAGCCGGGAGAGCGATGCGAGCGTCGCCTCGGGCGGCTCGAACAATTCGTCGCGGCTCGGCGCGTCCTCGCCCCGGCGCCGCGCCAGGTCGATGTGGTGCTGCGCATCGGCCCACGTGCGTCGCAGTTCCGCCTCGATGTGCGAGCCGCGCGGCACCACCATGAGCGTGTCGGGCGGCAGCAGCGATGCGATCGAGCCGCGCTCGGCCACTCCGGCGTCTTCGCTCACGTGCCCGTCCACGGGTAGCACGAGGGCGTAATCGACGGCCCGCGTCGACCGCTGCGACGTGAGGTCGAAGTGACGCAGGTCGACGATCTCGTCGCCCCAGAACTCGGCGCGCACCGGCTCGGCCATGCCGAACGAGTACACGTCGAAGATGCCGCCGCGAATGCTGAACTGAGCGACGTCGTCCACCATCGGCACGCGGTCGAAGCCGATCGACTCGAGATGGTCGGCCAGCTCGCGCAGCCGATGCGTTGCGCCCTTGCGCAGCTCGACGCGCAGGTCCCTGAGCGCGCGCGGCATTCGCGTCTTTTCGGCGACGGCACGCGCCGTCGTGAGCAGAATGCGCAGCTCGCCGCGGGTGAGCCGCTCGAGCGTCTCGACCCGCTCACCGGCGATCTCCATGTGCGGCTCGGTCTCGCCGAAGCCTTCACGCGGCGGATACAAGGCGAGCGGCGTGTCGCCGAGGAGCGTCTCGAGATCGGCGAGCCAGCGCTCGGCTTCGGGGACGCCGTCCGCCGCCACGAGGAAGAACCGCGTCGGCAGCTGGCGCACGAGCGCGGCGACGAGCGCGGCGTCGGCGGAGCCGGGGAGCCCGCCAACGAGGAGTCGCCCCGCGGGAACGGGAAGCGTGTTGACAGTTCTTTGAAACGCCGGCAGTCGCTCGATCGCGTCGAGCAGCGCGTCCAGTGCCATCAGGCCGCCTGACGGGTCCGCGCGCCAATGACGAGCGCTTCGATCACCAGCATGCCCAGGGCGACGAGGAGCGCGGGCTCGATCAGCGAGCGGCGAGCCGCCGCGCGGAACGCCATGCCGCTCCAATCGCCTGCACTGCGCGCGATCAGCGTGCGCCCGGCGTGCAACCGCGCGCCGAGCGTATTCGCCGGCAGGCGTTCGAGCTCCGATTCCTTCGGATCCGCGTTCACGACGAGTGCGCCCACTCGTCGCGCATCGCGCGTGAGGAAATACGCCCCGGCGCGCGACGGAACGTCGAGCGCGTCACCCAGCGGGGTGCGCTGACCATCCGGCGTTTCCATCGCGTCGGCCCACCGCGGCCGAGCGAGCTGCGCACCCGGTTCCGCCGCGATCACCTGCCCCGGTTCGCCAACGAGTCTCTCCGACAGCACGGCGCCCAGCCAGGGAACGAACGACGCGCGGACGGGGAAATTGGTCGCGTCCGGATTGAGCGGCGAGCCCACGATGACGTATCGCGCCCCCGCGACGACCCACGGCGCCTGCCCGACGACTGCGAGCGTTTCGGCGGCAGCGCCCGTCTGCGCAACGAGATCGTAGCGCACTGTGACGCTGACGCCCTCGAACCCCGCGCCGCGGACCGAGGTTTCGCCCGATCTTCGCGCGCCGAACCGCCACGGCACGCCAGCTCGCTCGAGCGCGCGATTCGCCGCGCCGAGGCGGACCGGATCGGTCGGCGCCGTGATGAGCGCGGGCAATGATGACAATTCGTCGCCCGCGACGACGGCGATGTCGCGCCCATCCACCACGCGCTCGGAGGATCGGAGCACGTCGATCGCGCTCTTCACAAAGGGACCGGTGCCGGGAGAGCTGTTCACGCCGGGCGCGGGTCCGACCCAGAGCGCGAAAAACCGAACGTTGTCGCCTGCCAGCTCGTCCGGTTCGATCTCGACGGTGCCTGGCACCCAGCCTCGCTCGGGCGGGGCCGCGCGGACAACGACCTCCTCGTTCGGCGCCGCGGTCCCGCGCCCGAACGTGCGTCCGCTGATCGTCATGCGGTACGTCGTCGAATCGCGTGAGAGAAACCGCGCCGCCACGGAGCCCCGCGGCGTCCAGCGCGTCGGCCGCGCCTCGGCGAGGGTGACGGCGTGATTCACCGGTGGATGCACGGTCGGCGCGTAGACCAGGAGCTGCGCGTCGGCGATGGCCGGCGTTCGCTGCCACTCGGTGGCTTGGCCGTCGGTGACGAGGGCTACCTGCCGCGCTTCGAGACCGGCGCCGCGCACCGCCGTCGCGGCGCGGGACAGCGCCGCCACCGGGTCACCGGCGCCGTCGATCGGCTCGAGGCGGGCGATTTCGTCCCGCAGCAACGCGGGGCTGCCGCCGCGCACGTGCCCGTCGATCGTCACCAGCCAGAGGCGATCGGCCGGAGTGGCCGACGAGAGCACATCGCGCGCCATGCGCTTGAACTGGTCGAGCAATGGACGGCCGTTCACGACGGCCGACGAGCTGAGTGAATTGTCGATCACGATCGCCAGCGCCGTTGGCGCGTGCCCCGCGCCCAGCCAGCGCGCGATCGGCCGCGCGGCAGCCACCGCGATCGCCAGCAGCGTGACGACTCGCAGGAGCATCAATAAGAGATTTCGAATACGCAGCGTGCGGCTGTGCTCGCGCTCGGCGCGCAGCAGATAGCGCGCGGCGGGGAACTCGATCCGCGCGCCGATCCGCCGCCGCATCAGATGGATGAGCAGTGGCACGGCGACCGCGCCGCCCAGCAGCAGATAGAGTGGGGCGAGAAAGCTCACGGCAGCAGTTGGCGCGCGGCGAACGCCCGTCGGAGCGGCACGCCGAACGGTTCATCCGTCGCCACCACCTCGTAGCCAATGCCCAAGCCGCCGAGCATCGAGCGCCACTCGCCGATTACTTCGTCGACCGTGTTCTTGTAGGCCGCGCGCACGTCGGCGATGCTGGCCGGCACGGCGAGCTCGCTTTCCGGATCGACGAACAGCGCCTCACCGCTGGCCGGCAACTCGCGTTCGGCGGGATCCATGATGTGCAGCACGGTCACGTCGTGACCCACCGCCCGCAGGCCGCGCATGGCGCGTTCGACGTCCGGCATGTCCATCAACAGGTCCGAGACGAGTACGATCAATCCGCGCCGATTGATCAATCGCGCCGCCTGGTCGAGCGCCACGGGAGCGCTCGAGGCGCGGCCGCTTCCCTGCTCCTCGAGCGCGGAGATGATCCGGCGCCACTGTCCGTGACGCATGCGAGGCGGAATCGCGCTCCGGATGCGGTCGTCGAACCGAACCAGCCCGACCGCATCGCGCTGCCGCAGCATGAGCAGCGCGAGCGCCGCGGTGAGGCGTTCGGCGTATGCGAGCTTGGTGAGTCGCTCCGCTGTTCCCGGCACCCTCGCAAACGAGGGCAGGCTGGTGCCGCTCCAGACCATCGAGCGGCTGACGTCAAGCACGATGCTCGCCCGGAGGTTGGTCTCCTCCTCGTACTGGCGTATGACCCATCGGTCGGAGCGAGCGGCGATCTTCCAGTCGATATAGCGAAGGTCGTCGCCGGCCTGATACGGCCTGTACTCGGCGAATTCGACCGAAAATCCTTTGCGGGGCGAGCGGTGGAGCCCGCTCATGAACCCGTCGACGATCCAGCGGGCGACAATTTCGATGCGCCCCAGAGCAGCTAGGCTGGCTGGGTCGAACAGATCGGCGCGGCGGGCGCGAGTACTTTCCATCGAGGAGGGAAAGCTAAACCGGTGCGGGTTTTACCCTAGCCCGGCCCGTCCAAGGGGTACATCTTTAGCATTACCGGTTGTACGGGGTTACGCCTCTTGCGCAATCGGGCTGATGTATGCTTAATTGTATACATCGAACCCATTCGGAGCCGCGCTATGTCGCGTCGTCGGGTGTTTGCCGTTACCGCCAGTGTCCTGCTCACCGCCAGCGCCTGCATTCCATCTCAAGGTGTTGGCACGCTGCTCGACAACGGCGATTCGCCCCCGCCAATAAGTAGCTTGCGCCGCCTCAGCGCGAGCGAACGCGATTCAGTAGTTGCTCAATCAGTCGCCGATCGAGAAGGCCCACGCATCTCGGTCTACGCCGAGTTGAGTAACGCCGCGTCGGTTGGCGCGCGCCGGGTACGCGCGCACTTCAATCTCGACGACGACGCCTACGTCCTCATCGGGCAGATCGACGCCGACGGCGTCGTGCGCGTCGTCTTCCCCACGGACCCCACCGACGACGGGTTCGTCCGCGGACACCGAAGCTATCAGACTGCGGAATTCTTCGCCGGCTTCACCGACGCGTTCCGCTACCGCTACACGACGATGTTCCGCTACGGGCTGCGCACGGCCGATTCCTACGACGGTGCGGTTGGCTACGTGTTCGCGATCGCGTCGTGGCGGCCAATGCGCTTCGACCAGCTCTCCACCGGCAGTACGTGGGACGCATTCGAGCTTACTGATGAGCAGTTCATGCGCGATCCACGTGGCGCGATCTACGAGCTCGCCTCCGTACTCGCTGGCGGCAATCGCGAAGCCTACACCGTGAAGTTCGCACGCTACTCCGACACCCAGAGCCTCTATGCCGGCAGCGGCTATGGCTCCTCGGCGTTCGGCTACGGATACTGTGCGGGATACGAGCCGTTCGGCTTCGTCTCATCCCCGTTCGACGTAAGGTCCAGCTTCTTCGGGTTCTATCCTTACGGCAGCTCGTTCTCGTACCGCGGGCAGTACTATCGGTATGACCCCGTTGGCGGCTGCTATTACACGCAGCCATCGTACGGACTGTGGGGCTTCACGATCGCGCAGGGAGTGCCATCCCGCCCGGAGACCCGGTTTCGACGGTTCGATCTCGATCACGGGCGCTCGCCGATCACGCCGCGCTATACCCCGCGGCACTCCATGCCCGTGGACGGCACCGCGAATGACGCCGGCACCGGCAGCAACATTGCCCAGACCTCGCCACAGTATCGCCAGCGCGGGTTGCTCTCCGCCGACGACCCCGGCAGGCAGCCGCGGGGCCGCGAGCCCGTCGTGGACAACAGCGGGCGCCTCGAGCGCAATCGCCCGACCATCCAGGAGATGACCGGACGTCGCTGGGGCAACGAGAGCAGTGGATGGTCGCGTGCGCAAATGAGCCGCGACGATGGCACGATCCGCTCGACGTCGAGACCGGTACCTGTGCAAGACCGGCCGCGGATCGAATCGCAAAGCGGCGAATCGCGCGCAGGTAGCTACAGCCGTCCGCGTCCAATGGACACGCCGCGGGATTACACTCCCCGCAGCGCGTCGCCGTCGCCGAGAACGGAGTCGCCGCGCTTCGAGTCACCGAGAACCGAGGGGCCGCGCAGCGCTCCGGCGCCGCACGTCGAGTCGTCTCGCAGCTCGCCTCCGCCGTCGTCCTCTGGCTCGTCCTCATCCGGGTCGTCATCCTCTGGCGGCGGACGGCCAACACCGCCGCCGGCCAAGGACCCATCGTAATCCGACGACGCTTCGCGCGTTGCTCGGCTCGAGGTGAGAGCGCCCGGCGTCGGCAGCCGGGCGCTCTCGTTTATCGGCAATACTCGCCGGTTCTGAGGTCCACGCCGCAACTATATTCAGGCGGCATCCGCGCATCCATTTGTCCCCCGCCGAGTCTGCTGTGAAGCTCGATCATATCCGCAACTTCTGCATCGTCGCCCACATCGATCATGGCAAGTCGACGCTCGCCGACCGCCTGATCGAGGCGACGGGTACGCTGCAGAAGCGCGAGATGAAGGAACAGGTCCTCGACACGCTGGACCTCGAGCGCGAGCGAGGCATCACGATCAAGTTGAACGCAGTCCGCATGAGCTACACCGCGCGGAGCGGCGAACAGTTCGAGTTCAACCTGATCGACACGCCGGGACACGTCGACTTCACTTACGAGGTCTCACGTTCGCTCGCCGCTTGCGAGGGCGCGATCCTGGTCGTCGACGCGTCGCAGGGCATTCAGGCCCAGACGCTGTCCAATCTGTTCCTGGCCATGGACGCGGGCCTCGAGATCATTCCGATCCTCAACAAGATCGATCTTCCAGGCGCCGAGCCGGAGCGCCGTAAGCGCGAGGTGCACGACCTCATCGGGACCGATCCGGACGACATTCTCCTCGTGAGCGCCAAGGAGGGGATTGGCATACCGGAACTGCTCGAGGCGATTGTCACGCGCGTCCCCGCGCCGCGTGGCGATCCGAATGCTCCACTCCGCGCGCTGATCTTCGACTCCTACTACGACCGCTACCGCGGCGCCATCGCCAGCGTGCGCGTCGTGGATGGCACGATCGAACCCGGGATGCAGGTGAAGTTCGCGGCCGGCTC
>DATISA010000326.1:0-3286 GCA_035469245.1 Gemmatimonadaceae bacterium
GGGACGGAGGTCGTGGAACATGGCGGTGGGGAGCTTCGCTGGTTGGGAGCGCGGCGCTTGCGCGCCGCGCGGTCGGGAGCATCGGGCGGCTAACGCCGCCCTCGCGTCGGGAGCGCCTTCGGCGCGACGACGGCGTAACGCGAAACGTAGTCAACGCGGGCCGACAGGCCCGCTGCCAACAGCGAGCGGGCGAAGCCCGCGAAGCCCCCCACCGCGCGAAGCGCTCCCCACCGCCGCCGCACGGCGCGGCTCCCCACCACTGTCCCTGTTACCGCCGCCGGCTCGACTCGTCAACTTGACGCAACACCAGCCGCCTCCTAGATTTAGCTCTTGTCGGGAGCGGCCCCGCTTTAGATTGCGGGGCCTTTTCCATGGTACTGCCGACCGGCCATGACGCCGCAGCAGCACCGACGCGGGGCTGTAGCTCAGCTGGGAGAGCGCTGCAATCGCACTGCAGAGGTCACCGGTTCGATCCCGGTCAGCTCCATGGCAGCACTTCAACGTGCTGCGGTAAACCATCGGCACGGTTCTCGCCCACGGACGTATTGCCCGCCGCCGCTCGGTAGGACGCAGAGTTCCAATGACGGCGCGCGTGGCAGTTCCGGCGAGACCCACTCCCCGGACTCCAACGCCATCAGCTACGGCTCGATGGCGTTTTCGTTTTTCCGGCAGCAGCGGCCGCCCATCGCGCGCACGTCCGCCTGCAGCGCCGTGAAACCGTCGCGGAGGAAGCGGTCTTCCTCCAGCTCGACCTGCTTGTCCAGCTCACCAACCATGTGCGAGGCGAGCGACCCGATGAAACGGACGATCGCGCTCTCCTGAACGTCCAGGCGCCCGCGTCTCGATAGGAGAGTTTGTTGGCCAGCGCTGTCACGCACCGCTACGCGGATGAGCGATCCCGCGCCCTCGAACGGCCGATGGAGCGGCGTACGAATGAGGCGTTCGGTGATGAGCGGAAGATCCCAATCGGGCTCGCGCTGCGCGACGAGTGTCCATGCGCGCTCGTGGGGTGCTTTCGAGATCACGAAATCCGTGACGAGGTGCCTGAACCCGACCGTGAACAGCCTCACCTTGAGCGAGATGTCGGCGGTGAGCGTGAGCGAGTCGGCCCACGGGCGCGGCGTGCCGTAGAGCGTCGCGAGCTTGCCGTCGTGCAGGCGATAGCGGATGGTGGCGGCGCGATCCCGGCCGGCGATGTCCATGAGCGCGGCGCCCGATCGGTCGGCTACCATGAGGTGGTACTTGGCAGGGCCGAGGTACTTGTCGAGATACCCGGCGAGCTTGGGGTACACGGGGCGCATCGCGTCCGGGTGAAACCCGAGCTTCAGCGCGACGCTCGTCGTGCCGAGAGCTCCCGCCGCAACCTGCAGTGAGTCGATCGAGAATCCACGACCGAACGCGGCGGCCGCGCGTGGAAACGCCGCGCGATAATCCTCGCGCAATTGCAGCTCGTTGCGCTTTTCCGGTGCGGTGAGCAGCGCCGAGATGAGGCCCGCCATCCCGTCGGCGGTGATCGCGCCGATGGAGAAGTCGACACCAGTATCCCAACGATAGACGTTGGGAGCGAGCTGCTCGAGCGCGATGGTATGGCGCGTGTCGCCCGGACGCGTAGCCCGATCGAGCAGAGCGCGAGTCTCGAGGAGATAGCGACCGTCGCTTGCCAGGTCGCCGCTGATGTAGAGGAGGCGGATCTGTGCGGTCGGCCGCACGGGCCACATGGTGGTATCGTTGAACACGCGCGACGGCACGAGGGCCGACTCGGCGAGTCTGACGCGAGCGCGGTCGTATTGCGGCGTGCGCTCCACCTGGGAGAACCGCATGGCAACCGAGCCGAACAGTTGATCAGCGTTGGCTTGCGCGGCGGCTGGGTTCGGTCCGAGGTCGCGGAGCGTGTCGCTGCAGGCGCTCGTACCGGCAATCAGGAGGCTGGCGAGCGCGGCGGTGGCGGCGGTGCGCGGCCAGGCTGACGCGAGAGAGCGCGAGTTGTGCAAGCGACTGGCTGAGAGAGAGTTATGACCGAGCGCGGCCGTGCTCGCACTGCGTGGAGACTACCGCTCGAAGGATTGATCGAGTGTAGTATGTGAAGTATAATGGTATGGTTCCGCGCGATCGGGTTTGGGATCGGTTGCGCGGGTTTTGGTGCCCCTTGGTGTAACTGGCAACACGCCTGACTCTGGATCAGGAGAGTCCTGGTTCGATCCCAGGAGGGGCAACTTTGATCGGCTAAACGCCCTGCATCACTTCCGTGGTGCGGGGCGTTTCGCATAGGCGTTCTCCCGAATCCGCCGGCACGGTGACGACACCGAGCGCTTTGGTGTTTGGCTGACAGGAGGAATGACGAATGCCCCGCCGCCGAACTCTCGTACTCTGCGCCGCCGCCGCATGCTCCGGGGCCGCGGCGCTCGCCGGACCGCTCCCCGCAGGTGTGTGGGGTAGCGCACAGGGGAACTTCACCGTGTACGCCGACAGCGCGACGCTCGACATGCCGTGCGCCGCCGGCCGCATCCCGTCGCCGATCGTTGCCGACAGCAACGGAGCGTTCGACATCGGGGGCTTCTACGCTCCACAGGTCGGTCCGGTCTCGATCGACGGGCCGGCGTGGCAGCCGGCGCGCTTCGTCGCCAGGCGCAGCGGAGATGAGCTCACGCTCACCATCGTGCGTGCCAGCGGAGACAGCATCGGGTCGCTGAAGTTTCACCGCGGCACGCTGGGGCAGTTCGCGCGCTGCCTGTAACTCGACGGTCGCGTACGCGCTGACTGAGCGTATCTTTCGTGCAGCTGAATAGCCCCTGGGTCCATGAATATTGTGCCTGTGTGGCGCTCCATCCGGACGATCGCGATCGTGCTGCTCCCCGCCTGCGCGCGGCCCCAAACCGGCGCCGCGCCGATCCGTTTCGCGTTGCCCGCCGGCACCGACCTCGTAGAAGGGTCGAGCGGCCGGGCTGTCGCGACGAATGACCTGCTGAATCGCGTCGGCCGGTCGGAATACGTGCTGTTGGGCGAGGTCCACGACAATCCAATCGATCACGAGCTGCGCGCGGGAATCATCGACGCGCTCGCGTCGGTCCATCCGGCGATCGTCTTCGAGCAGTTCGGAGACTCGGACGCACCGATCCCGGCTCCACCGGCCGGCGACGCCCCCGATGCGTGGCTCGACGCGCACGGCTTCGACCGGAATGGCTGGAAGTGGCCGCTGCACAGACCCGTGGTGCTCGCGGCGATCGCGCACGCTCGCAGCTTGTGGGGCGCCAACGTGTCACGCGAGGCGGTGACGCCAGTCGTAATG
>DATISA010000327.1:0-3055 GCA_035469245.1 Gemmatimonadaceae bacterium
CAAGAAGATCGGCAGGCATCCGCCCCCCCCACAGCCGCGGCGACGTCCACCGCTGAGCAGCGACAGCACCACGAAGAACAGAATCAGCCAGACGAACGGCGGAATACCCTGGCTGCGCGTCTGCGTCGTTCTGGACGGTGGCGCGGGGGGGGGCGCGTGAAAGCTGCTGTCGATCGTGAAATGGAACTCGTCGGCGAAACGCTGCGCGACGCGCAGCGTCATCAGCTCGATGCCAGTTCCGTAATCACGCCGTTCGAAATATGGAGTCGCCTCGTCGCGGAACTGTCCCGTCTGCGCGTCGGTGAGAAAACCTTCTGCGCCGTAGCCAACTTCGGTGCGAACGTGGCCGCGCCCATCGCTGCTCGTCTCCTTTGGCACGACGAGGATGATGACGCCGGTATTCCGCGCGGGATCGCCGGGCTTGCCCGCCTGGCCAACCTTCCACTGGCGGCCGATGGCGAGGCCGACGTCTTCGATCGGGCGCCCGCCGAGATCGGGCAGAGTCACGACGACGATCTCGCCGCCGGACTTGGCGCGGACGTCCTCGATGATGCGCTGGATGGTGCTCGCCTTGTCGGCGGCGATCACGTTCGCGAAGTCGTTGACGTACCCGACCGGCGCCGGGATCTGCAGCGACTGCGGAACGAGAAGGAGCGCGGAGCTTACAAAGGCGATCGCGCTAAGGCGCACGATGAGTCTCGATGGTGAGTGCACTACGGTGGTGCGCGTCCGACTGTTTCAGAAGCCTAATGAGTGACGGCGCTCGTGCGATAGCGTGGATGGGTGCCCGTGCGAATCAGCGGTGGCCGAGTCGCACGTCGGGTTGATCGATGAGCGCGGTGATGAGTCGCGCCGAGAACTCACGCACCTGCTCGGTGAGGGCGTGCGCCTGGCTCACGAGATAGGCGCGGCCAAGCACGAGCACGATCGCGATCACGAGCCCGAAGGCAAGCGGCGTGAACGCGTGGCTGAGTGCGGGCGCGATGGAAGCTGTGGGTGAAGATGCGCCAAGTGCCTGCCGCGCGTCCAGCACCGCGGCGAGTGTTCCCAGGAGACCGGCGACAAGCGCCAAGGTCGATAAGTAGTGCAGGCGCCTCGTTAGTTTGGGCAGCGTGGCCAATGCGGCAGTCTCCGCCACGCGTTCGAGGTCCGCTTCGTTTCGGCTCCGGCTGCGCAGAATCAAGAGGCCCATGTCGGAGAGCAGGGCCTTGGACGCCGCGCACTGCTTGATGGCCTCTTCGATCTTGCCGCCGCGCACGAGCTGGATGATCCGCTCGATGAATACGCGGCCGTTGTTCTTGGCGCGGAATACGATGACGTAGCCACGCTCCAGGATGATGGCGAGGCCGGCGATCCCGGTTGCGAGGATCAGGAGCATGAGCGGCCCGCCTTCTCTGTACCACTCCAGCGTCGTACCCATGTCGTGGAAGATCGGCGAGCAAGATCGTTGGTCGTTCGAGGCGCCGCGTGGCGGCGCCACGGTTCCGGGGTGCAAGACGTATGCCCCATCCGGGCGCGTCCTTGGGCGCGCGAGGATGTTGCGGCGCAAGCATTTGGCGAGTGCGTGACACCTGCGTAGATTCGTAACGCGACCCGCACGCGCCCGCCATTATCATCGCGCACATGTCCGCATACTTGATCCCGTTTCTCGTCGTCGCTGCAACCACCGGTGCCTGCTCCCACGCAACGCCGCGTGCCAGCGACACGACGAGCAGTGCTCGCGCCGCGACGCAGCCTGGCAGCGTCCCCGCCGCCAAGCCGTCGCCCACCGATACGATCAGCCGGCGCGCCGATCGCGGTCGCATCCTCGGTGATTCCACGGCGTCGGTGTGGCTCGTCGAAGCCAGCGATTTCCAGTGCCCGTTCTGCAAGCAATGGCACGACGCGGCATTCCCGTCGATCGTGAAGGATTACGTGAACACGGGCCGTGTGCGCGTCGCCTTCCTGAACATGCCGCTCAACATCCACCAATTCGCCAAGCAGGCGTCCGAAGCGGCGATGTGTGCGTCGGTGCAGGACCGATTCTGGCCGATGCACGATTCGCTGTTCGCGACGCAGGGCATCTGGGAAAAGCTGCAGAATCCGGCGTCGATGTTCGATACGCTCGCCAACGAGAATCACGTCGAGATGACGGCCTGGCGAACCTGCATGGAGAAGCATCTCACGATTCCGCTCATCGAAGCCGACTATGATCGCGCGCGCACGGCGGGCGTCGGCTCGACGCCGACGTTCTTCGCGGGTGGAAAGGTGATTCCTGGCGCCGACGCCGACGTCCGCGGCGCCCTCGACGCCGCGCTCGCGAGCAAGCCCACGGCGAAGCCGCCGCGCTGAGCCGCTCGTGCGCTTCCCCGTGCAACTCGGCTATCACGCGCTCGCGCAGTTGGCGCGTGGAGCAGCCGCCGTTGCGCCCAACAGCGACTCCAAGCTTCTGCGCTCGCTTCGCGCACGACGCGGCATACGGGCGCGCTATCGCGCCTGGGGCGCGGCAGCGGGAGGAGGGGGGCGCGACGTCACGCGGCCGCTGCTCTGGATGCACGCGCCGTCGGTCGGCGAAGGTCTGCAGGCGCGTCCCGTGCTCGACCTCGTACGCGCACGGCGGCCGGACGTGCAGCTCGCGTACACGCACTTCTCACCGAGCGCCGCCGCCTTTGCGCGCGGACTGGACGTCGACTTTCACGACTACCTTCCCTTCGACACGCCTGGCGACTGTCGCGCCGCGCTCGATGCATTGGCCCCGACGGCGCTCGTCTTCTCCAAACTCGATGTCTGGCCGGTGATCACGCGCGAAGCGAGAGCGCGCGGCGTGCGGCTGGGGATGGTCAGCGCCACTCTGGCGCGTAGCTCGTCGCGGCGCTCGCGGGCAGCGAGCGCCGTGCTGCGCGACGCGTATGCGGCGCTGGAAGTCGTCGGCGCGATCGACGATGCGGACGCCGACCGGCTCGTTCAGCTGGGCGTGCGGCCGCCGGTCATCTCGGTAACCGGAGACACGCGCTACGATCAGGTCTGGCTCCGCGCGCAGCGCACCGAGCGCGAGGGGCCGCTGCTGCAGCGATTG
>DATISA010000328.1:0-5886 GCA_035469245.1 Gemmatimonadaceae bacterium
GGCATCGACGCCGAGCAGGCTCGCAAGGGCTTCGAGGAAGTCCTTCTATATGTACAGCGCATGCGGGCCGGCTCGCTGAAGCCGGCCGATGGAGCAGCCGCCGCGTTCTTGCGAATTCTCATGCGCTACCCGGAGGTCCTCGCCTGGGACTACCAGTACCGGTTGTCGCGCGAAGAGATCATGAAGGGGATGTACGACACGATCAAAGCCATCAAACCGTCTGCGCCGGTCGGATGGCACGTGGACCACTGGGCAACGAGCATGGACCTGATCGCGCGGGCGGCGATGAGCTACGCGGAGATGGCGCCGTGGTCGGACTACCTCAAGGTGGTCGTCTACCATGCGGTCACGGCGCCGCGCACGCGCGGGTGGGTGGCCAACGATCAGCGGAGTGTGTTGAGTCAGCTCACGCTGCAGGAAGCGCTGGATCTCCATTACGAGCTGTTCGGCTATGACAAGCGTGTCGAGGCGAGGGCTGACGAGCTCACCAAGGGTGGTACGCCGGACTACGTCTACCGCGAGACGAAGCGCAGCGTCGCGAGCGCCGAGGGAAAGACGAAGATCTATCCCGGGATCGGCTTCAATCTCCCGCCAGCCGGCACCCCGCCCAACGTGCCGAGCGACGACCCGGAGACGATTTATCAGTGCGTGATGAAGGCGTACGAGGCTGGCGCGAGTGGAATCGTCGTGTCACGCGAGTACGAGGAGCTCACCGTGCCGAATCTGCGAGCGGTCGGTCGCGCGGTGCGCGAATTGGGGAAACCCACAAACCGGTAAATACGCGGCGCCCTGGCGTAGCTCGAGCGCCTGGCCAGTCGCCGCCTTCTCACGCAATGACGATCGATTGATCATTATTGGTGATCGTCCCGCTCGCAGGGCGCGCCCGCCGGCGCGTTGGCCGGCTTTCATGGCACACGCGACAATGCTCGTATCTCGCACTCCGTTAGGCCGCTCCGGCGTAAAGGCCTTCGCCACAACCTGTCTCGCCGTGGTGTGTCTGTCGCTGCCGGCGAGCGCCTCCCCCCAGCAGCCGACTGCTCGCCGCGACACCGTTCCTCTGCGGGCCGACTATCGGGATATCTCGGAGCTTCTCGCCCACCTCCCCGCCGTCGCACCGCGCCCGTTCGACGAATCGCTAGCCCTCTGGCTCGGCGCGCTACCGCTCTCCTGTCTCGATCGACTTCAGCCGAGGCCCGGCGGGCGCGCAGGCGGCCGCGCGATCGCTCCGACGGACAGTGCGCGTGGTCGCGGTGGAAATGCGGCCGATTCGACGAACAGCCCTCCCCCTCCCCCTCTCCCTCCCCCGCTGGCGCGTGGATCGACCGCGGCCGCGGCCACCAACAATGGCGCCGGCTACTTCTGGGTCGCGAGCTACACGCTCGTGAGCGACCACGATCGTCGCCGCGCGTTCTGGGGCTGCAACGATTGGCACTCGGCCGTCTCATCGACGTGGGCAGCGGTTAGAGTTCTCCAAAGCTATCCCAACAGCACACTCCGCGACCTCACGCGCGAGAAGCTCAACGCCCACCTCGGGCGAGCGAATCTCGACGGAGAGCTATCGTTCTTCCGAGCGACGGCCGAGGCAATCAATCCCATTCCGTCGGCAAGTCAGACGGGGTTGTTCGAGCGTCCGTATGGATTCGCCTGGTTGCTCGAGCTTGCGTCGGCGCTGCGCACCTGGCCCGACACTCAGGCAAAACGCTGGTCGGCGAACGTTGCGCCACTCGCGACATGGATGGCCGACAGCCTCGGCGCGTATTTCACGAAACTGGTCGAGCCGATTCGCACAGGGGCACAAGGCAACACCGCGCTGAACATGACACTCGCACTCGACTATGCCGACGCCGCACATGACGCGAGGTTGCGCTCTGCTGTCGTGTCGGCGGCGCGGAAGTTCTATCTGTCGGATTCGACCTGCTCGACGCAATCCGAACGCGTGGTGCCGGGCGCCGACGGTCGGGGCGGTCGGGGCGGTGGCGGCGGTGGCCGCGCTTCGAATGCGGACAGCTCTCGACGTCCCAACGATCTGACCGCGGCGTCGCGCGGGGCTCCGCCGCCCACACCGTTCGGTGGTGGCGGCGCGGTGATCGTCTCGCCGTGTTTGAGTGAAGCGGCGCTCATGTCGCGCGTGCTCGAGCCGCGAGCGTACGTCGCCTGGTTGGATCGAGCGCTTCCCCCGCTCCAATCCGGTCGGTTCGCGCCGCTGACCGAAGCGATCGCCATTCCGACGGCCGCTCCTCCGCCCCAACCGCCCGCGGTTGCGGTTCCCATCGACACGTCGCCTGCCGGTCGAGCCGCGACGGCGGCCGCAGCGGCCGCCGCGCTCGCCACGGAACGCGCTCGACTCGCCGGCTTATCGTTTTCTCGCGCACAGTCGATGGAGCGCATCGCTCGGGCACTTCCGGCGACCGATCCACGCGTTGCCGCCTGGCAACGACTCTCGGCAATTCAAGCCGAGCGAGGCTTCGAGCTCATGCGGGACGATCAGGCCGGAATCTCGTGGCTGCCGGCGCACGCCCTTCTATATATGACGGTGCGGAAATGATCAGATGGGCGGCAACGGTGGTACTCATGTCACTCGCCGCCGGCGCGGCGCTCGCGCAAACGGCGATACACGCGGGCGTCAGTCGTCCAGCAAGCGACCCCGTGTTCGGCGATCTCGCATCCTTCTATGCGTCGCTGCCGGTCGTCGACCCACATCCGTTGGATAGAACGACGGCGTTGCAGCTCTCGACGATGCCGCTGTCGTGCATGGATCACCCTCAACCGCGACCGAACGCTGTCCCGTACATCTGGGAAGCGACGTACACGCCTGTCCCCGACTACGAGATCACCCGCGCGTTTTACGGGTGTTACGACTGGCATTCGGCCGTGAATTCGGCGTGGACGCTCGTGAGAATTCTCAAAGCGTTCCCCGATCTTCCGACCGCGCCGGCGATTCGCCAAAAACTCAACGATCACTTCGGCGCGAGCAATGTCGCCGGCGATTTGCAGTTCTTTCGAGGTGCCGGTGCCTTCGAGTTACCCTACGGATATGCTTGGCTGCTCCGGCTTCAGTACGAGCTGCGGTCATGGAACGATTCCGACGCCGTGCGTTGGGCCGCCAACATTCAGCCGATGGCGAGCTACATGTCGGAGCGCATGATCACCTATCTCAAGGAGCTGCGGCAACCGGTTCGAACCGGCGTCCATCCGAATACCGCGATGGCGATGGACAACGCGCTCCGATACGCTCGGTCATTCGATCCGGCCCTCGAAGCGGAGATCCGCGCCTCGGCCGAGCGGCTGTTCAAGCGCGATGTCCGCTGCAACACCGCCGCGGAACCTGGGCCGAGTGACTTTGCGTCGCCCTGTCTCATGGAAGCGGCGATCATGGGGCAGCTGATGGATCGCGAGTCATTTCTCCCCTGGCTCGATGCGTTCTTACCGCAGCTCTACTCGGCCGAGTTTCGTCCGCTCACGAAGGGACTCGGTCCGGAATTCGTGAAGAATCCCGCGGCGATCGCGTCGAAGTCCCACATCGTTGGACTCGCGTTCGTCCGCGCGACCTCGATGGGCGAGTTGGCAAATGCACTCCCGCCGACCGATCCGAGAGTGCCGGTGTTGCGCCGCCTGGCGGCGATTCAGGCGGCGACGGGTTTTCCGCTCATGGGCGCGGTCGGCTACGACGGCTCACACTATTACGCCAGTTGGGCGACGACCTACCTGATCACGACTCCCTCGTCATCTCCGTGACCACGAGGGATCAGGGCCGGGCACCGCCATACTCGGCTACTCGGCTACTCGGCTACTCGGCTACTCGGCGTTGGCCGAGCCGCCGAGCCGCCGAGCCGCTACTTTCCGAGCGACGACGCGACCTCGAGCACCGTATCGACGTCGGCTGGACTCATATAGATGTGCGCCGACAGCCGAACGCCGCGCGCGTCGCTCTGTGGACGCACACGCACGCGCCGAGTCCACAGCGCCTCCTGTAGTGCCTTGGCCTTCACGCCTTCTATGCGGAAGGTCGTGATCGCCGACGCGAGCCGCGGATCTGCCGGGGAGGTGATTCGCGCCGCGGGAATGTTCGCCAGCCCGTCTCGCAATCGCTTCGTCAGCATAGCATCCCAACGCTCGATGCGCGGCATCCCGATCTTGTCGATGAAACCGAGCGCCGCCATCAGTCCCTCATGAACCGGGACAGCGCCCGTGCCGTACTGCATGAACCGGAAGGCGCCGTTCTCCTGGTCGTCCCAGTGCGAGCTGGCGAGCGTCGTCCAAAACCGAGCCTGCAGGTCGCGCCGAATGTAGAGAAAGCCGGTGCCCTTCGGCGCCATCATCCACTTGTGCGGGCTGGCGACGTACGCGTCGCATCCAAGCTCCTTCACGTCGACCTGCAGCTGCCCGACGGCCTGGGCGCCGTCGACGAGCGCCAGCGCGCCGCGATCTCGGATCATCGCGCACAACTCACGCGCCGGCATCCGCGTGCCCAGTCCGGAGACGACGTGGCTGAACATGACGGCTTTGGTCTTGGGAGTCATCGCGTCGGCGAGGAGCTTCACGACGCCCTCGACTCCACCTTGGGTGCCCTCGTCGAGCCGGAGCTCTTTGACGACGATCCCGTAGCGTTTCGCCTTGAGTCGCCACGGCGAGATGCAGCCGCCGTGCTCCTGGTCGGTCGAGATCACCTCGTCGCCGGGCGAGAGATCGAGTCCGTTGGCGAGAAAGTTCATGCTCATCGTCGCGTTTTGCGTGATCGCGACCTCGTCGGGTTTCGCATTGATGAACGCGCCGACCGCAGTGCGAACCCCGAGCGACGGCTCGTACCCCGTGAGCGGCTCGCCCTCCGGATGATCGTATGCCCAGGCCGCCAGACGAGCCTCGAGCGCTCGCGTGCCGTTCGCCAGCGCGTCAACGACCTCGCGGGGTGAGGCGCCGAGGGTGCCGGTGTTGCAGTAGGTGACGCCCTTTGGTATCAGAAAATGCTTACGCGCCTCGGCGAACACGGCGGCATCGGGTTCAGCAGGCCCCGGTCGGAACACCGAGCCGGGGGTGGCAGCCGGTGCCGGGAAGATCGCCAGCACGTCGAGCGCGGGCGACGCCGCTCCCGCGACGGCAGCCGCACCAGCCAGCCGCGAAAGAAAACCACGACGATCGAGGCTCTTGGACGAGTTGTCGTGTGAAGACGAGTCGTTGGACATGAGCATCCTCCGTTCAAGCCGGTTATCGGCGATTCCGCTTTGGAGCGACATAGCGAAACTCGATCAGGAACACACGCCGTCCGGGACCGTGTTTGGCGACCTTCAGCAGACCCACGACGCCCGCGAAGCCAGATCGCCGAGCCAGCTCAGGAGTGACATCGGCGAGCCCGATCTCGAGCAGCCGCGTCACCACGATGTGGCCAGGTGGCAGCGGATATCGTCCGCCGACCTTCACGTGCGGCCGCTGCCAGAGTCGAACGCTGCACGTGACCTCGCCGTTTCGTATTCGGTCTCGCAACGACGCAAGGAATTGCATGCCCGATCTAACAACCGTGCCTGCTCCTTGGCAATCTCGGTGAGGCAGATCGCCGCCGAGTCGCCGAGCCGCCGGTCGCCGAGCCGCCGGTCGCCGAGCCGCCCAGCCGCCGAGCCGCCCAGCCGCCGAGCCGCCGAGCCGCCCAGCCGCCCAGCCGCCGAGTCGCCCGTCCACCGAGCCCATGGCAACTCCGCGGGTGCCGCTGCAAAATACGCGTACTCACACCGGAGCCCCCGAATGGTTTCCCCACTGACGCGCCGAATGGCGTGCGTCGTCGCGCTACTCGCCACGGCCGCCACGGCCGGCGCGCAGAATAAGCGTCCCATGACGTTCATGGACATCATGGAGCTCGAGAACGTCGGCGGCGTCTCGCTCTCGCCCGACGGGTCG
>DATISA010000329.1:0-4324 GCA_035469245.1 Gemmatimonadaceae bacterium
GGGGTAGTTGTCGTCGGGGTAGTTGTCGTCGGGGTAGTTGTCGTCGGGGTAGTTGTCGTCGGGGCCGAGCCAGGTGCCGTCGGTGCTGCGCTCGGGATGAGGTGGATGGGCGGGGTGGTGGGGCTCATGGTCGTTGCGGAAGCCGAGCCAGGTGCCGTCGGTGCTGCGCTCGGGATGGGGTGGTGGGCGCCACAGGATTGGCCACGGCGTCAGAGCCGTCTCGCACCGCGAGCTCGTGTTCGAGGCGAAGATCGCGCTGGGCGACGCGCACGCACTGGACGAGCGCGTGCGTTGTCATGCTCGCCAAGCTCTTGGTTGTCTCGTTGGGCCTGCAGGTGTCTCGTGAGCGCTGCCATGAGCCTGTCACCTTGTGCGAGCGCCGTGCTCGCCTCGCCGGCCGCTTGCTCGACGAGGATCTGCATCCGCACAAAGGCGCGTCCCGCTGCGGTGTCGCCGGGATAGCGCAGCTCATCCGCCGCATAGCAGGCGACCTGTGCGAGGGTGTCCACGCGCAAGATCGCAGCACGGAGGCTCTCGATCGCATCCGCAGGGCGGAAGTCGTCTGGCTGAGCATGGCTCGCGGTCGTGTCGTGGAGATGGCGATGGTCAGACATCGTCGCTCCCAGGCTCGTTCGTGGTCCCCGCGGGTGCCGAGCCATGCCCCGTCGGTATTGCGTTCGGGGTGGACGGGCTTGCTGGTTCGGCGGTGCGCTCGGCCTGCGCGTGCTCGACCCGGATGCTCTTGCCGGTCATCTCGAGGACGATCGCGTGGTGAACGAGCCGGTCGATCGCGGCGGCGGTGGTCATCGGGTCCTTGAAGATCCGATCCCACTCGCTGAACACCAGATTGCTGGTGATGATCACGGTGCGCCGCTCGTAGCGCTCGGCGAGGAACGTGAACAGCACCTCCATCTCCTCGCGGTTTTGCTGGACGTACCCGATGTCGTCGGCGATCACGGCGTCGAAGCCGTCGAGCACCGCGAGCTCGTCCTCGAGACGCAGATCGCGCTTGGCGACGAGCAGGCGCTGGACGAGCGCGTAGGTCGCGACGAACAGCACGCGATACCCGCGCTGGATCAGCTCGTAGCCGATCGCGCACACCAGGTGCGTCTTGCCGCGCCCCGGCAGGCCGAACGCGAGCAGGTTGTCACCGCGCTCGACGAACGCGCCCTCGCACAGCGTCGGCAGCATCTTGGCGACCTTGGCCGGCAAGCGCGAACGGTTGAGTGTCGCGAGCGTCTTGTCGCTCGGCAGCCCCGCGCTGCGCAGGTTGCGCTCGATCCGGCGCCGGCGGCGCTCGTGCACCTCGAGCTCGACGAGGTGGTGGAGGTAGCGGACGAACGTCCAGCCTTCGCGCTCGGCGAGCTGCGCGATCTCCTCGGCGTGCTGCGCGATGGTGGGCAGTTTCAGCGCGCGCAACAACATCACGAGCGCGGCCACCGGTGCGGACGCCGTCATGCGGCCTCCTGGGCGTCGAGCAGCGCGTCGTACTCGGTGAGATCGACCGGCATCGCTGCGAGCGCGGGAACCGCGACCGCCGCCGCCGGCGCGGTCAGCGCCTTGACCGCGTCGACGGTGATCGGCGTGCCGGCGGTCTGCAGCTGCGCGAGCGCCGCCGCGACGTCGGCCTCCATCGTGCTCGCCGCGAGGTGCAGGATCCTGAGGTACTCGAGGTCGCCCTTGGTCCCCGGCCGCGCGGCCTGGATCGCATCGTACGCCTCGCGGAACACCAGCGACGGGAACATCTCCTCGCGGTACACGTAGCGCGCGAACCCACCCGGCTTGCGCACCAGCGACCAGATCACGTGCCGGTAGTCAATGCGGTGCAGGTTGCGGCCGCGCAGCCGCTCGCATGCGAGCTGGATCTCGTCGGCGAACCGGACCTCGAGCCGGTCCTCGAAGATCCGGACGCGGACCCACTCGCCCATCAGCCGCGATGGCACCGAGTACGCGCAGTGCTTGACTCGCACCGTGCTCCACTCGCTGACCTGCACGTCCTCCTCGATGTACTCGGGCAGCTTCGCGACGTCGAGCTCGCGCATCGCCGCGAGGTCCTCGGCGACGCGCCGTCCGCGATTCGCGTTGGCCTTGCGCAGCGTCTCGTCGATGAACGCCTGCCATGCGTCCACGCTCTCGAAGTCGCGGCTGCCGCGCACCAGCAGCGCTTGCTCGAGCCGGCGCTTGATCGCGCCGTTGGCGGCCTCGACGTCGCCGTTCTGCTCCTTCTCACCGGGCTCGATGACCCGCGGGGTCATCCCGAGGTGCCGCATCAGCGCGACGTACTCGGCATTGAACGCTCGCTGGTTGCCCTCGACGTGCTCCGCCTGGCCCTCCGGGATCTTGTGCGTCGCCGCCGTCGAGCCGTCGGTCTGGTGATACCGCGGCACCCGCCCGAGCTGGAACAGCGCCCGCTGCACGCCCTTGCGCAGCGCCAGCATCGACTCCGACAGGCAGACCGTCGCCCACTGCCAGTTCGAGTACGGCAGCACGAGCACGCACAGCAGGTGCATGAACAGCTGGCCCGCGATCGTCACCGCGAGCTCGGTCGCGTGTGTGAAGTCGGTCTGCGCCGCCTCGCCGGGCCGGTGCTGCTGTGCCAGCACGACCTCGCGATCCGGTCCGTGGGCCGCGCGCCACCGCTTCACGTGGCGCTGCAGCGTGCGGAGCTGGCCGTCCTCGTAGCGGCCGGGGTGCTGCTGCTGCAGCAGCTCGAACAACGTCTTGGCCTCGAACTCCGGCGTCACCCGCAGCTGGGCCTCGACCTCCGGCCAGTGCTCATCGAACGGATCCGGCCGCGTCCGCCAGTCGCGCGGCTGCTTCAGCTCCGACGGGATCTTGCCGGCGGCTACGTACTTCCGCGCCGTCTTCCGGTCCATGTCCGCCTTCATCGCGGCCTGGCCTATCTGTCCGTGTTTGCTCATCTCTTCCATCAGCTTCCTCACTTGAGCGTCGCTCACTGGTCGCACGGGTACCTGGCCTCCGCCTCCGGGAGACCACGGCCCTCTGACCGGCCAGCTACGCCATCGAGGATGGGGCGATGTAATTGTCGCCGCTGGGGAGATCTAGTTGTCGCTCAGCACCGAGACCTTCCCCAACCGGTTCTTCCTGCATGCGGCGCAGACGCCGACCTTGCACAACGTCGGGACCGCGTCGGGGATCACCGATCCACAGACGATCCCGACGATCTGGGATCGCCTCGCCGCGGCCGGCGTGTCGGCCCGGTATTACTTCTCGGACGTGCCGTTCCTCGGCCTGTGGGGCGACAAGTATTTGTCGATCTCGCGGCCCTACGCCCAGTTCCTCGCCGACGCCGCGGCCGGACTGCTCCCCGCGGTGTCGTTCGTCGATCCGCGGTTCATCGACGAGGGCTCGGGCAGCTCGGGCGACGACCACCCGCACGCCGATATCCGCGTCGGCGATGCGTTCCTCAGCCAGACGTTCGCGGCGGTGGCGCACGGCCTGGGCTGGGCCAACACCGTGTTCATCGTCACCTACGACGAGTGGGGAGGGTTCTTCGACCACGTCGCGCCGCCGACCTCGGTCGCGGCCAACGCCGTCGATCCGCCCGATGCCGCCGGCAACGTGCTGCTCGGCATGCGGGTCCCGGTCGTCGTGGCGTCGCCGTGGACCCGCGCCGGCGGCCAGCCGCGGATCCACTCGGCGCTGTACGATCACACCTCGATCCTCAAGCTGATCGAGTGGCGATGGAACCTGCCGCACCTCACGCCGCGCGACGCGCCGGACTCGAACATCACCAACCTCGTGGAGGCGCTCGACTTCGCGCACCCCAACCCGACGGTCCCGCCGTTGCCGCTGCTGGTGACGCCGGTCATCGAGACCTGCCTGCCGGTGCCCGCGGTGCAGGATCCGTGGGACCGGCTGCGGCGATCGCCGCTGTTGGCCAACTGGCGGCTGTAGCGGCGACGACTTGTCCTGGCGATCGAGGGGCAACGGCTGTCGGAGAGGGCCACACTCCCCGCTACAACGTGTGCCCGATCGCGAGGCCCAGGTGCCGGCCCACTCCCGCGCGCCGCCTACCGCCGGGTCCAGCGAACTGGCGCTTGTTTGTCATGAGCGCCGCGCGGCTTCGTATCATGCGCACGAGATGGTCGAGGGCACACACGCGCGCGCACTGGGTCGGTTGGCTGAGGCGAGGACGGCGTCCGACGTGATCGCGCTCGCGCTCGATGAGACGCCGGCCATCAGCTTTGCCGATGCGGTGGGTGTCTACCTGTTCCAGGGCGGCAGCCTCGACGTGCATTCCAGAGGTGCGTCAGAGCGTGCGGTGTCGCGATATCTCGCCTTGCCCGCCGGCAGCGATCCA
>DATISA010000330.1:0-27120 GCA_035469245.1 Gemmatimonadaceae bacterium
GCGCAGCGCAACTCGATCTGGGAGCTCGTGCTGCATCTCGCGCACGGCCGGCATCTGCTCACCGAGCGAACGTTGAACGCATCGGCGGGCGCGTTCCCGCGCGAGATTCGTGAGCCGTGGTGGCCGGTCCCGTCCCTGGACACGAGCGACGAAGCCTGGCATGCCGATCTCGCGCTGCTCGATGACCGACACCGCGCGATGATGGATGCGATCGAAGGCGCGTCGCCCGCGCAACTCGCGCGCGTGCCCGAGCGATCGGAACACTCGGTGGGCCGGCAATTGCTTGGCATGGCGCTGCACGACACGTATCACGCCGGACAGATCCGACTGCTCGCCCTCGCCCTCGCCGACACCGCCTGACGGGGCACTGTCAGCGGCACGAGCAGGGGCCGCGACGCGCGGCGCGGCTGTGTCGGCCATCACAGCCGCGCCGGTCTCGCGGCGATGATCATGAGTCCTCGCATAGAGGCAGCCGTGTCGTCTCCTAACGCCAGACCCTCTCCACAACAGCAGCAGATCTATCGTGGCCTCGGCGATCGGTCGGTGCTGTCGCTGGAGCGCGCGCTGGGTCGTTCCTCGCATGCGCGGCGCGTAGGCGCGCTGAACAACGCGGAGCTCGTCGTCTGGCAGTCGGCGAGGCGATCACTGATCGCCGCCACGCTCGGATTCTGCGCCGTACTGATGCGTGCCGTGGGCTTCGTGCACGGGCCGGTGCGGCCGCTCCTCGCGATCGTCCCGCTGTACATCGCGGTCGTCGCGCTGCTGAGCCTCGGCGCGCAACGGCGGGGGACGGTTTCACGCCTCACGCTGATCGCGCTCGCGCTCACGGACGTTGCCGCGATCTTTGCCACCGTGCTGTTCGTCACGCCGCCGGCGTTCTACTCGCGTGCCCTCCTCCTGTCGCTCCTCGCCCTGCAATTCGCTCGGATGTTCTCCGGGTTGTCACCGTCGCTCACCGTCGTCGGCGGGTCGATCATCGCGTTTCCGGCAATGCTCTACGCCGCGTCGACCAACGGCTTTACCGTCGAGTGGGGCGAGCAGGCGTGGACGTTCGTGCTCTTTCTGATCGTCGGCATGAACGGCATGGTGCTCCAGGCAAGCATCAATCGGCGGCTCACCAAGCTCGTCGACCTGTTCAGCCGCGCGCAACGCGGCGATCTGTCGCGCACCTTCGTCGACGAGCCGGACCAGGAGCCCGACGGCATCACGCTGCTCGGCCGCTCGTACAACCACTTGCGGTCGGAGCTCGCCGCGATGGTGCTCACCGACACGCTCACCGACTGTCTCAACCGGCGGGGGTTCGATCGCGCGCTCAAGGACACGCTGCGGTCGGGCCTGCGCCGGCACCGCGATCTGTCGCTGCTCGCGATCGACGTCGATCACTTCAAGTCGATCAACGACACGGCGGGCCATCTCGCCGGCGACGCCGTGCTGCGCGACCTCGCCGAGCTGCTTCGTGAATCATCCCGCGTCGGCGACGTGGTCGCTCGCGTCGGCGGCGAAGAGTTCCTGATCCTTCTGCCGGAAACCGACGTCGAGACGGCCGGGGTCGTCGCCGAGCGGCTCATGGAGCGCGTTCGCAGCCACACGTTCCGGGCCATGCGACTGAAGCAGCGCGTCACCGTGAGTGTGGGCATCGCCTGCGAGCGGATCAGCGATCTCTACATGGGCGGGTCGTTACGGGCACGCGCCGACGAGGCACTCTACGTCGCGAAGAACCTCGGGCGCGACCGTGTCGTGATGTGGGCGCCGGGCATTCGGTCCAACGCCACGCCGCCATCCACGGCCGCGGTGTGAGCCGACGCCAGTTTCCCGGCTCACATGCTCACGTACGCCTGCCGCAGGGCGGGCAGCGTGCCGAGCACCCACATGAGAACGGCCACCACCGTGGCCCGTCCTTTCGACACCTTCCCGGTGACGTACACGCCAACGCCGATGAGGATCGTGACCCAGATCGTGATCAGATCGAGGCGGCCGAGCGCCTGGTAGAGCAGTGGGTTGGTGGCGTCGACGTCATAGAAGCGCGCGGGGCTGAGCGAGATCGAGAGCTGTGAGGTGAGCTTCGCCGGATCCATGAGCAGACCCTGCACGCCCGCCAGCACCGAGCCGATCACGCGAGGCATGTACGCCCACGCGGCCACGACCAGCGCGGCATGGTACGTCTGGGCCGAGCCAACGATTTTCCCGACGAGCCAGGTCACCGAGCCAATGACCACCATCGTCACCAGCATGATCACGCCGATTGCGTAGCGGCCGATCGACGTGCTGAAGCCGCGCATCTTCTCGGCCATCTCCGGGGTCATCTGCGGATTTTTCGCCAACGCCTTGGCGGTGCCGCGCGCGAACTCCGCGTCGAAGATCGGCTGCAGCGTGTTGAACGTGATGAAGAAGATCACGCCGACCGCGATCGCGACGAAGAGCATTGGCGGCCACACGCTGCTGTTCTGCCGGCGGCGAAACACGTTCGCCGGCTGAAAGTAGATGTCGATCAGGTCCTCCCAGAACGACTGCTGCGGCGGCGCGGACGCCGTCGTGGGCGCAGCTGAGGATTCGCTCATTCGGATACTCTCGGTTTGGGGAATGAAACCTGTGTGATTCGGCGCCGAACGACGGGTCGGTCAGCCGCCCTCGCCCTCACTGAGCTTAGTCTGCCGCCGCACCACCGCGCCAAGCAAGCCCCCGAGCCCCATCGACCCCACCGCGGTGCTCGGCACGAGCATCAGCGCTCCTTTCTCCTCAGACCTTCGTAAAGAGTGATCGCGGGCATGTCAGGATCTCTCTTTTGCGTTTCGCGACTCGAGTGCCTTGAGGTATTGCAGCACGTCGGACAGCGAATAGCCGAGCGCCGACGCATCGGCGAGCAGGCGGTCGACGAATGGCCGCAGATCACGGTCGCGATCGCGCCGCGTCGTCGGGGCGGTGGCCGGGGTCGCGCGCACGAACGTGCCGATGCCGCGCTGCGTGGCGAGCACGCCCGTGCGCTCCAGCTCCGCGTAGACTTTTGCGACCGTGTTCGCGTTGACGCGCAAGTCCATGGCGAGCTGCCGCACCGTCGGCAGCTTGTCGCCGTTCTTCAGCCGCCCTGCGGCGATCGCCGCGCGAATCGCGCGGTCGAGTTGCGCGTAGATCGGAGTAGGATCGGCGGGGTCGATCGCGAACACAGATTCATTGTACTAGTACAATAGAACACTGTCAACATCTGCCGCGCGCCGACGCCCGCCGTAGCGCTCACTTCACCACGAGATCCTGGAGCGCCTGCTTGATCCGCGCGTCCTCGGAGCGTGAGAGTTGTGAGATTGCCCGCCGGCGCACGGAGAGATTCTCCTCCGACTTGATGATCGAGAGGAGCTTGTCGACCGCCGGCTTCTCACCGCTCCGCACGTAGAGGCTGATCAGTGACGCCTTCATCTCCGGGTCGGTCGTGGTGTCGTACAGCTTCACCAGCTCGCCGGTCGGCGCGCCGGCCCGGGCCGCGGCCTCGAGCGCGCGGCGACGGAGCGGCATCGGCTCGTTGCCGTTCTGCGCCAGATCGAGCAGCCATTTCGTGTTCGCCGCACCGCCCATCTCGGCGAGCGCGGAGAAGACCGCGTCGCGAGCGCGGTCGCTCTTGAGCGTGGGATAGATCTCACGGAGCAGCGCGGCGTCCTGTGCCGTCGCGTACTCCTGGCCGAGCGACCGCAGCGCGACGGTCAGGACTTCATCCGGAAGATCGGTGCGTCGCACGGCGGTGCGGAGATATGCCCGCGCGCGTGGGTCGCCCGACCGGGCGAGCGCCTGCATGGATTCCCTGGCGAGCCACGTGCTCTGCGTCTGTTGCGAGAGCTGGATCAGCGACGGAATCCCGGCGCCGTGATCGAGCCGGCCGAGCACGGAGAGAGCCTGCTGGCGGACGGACTGGTTGTCGGTCTCGTCGCGCGCGATGGCGAGAATCGGGTCGGTCACGCCGGCGCCAATCGTCTGCATGCCATCAGTCGAGCGGCCCATGTAGGAGAGCGCGCTGCGCCGGGTCTCGCGAGGAAGCGCGGGATCGCGCGCAATCGCGACGAGGCTCGCCGAAGTATTGGCGCTGTCGGCCAATATCGCCGGGAGCAACGCCTCGCGGCCCGCGCGTCCATCTGCCTTACTGGCCAGCGATAGGAGATAGTCCGCTGCGTCCTGCGCGCGCACGCGACCGAGGTCGGTGACACCGCGGAGCGTGCTGTCGGCGGGACCGACGTACGTCTGCACTGACAGCGGCAGCTTGTCGGCGCGGTCGATCACGACGCGAACGGGGCCAGCCACGCAGGGATCGCTTCGCAGCGCGTCGCTGTTCCCGTAGAAGATGCCAGTGTAGCTGTTCGGGCCCGTTTGAATGTACGTGCGGCCATTGCCGCACACGCCCGGCCGGGAGGCGAAGCTGAATTGAACGCGTCCATCTGGGGCCGCGTCGATGCGCGAGGCCAAGCCCTGCGCTCGCGACTGTGCCGGAACGAACACGGCCATCGCGGCGAACGTGCACGCAATCACGGATCTCATGGCTTCTTCCCATCCACGATGTCCAGCAGCAGTTGTGTCGTGCGCGGATCGTTCTTTCGCGCCAGCGCGTTGATCGCCTCCTTGCGAAGGCTCACGACGGTGCTGTTCCTGGCGATGTCGATCAACTTGTCGGTTGCCTCGGGCTCCTTGCGGCTCCCGAGGATGTTCACGACGCGCGAGCGCAAATCGTACGAGTCCGCCGTGTCGTACAGCTTGGCCAGGTCGCCCACACTCACCGTCGATGAACGCGAGAAGCGCGACAGGGCCGCCGAGCGCAGCGAGCTCGATTCGTTCGCATTCCGGACGATGCCCAGTACCCACTGGTCGTTCTCGGCGCCGCCCATACGGGAGACGGCGCCGATGATTGCTTCCTTGAGCCGGTCGTTCTCGGCGCGCGTGTAGAGCGAGCGCAGGTACGCCGCGTCCTCGGTCGTCGCGCGGTCGCCGCTCAGACTGCTCACCGCTTCGATGCGGAGGTTGATCGGCGCGTCCTTTCGGTCGATCAGCGATCGCATGCTGGAGCGCGCCTTCTGGTTGTCACTCGACATCAGCGCCCGCACAGCGGCGCGCTGGATGCGCTCGTCCTGATCGGATCGGAGGATGTCCTCGAGCGCGGTGAGCGGCGCATCGCCGGGCATGCGTGGCAGGAAGTTGATCGCGTCGATACGCACGTTCGCGTTCGGATCGCTCTTTGCGACGCCGATGAGAATCGACGTCGCGTCGGCATCGGCGCGCCGGCCGAGCATGAACACGGCGCTCCGGCGGAGCGACGCCGAGCATTCGTCCTTGCGGTCGACCACGCGCCGGAGAATCGGCGTGGCCGACGCGGGATCCATCTGGCTGAGCGCGTTGAGCGCCTCAGTGCGGACCTGGATGTCCTCCTGATCGCACGTTGCCGATCCGGCCTGCGAGACCATGGCGTTGACCTTGGCTCTCGCGTCGGCATCGCCGCGCTGCGCAAGCGCGCCATTCACTCGCGCATAGAGCGCCGCGATCTCGGACTCGTCCGCATTGCGCCGTTGACCGCGGTAGGAGTCGGCATACGCGAGCGTGACCGCGCTACGCGAACTCACGCTCGTGCTCACCGCGACATTCTTGGCGAGCGGCTCGAGGATCCTGGCCGCCTGTCGGAGATCGTCGGTCGTGCCGACCTTGTATCGGGCGAGCGCCTCGTAGTATTGCGCGTTGCTGAAGTACGTCGACTTGGGGTACTTCTGAACTATGTCATTGAACAATCGAGCCGCGCGGCCATAGTCGCCGCGAATGAGTGCGTCGCGCGCCGCCTTGTACAGCGAGTCGGCCGGATCCCCCTGTGCCCAGGGCGCCGCTGGCAATCGGTTGGTGAAATCGCCACCGAACTGGCCCATGTGCATGTCCATCGCCGGCACGTGCACATCCACCGGCGGAACGTGGACGTCGACGGGCGGAACGTAGACATCGACCGGCGGAATGTGAACGTCCACGGGTGGAGTGGGCGCCATCGCGAAGTCACGGACAAAGTCGTCCGACATGCGCGCGAAGTCCCGCTGCATGCGCGCTTGCTCGCGGGCAAGCTCGCGCGTCTGGTCTGCCATCTCGCGAATCTGTTCCCGGTCCATCCGCGCAGCCTCTCGTGCCATCTCCTGCGCCTGGTCGCGAATGCGATCGACGTCGAAATCGAAATTGAAGTCGAACGGATCAATCGGCGGAACCGGGGCGACCGATGGACGCGGGGTGCGTGGGGCCTGCGACTTTGGGGCTGGCGCGGGACTCGGACGCGCCGGCCGCGCCGGCGGAGTCGGATCCTGCGCGGCGGCCGTGACTGCGACAGTGAGCGCCAGCATGCCCACGATGAGTTGCTTCATTGCTCCGCTCCTCAATTGGCAGAGATGTCGGCGACGGCGAGACGCAGTCGCGGAATGACGTCGCGCTGCTCGAGCGCGCGGTTGATGAGATCCAGTTCAGTACGGCTGTGGTCTTCCTGCAGGCGAACGACCTGCGCGAGCACGAGCTCGAGATCCTCGAGCAGCCCTCGCATCTCCGGATCGTTTGCCGCCGGCGAGTCGATCAGGAGACGGGTTCGCGTGAGCAGCTCGCCGGCGCGGGCGATCAGACGATCGTCGGCGCGACCACCTCGCACCGATGCCGGCAGCGCGATGAGCAGCGCCGCCGTCTGTCCGAGATACTGCGACGTCTCCGTCTCGTACGGCGTCGCGGCCGCGCTGTCGGCGCGCGTCGATGTTCTCGGCGTGACCGCGACTCGTGTGACCGCGGCAGCGGGACGACCGATGTTCATCGAGGCGCGCCCGATCGCGATGCCGATGACCAGCGTGGCGGCAATCGCAACCCACGGCGGAATACGAGTCACGGTCTGCCAGGCCCGGTGGAGCTTCCGTCCCGGGCCCCAGCTTTGGTGCTCGACGGCCGACCAGATGGCGTCGAGATCCGGTTCTGGCGGATTGTGATACGTGTGCGCGGCGTCGCGCATCAGTTCTTCAAAGCGGTCGTCCGTCATGAATCCAACTCCGGTGCCAGGTCCGCGAGCGCGGCGCGGAGTTGCGCGCGCGCCTGCGACAGGCGGCTCTTGCAGGTTCCTTCGGCTACGCCGAGCACTTCGGCGATCTCGCCGTGGGTGTAGCCTTCCAGATCGTGCATGATGATGGTCGTGCGGTAGATGTCCGGCAGAGCATCGATCGCGCGGTGCAGGCGCTCGCGGAGCACGGGGTCGACTCCCGGTCCGTCCGAGCCGAGCGGGTGAACGTCCTCGAGATCCGTTTCCCGCTCCCTGAACCGCTTTACCCGCCGCATCGCGTTCGCCACGACCGTAACCGTGACTCGATGCAGCCAAGTGGAGAGCGCCGAGTCCCCGCGAAAGCGGGACAGCTGACTGAAGGCGCGCACGAACGTGTCCTGCGTGAACTCACGCGCGAGATCCGAATCGCCAGTCAACCGATAGGCGAGCCGATACACCCGGGCCGCGTGCGCGTCGTACAGCTCGCGCGCCGCAATTCGGTCTCCGGCCAGAACCCGAGCGATCAACTCGGGCTCGTTCACCCGGTACGTGGACTGAATGGCAACGACTGATCTGGTCACGTGTCGGAGGGTTAGATGCGCCGGCCGGGAAAAGCGTTCGCTCGGGTCCGCCGATTCGCACGACCCCGGGCTCAGATCTCCCGGTGCGGACTCCATCTAAACCCGCCGGAACCCCTTTCGGGAAGGCGCCGCGTCGCGCGCACTCATGTGCGCTCGGGCCGCGACACGGCACACTGCGACCACAGTTTCACACTTGCCGCTGATGCCCTGCCCCGGTACGCTAGGCGCATGACATCGCCGGCCGAACCCACCCTCGCTCGCCGACTCGGCGCGTTCGACGCCACGATGATCGTGATGGGCGGGATCATCGGCGCCGGGATCTTCGTCAACCCGAGCGTCGTCGCGCGGCAGGTTCACACCTCGGGGCTCGTGCTTGGGGCCTGGGTGATCGGCGGCGGGATCGCGCTCGTCGGCGCGTTCGTGTACGCGGAGCTCGCCGTGCGCCGACCCCGAGTGGGCGGCCAGTATGCGTACCTCCGCGACGCATACCATCCGATGGTCGCGTTCCTCTACGGCTGGACGCTCCTGCTCGTCACGCAGACGGGCGGCATGGCGGGCGCGGCAATCATCTTCGGCCGCTACTTTCGCGAGCTCACCGGCACGGGAATTCCCGAGCAGGCCGTCGCCGCGCTCGCGCTGGGGATCCTTACGCTCGTGAACTGTCTGGGTGTTCGCGCGGGCAGCAATGTGCAGAGCGTGTTGATGCTCACCAAGATCGCGGCCATCGCCCTGCTGATCGGGGTCGGGCTCTTCGTTGCACCGGCGGCGCCCGCATCGGCATCGGCGGTGTCGCCGACGGCGGACACCGGTGGCCTCGTCGGTCTGGCCACGGCGATGGTGCCGGTCCTGTTCGCGTACGGCGGATGGCAGACGTCGAGCTTCGTGAGCGGCGAAATGCGCAACCCGCGGCGCGATCTGCCGCGCGGACTGCTCGTCGGCGTCATCGGCGTGATCGTGCTCTATCTCGCCGTCACGCTCGTGTGTCTGCGCGTACTGGGTGTGAATGGGCTCGCGGCAACCGCGACGCCCGCGTCCCAGGTAATGCGCAACGCGCTCGGCGACCGGGGCGCGCGCGTCATCGCGCTCGGCATCGCGATCTCGACGGTGGGCTTCCTGAGTCAGAGCGTTCTCACGGCACCGCGGGTGTACTACGCCATGGCGCGGGACGGCGTGTTCTTCAAGGCGGTGGGCACGTTGAACCCGAAATCGCGCGTGCCCGTGATCGCGATCGTATTGCAGGGCACGTGGGCCGCAGTCATCGCGCTCACGGGGAAGTACGACCAGATCCTCAATTACGTCGAGTCGATCGACGTGCTGTTCTTCGGATTGACCGGCGCGGCGCTGTTCGTGTTTCGCGCGCGCGCAAAGCGAGCAAACGAGGCCGTAGAAGGGGTACGCGTGCCGCTGCACCCCATCACCACCGGGATATTCGTGCTTGCCTGCTGGTCGATCTCGCTCACGACGATCGTACAGTTCCCAGCGAATGCCGGCGTTGGCGTGGCCATCCTGCTGATCGGAGTCGTGGTGTATCAATTCTGGTCGCGACGCAGCCCCGCCGAGCTCGAGAGCGCTGTTTCCTGAGGCTGCTGGGGTCGTCCAACGGCAGGGACGAGACCGTCGCGCGAAAAGGACAGCTGAGCTCGGTGAGCCGGATCACACCGCCCGTGCAAGTCGTTCCTCGATATTGGATTACGCCGACCGGCGGATTTTTGCGCCGCGGCACTGGCTGTGCCTTTCCACAGGGCAACGGGTAGGACTGTCAAGTTGCTCAGTTGATGGAGGAGTCATGCGCAAGCTCGAACTCATCGCCGCAGTAGCCGCGCTCGCGATCGCGGCGCCAGTCATGGCGCAAGGTCGCGGTCGTGGGAATGGCGGCGTTCCGCCGGGTCATCGCCCACCGGCTGGTATGTGTCGGATCTGGATCGACGGCGTTCCACCGGGTCACCAGCCCGCGCCAACGGACTGCGCGACGGCCGCGGCGCGCGTTCCGCGTAACGGCCGCGTCATTTACGGCGACGGAACGACCGACCGTCGCGGGACGATCTACGATCGCAACGGGCAAATCATTTATGGTCGCGACGGCCGCGTAGTTTACCCGAATCGTCAGCCCAGCGGGCAGCGGTGTGTGCAGCGCGTTGACGTGAACGGACGGATCTACACCGTGTGTGACGACGGCACCACGAACGGGGGCGCGTCGAACACTCGCGCCGGCAGGATCTATGACGGGAGCGCGAGCGGCGCGACGAACACGCGCGTGGGCCGGATCTACGACGATAGCCGGGACCGCGACGACGATCGTGCATACGTCGAGCAGCCGAAGGCAAAGGGCAAAGGCAAGTACAAGAAGCCTCACGGCCACGACGAGGACGAAGATCGCAACTAGGCGCGGGAATCAGCTCTCACAACGAGTCGTCGTCATCGCCACGATCGCCATGCTCGGCGGTTGCGGCGGTGGCGACGATTCGAATTTTGTGCGCGGCCGCGGGCATACCCCCGCGTCGCTCGAGCCGGCGGCGCAGGCCGGCGTATACGAGGCAACGCTCCGCGGCGCGTTCCAGTTGGACGATCCGTCGCTCTCGTTATTGGTCGATCCGCGCGAGCTTCCGCGAACCGTAGGACTTGGCGCCGGCCCGCGACTGCCAGACGCGGTGGTGAGCGAGTTGAAGCGCCGCGGCACCGTAAGAGGCACGTGCGAGCCGCCCGTCGTTGGACGGCGCACACCGCGCTGCACGGCTGAGCGGCCAGGATACGTCGTTCGATTCTCGCCCGTGTTCGCGGTGCGTGGCGACTCGGTCGAGGCGTACGTCTTCGCGCAGAAATACGACACACCCTCGTCGGGCTACTCCGAGCCACTGCGGTTCGAGCGCGTGTACCATATCGTGCGCTCGGGCGATGGCTGGCGCGCGGCGCTCGAAGGGCGCGTTCCCAAGGATATTCGCGGCGAGCGCTGAGCCTGGGGTTGAACGGACAGGTCGCGACGGTAGGATTGAACGCACCACTCGCCGCCCCAGACCTCCCACTTTTCTCCCCCGTTGACGATCTCTCCCGCCATGCTCGACGCGAGCCCGCGCTTTGGGCTCGCCGACGCCGAGCGTCTCGCCGCCGAGCTCTACGGCGTGTCGAGTCGCGCGACGCCACTGCCGAGCGAGCGCGATCAGAATTTTCTGATCACGCCATCGAACGGGCAGGACGAGCGCATCGTGCTCAAGGTGTCGAACGCCGCCGAGCAGGCGAGCGTCCTCGAGGCGCAGCAGGCGGCACTCGCCCATCTCGCGTCGCACGTCACGCTGACGGCGCGGCCGGTGCCTGCCGCGAGTGGAGCGCTGCTCCTTGGCGTTCCGGGCCCGGACGGGCGCCGGCACTGGGTCTGGGCAGTCACGCATCTCCCGGGCAAGCCGCTCGGTGACATCCGGCGCCGCTCGGCGGCGCTGCACGCCGACTGGGGCCGCGCGGCTGGCGCATTGGATTCCGCTCTCGCCCACTTCGACCACCACGCAGCGCATCGGGATTTCTACTGGGATCTGGCGAACGCGCGCGCCGTGATCGACGCGCACCGCGGATCCGTTCGCGACGCCGAGCTCGGTGCGACGATCGACCGTTTGGTCGAGCGGGCCGATCGGTGCACGATCCCGCTGCTCCAGACGCTGCCGCGCGGCGTGGTACACGGCGACCTGAACGACTTCAACGTACTCGTCGGTGACGGCGACGATCTCGAGACGCGCGACCAGCGTGTCACCGGGATCGTGGACTTTGGCGACATGGTGTACAGCTATCGCGTCGCCGACCTGGCGATCGCGACCGCGTACGCGATGCTCGATACGGCGGACCCGCTGTCGGTCGCGGCGCGCGTCACGCATGGCTTCTCGGAGCACGTGGCGCTCGAGGACGACGAGCTGAGCGCGCTGTTCGGGCTCGCCATCCTGCGCCTGTGCGCAAGTGCGTGCATCGCCGCGGTGCAGTCCGGCCAGCGTCCGGACAACACGTACCTCGACGTGAGCCAGGGGTCGATTCGACGCACGCTGCCCGAGCTCGTGAAAGTTCCGTTCGCGCTCGCCGAAGCGACGCTACGCGCAGCGGCCGGTCTGGTGCCGTCGCTCGCGGCCCAGCGGGTGGGCGCGTTCCTCAGGCGCCACGAGCGATTCGAGCCGGTGATCGGAATGGATCTCTCGCGCGAGCCGTTGGCGGTCCTCGACCTCAGCGTGTCGAGTCCCATGCTCGAAGGCGAAGTGAGCCGGAACGACGAGCTTTCGGTCACGCCAAGAATCGAGGCGGCGAAGAGTGCCGCGGGGGCGCGTGTTGCGATCGGCCGGTATGACGAGCCGCGGCTGCTCTACATCGCGCCGGCCTTTGCGCTCGGTCCCAAACTCACGGACGATCACCGAACGATTCACATCGGCCTCGATCTCTTCGCCGCCGCCGGAACGCCGGTTTGCGCTCCGCTCGACGGCGTGGTCCGCGCCTTGGCCGACAACGCGGCGCCCCAGGACTACGGTCCCGTGATCATCGTCGAACACGAGACCGACGACGGCACGCCCTTCTACACGCTGTACGGGCATTTGAGTCGTGAATCGCTCACGGGACTCGGCGTTGGGACGCCGGTTCGCGCCGGGCAGCAGATCGCTACGCTTGGTGACGCGTCGGTGAATGGCGGGTGGACGCCGCATCTACACCTGCAGATCATCTGCGATCTGATGGAGTTCGGCACCGACTTTCCGGGCGTGGCACGGCCGGCGCATCGTCGTGCATGGACGGCTCTCTGCCCCGATCCCGACCTCATCGCGCGCATCCCCGAGCAGCGGCTGTCTCATCGGCATTCCGATGCGCCAACGATCCGCGCCGCGCGGGCGTCGCGAGTCGGCCGCAATCTGAGTCTTTCCTATCGCGCGCCCGTCAACGCGGTGCGCGGATGGATGCAGTATCTGTTCGATGCCGATGGCCGACGCTACGTCGACGCGTACAACAACGTGCCGCACGTGGGGCACTGCCATCCGCGCGTGGTGGAAGCGGGTGCGTCGCAGATGCGCGTGCTCAACACGAATACGCGCTACCTGAACGACCTGGTCACCGAATATGCCTCGCGTCTCCTCGCGACGCTGCCGCGCGAGCTGGAGGTGTGCTACTTCGTCAACTCGGCGAGCGAAGCCAACGAGCTCGCGCTCCGGCTCGTTCGCGCGGCGACGGGACGGCGCGACATGATCGTGCTGGAGGCGGCGTACCACGGCAATACGACTTCGCTCATCGACCTCAGTCCGTACAAGCATGCGGGGCCGGGTGGCAGAGGCGCGCCCGACTGGGTCCACGTGGCTCCGCTCCCCGACGTGTATCGCGGTCGCTACAAACGCACCGATCCGGATGCCGGCGCCAAGTACGCGCGGCACGTCGGCGAGATCGTCCACGAGTTGTCCGCGTCGCACCGCGGCGTGGGCGGCTTCATCGCCGAAACCTGTCCGAGCGTCGGCGGCCAGCTGGTGTTGCCACCCGGTTATTTAGCGAACGTGTATGAGCATATTCGCTCGGCGGGCGGACTGTGCATCGCGGACGAAGTCCAGACTGGGCTTGGCCGGATGGGGACGACCTTCTGGGCGTTCGAGGATCAGCGCGTAGTGCCCGATATCGTCGTGATGGGCAAGCCGCTGGGGAACGGCCACCCGATTGGCGCCGTGGCGACCAGGCGCGCCATCGCCGACGCGTTCGACAACGGGATGGAATTCTTCAGCACCTTTGGCGGAAACACGGTGTCGTGCGCGATCGGGATCGCGGTGCTCGACGTTGTGCGCGACGAGAACCTGCAGGCGCACGCCCGCGACGTCGGCGACTACATGCTCGGTGGTCTGCGCGGGCTCGGGAACCGCCATGCGATCGTCGGCGACGTGCGCGGTTCGGGGTTGTTCCTTGGTGTCGAGCTCGTGCGCGACCGGGAGAGCCTCGATCCCGCTGGCCCAGAAGCGGCGTTCGTCGCCGAGCGACTGCGCGAACGGGGTGTGCTGCTTGGCACCGACGGACCGTATCACAACGTGGTGAAGATCCGGCCACCGATGCCGTTCAGCCGTGCGGACGCGGATCTGCTGGTCGATGCGTTCGACGAGTCGCTGCGCGATTTGCCGAACGCCGAGCGGGACTGAGCGCGCAGGCGGCCCCTTCTTCAAGTTGTGTCTCGCCGGGCCGGCAACAGCGCAGCCCCGGGCGCTAAGCTTATGATCGGTTGCGCGAGTGGTACTGCATTCAGCCCCAGCAGGTGCTCCCATGTCGGATCCGAATTCGTCACAATCACCGGCGCCGGACGACCAGCTCGACAAGGTCGACGAGGCGTCGGGCGAAAGCTTCCCCGCGAGCGATCCGCCCAGCTGGGAGCCGCTTCACTCGGGCCCGCCGAATGCGACGCCGGATCGCAGCCCCAAGGACAGCCCAGCTGATCGCTCGTGACATAGCCGCGACGCGAAGGCCTTCGATCCGCGACCGGTGGCAACGGGATGTGAAAATTGTAATCGGCGGCCAATGATGTCCGGTTTGGGGCCATGGCCGCGTTCTGATACGATCCATGAGCCCAGCCACGCGAGCCTTCACGGCCCTCGGCGCCGGATTGGCCGTCGGCATCGCGATCGCGGCGTCGCATGCACCGGGCCTGCACGCCCTGTCCGGTTATCTCGAGCCGATCGGGAAGCTGTGGGTGAATGCGCTGCGGATGACCGTCATTCCGCTCGTCTCGACGGCGATCCTGATCGGAATCGACGCGCTGCCGGATTCGAGGAGCATCGGCCGCATGGGCGGCCGCGTGCTCGTCGTGTTCCTGATCGTGCTGCTCGCTGCCGCGACGTTCGCGGCGCTTGGTGGCCGCACGGTATTCTCGCGGCTGAACATCGACCCTGCCTCGGCCGCCGCGCTACGCGGCATGGTCGACGCGACTGCTCGGACGGCGCCCACGCTCACGACCACGGGGCAGTGGATCGCCGATCTCGTTCCCGCGAATCCGATCAAGGCAGTTGCCGATGGGGCGATGCTCCAGATCATCGTGTTCACGCTCGCCTTTGGGTTGGCGATCGCGGCTATCGCGACGCCGGCACGGCGCAACCTCATGGGACCGGTGCGCGCGCTCAACGACGCGTCGCTGGTGCTCGTGCAGTGGGTGCTGCGTGCCACGCCGATCGGCGTCTTTGCGCTCACAGTGCCGATGGCCGCGACGCTGGGCACCGCGGCCGCCGGCGCCGCCACCTTCTACGTGTTGGCATTGAGCGCCATGAACGTGGCGTTCGCGGGCGTGTTCTACCTCGTAGCGTGGCTGGTTGCCGGACGGAGTCTGCCTGCGTTCGCCCGCGCCTGTGCACCTGCGCAAGCCGTGGCGCTCAGCTCACGCTCGTCGCTGGCCTCTCTGCCGGCGCTGCTGGAAGCATCCGACACCGTGCTCGCTCTGCCGTCGACCGTCAGCTCCTTCGTGCTGCCGCTGTCAGTCGCGACGTTCCGTCCGGGAGGCGCGATCGGGCTGCCGCTCGGCGTGCTTTTCGTGGCCCACCTTTATGGCGTGCCTCTCGACGCGCATCAGCTCGCGATGGTCGTGCTCACCGCCGTCGTCACGACCTTCAGCGCGCCGGGCATCCCGAGCGGTTCACTGCTCGTGATGGTTCCCGTGCTCGTCTCGGTTGGCCTGCCTGCCGAGGCGGTGGGACTACTGATCGGCGTCGATGCGATACCGGACACCGCTCGTACCGTGACCAACGTGACCGGCGACATGGCCGTGGCCGTCATGATGGGACGCTTCGAACGCGCGGCAGTGAGCGAAGCGGCTCCAGGCGTTCCGGCGGCGGCAGCCTGACTCTTGTTCTCTAATGATATTCGTGGTTGAAGTGACACGCGTTGCGCCGGTTGAGAGCAACGACAACTGCAACTGCTGGGACGCGGATCTGACGGATTTGGCGGATCGAACTTCGGCTGAGACGCCTTCGCGCGGCCGAGCCCAGGCGAACTCTTCTTGGGGACCGCCGCTCGGGCTGGCTACTGGTGGCATCCGGAGCGGCCGGTCCAATCAAAGTCCCCTTGTCGGCTCGTGGCGCGACGCCGGCATCGTCCCACCAGGTTCGATCCGTTCGATCCGTCAGATCCGCGTTCCAATTGTTCCAACTCGAAGCGGCGCGCGGAGTCGTCCCGCGTCGTCACCCTGTCGGCGATGCGCGACGCGGCGAAAGGGGCTGATTGAATTGTGACCTCCGCCGGCACGGCACCAGCACCTGGGCCTTCGGCGGCGATGCTGGTGTCCCGCAACCTTCGTGAAAGTCAGGAACCTGAAAGTGCAAATGGCCCGGCACTCCGTGCCGGGCCATTCTTCGCTCCGATTCGCTGTCCAGCTATTGAACTGCTACTACAAACCCACCGACAACTTCGTGTAGATGAACCGCCCGTTGAATCCGAAAGGCGAGAACTGCGTGTACGGGATCGTGCCAAAATTCGACAGGCCACCGTTCGTGGGGGTGGCTGGGTCGCCGGGGTTCACGAAACGATCCGGGTAGACATCGAACACGTTGTCGGCGCCGACGGTGATCGTGTACGTCGAGCGAAGTGACGACGAGCGAAGCGCCCACGACGTGCTCAGGTCGGTGACCCACTTGGCGCCGAACGTCTGATAGAGCGCGCCGGTCGCGTTGCTGGTCGCGTTGCCAGAGGCGAAGCTCACCGCGCCATAGCGTTGCGTCCGCGCCGTCAGGCTCAAGGCGCGGAGCGAGTAGTTCCCCGAGACGAAGAAGTTGTCGTGCGGGTTGCCCTGCTCGATCCGCGTGCGCTCGGCGAGGCCGAACAGCACCTCCTGGAACTTGCTGAGCGAATCCGGCGTGGACTCGACGTGCGTCACCTTGACGGCGTTATAGTTGTATCCCGAGGTGAGCCGGAGCACACTCCTGGCGGCGAGCGCGACGCTGTAGTTGGCGACGACGTCGACGCCGCTCGACCGCGTGTCGATCGCGTTCGAGAAGAAGCGGCCGCCGCTCACACCGCGCAGCCCGGCGTGCGCGAACAGATCCTGAATGGCCTGGCCGGTGAAATTGTCGGCCAGAATGATTCGGTCGTTGATCTTGATCCGGTAATAGTCCGCCGTGAACGCGAGGCCGCTCGCCGGTTCCACGGCAAAGCCGCCACTCAGGTTGATCGAGCGCTCGGGCTTGAGATCCTTGGCGCCGAGCAATCTCGCTTCCGGCGTATTGACGGGGAACGTTCGGACGTCGAATGGCACGCCGGCGATGAAGTTGGTGGCGGTCGACGAGTAGAACTCCTGCCCCAGCGATGGCGCGCGGAATCCGGTGCTTGCCGCGCCGCGAATCGCCAATCCCTTCGCGAGCTCGTAGCGCGCCGCGACCTTTCCCGTCGAGGTAGAGCCGAAGTCGCTGTAGTTCTCCGCGCGTCCGGCGACACCGACCAGGAACTTCGACGTGAGGTCGCTCTCGAGATCGACGTAGACCGCTTCGTTGTTGCGCGCGTGGACACCGGCGTCGGTGGGCTTGAAGCCGGGGAAGACCTGCGAACCGACCGCCGCCAGGCGAGTCGTCGGCTTGCCGTCGGCGTCCAGCACGGGAATGCCGCCATCGCGGTACGAGTCCGAATCACCCGCCGTGATCTTGTAGCGGTCGGCGCGGAACTCCGCGCCCAGCGCCACGCGGATCGGTCCGTGCCAAGAGGTCTTCACGTCGTGCGTCAGGTCGAGCGTCGTCGTGGATTGTCCGAACGAGAGCTGGCCGGCGTCGAACGACGTCTTGGAGTTGGGCCCGATCGACGCGTTCGCGCTGTTGTCGATGTGATACGCGAACGTGTTGCGACCGTACACGGAAGCGAGGTCCCACTTCCAGCCGCCGGCGTCGCCTCTCAGGCCCGCCGTGATCGAGCCGTCGTTGATCTTCGACTTGATGAACGGGAGAAAGCCGTCGGGGTAGATGTCGCGAACAGTTCGATCGTCGAGGGCACGGCGCCAGAATCCCGCCGACGCACCGCGTCGGTGCGAGTAGCCGCCAAAGCCGTAGGCCTCGACTCCGCTCGCCAGCGTGCGGCCCGTGTTGAAGAACAGCTGCGTGTCGTGGTTGTACGAATCACCCTGCCAGTGATCGATCACCGGCGGGTTGTTGTTGCGTGGATCGCCCGTGAAATACTGCTGGCGCGTGTCTGGCAGCGAACGGTTCGTGCCGTCCCGATTGCGCACTTCGCCGCCGAGCTGCAGGAAGCCGTCCGAGGCGAACGTCCAGCCGTAGTTGAGCGACGACGTGAGCACGCGACCGTCGTGCACCGAGCGCGGGTCCCTCTGTCCCGCGAAGGCGACGTCGGCGCTCGCATCGCGATTGTAAGTCGTGACGTTTTCGCCGGTTTCGACACTGAACGAGCCCGGGGCGTCCGACTTGAGGACGACGTTGATCACTCCGGCAATGGCATCGGAGCCATACTGCGCCGCAGCGCCGTCACGCAGGATCTCGATGTGGTCGATCATGCTCGCGGGGATCGCGTTGAAATCGACCGCCTGCGAGCCGCGTCCGACGGCGCTGTTCACGTTCACGAGGGCGCTGACGTGGCGCCGCTTGCCGTTGATCAGCACCAGCGTCTGGTCGGGCGACAGTCCGCGGAGGGATGCCGGACGAATGTGATCCGTACCGTCGGAGATGCTCGCCCGCGGGAAGTTGAAGGAGGGCGCCACGGCCTGAATCATCTGCGCCGTTTCGGTGCGACCCGACTGTTGCAGGTCCGCAACGGACAACACGTCAACGGGCACTGGCGCCGAGATCACCGTGCGCTCTCCGCCGTGGGTGCTGAGCACTTCGACGGCCTCGAGGCTCGTGGCGAGTCTCTCGATATGAAAATCCCTGGTGAGCGTGGCACCGGATTCCACCGTCACTGAATCCACGCTCTCGGCGTAGCCAACGAGGCGCACATGCACCTCGTAGCGTCCAGCGGGCAGCGTGAGCTGATACACACCATCCGACCGCGCCGTCGCGCCTCGTTGTGTGCCCGTTACCGACACCAGCGCGCCGGCCAGTGCCTCGCCCGTCGGGCCGGTGACGCGGCCCTTGAGCGTCCCCCCGCCGACCTGCTGCGCCCCAAGCGCGCCGCCGCCGGCGAGACTGGCGCTTGTGGCGAGCCACAACATGATGGAACTGTAAAACCGCATGACGAGAGCCCCCTGGAGAGGAAGTGGAGCAACGCGAACGCGGCGACTGCCGTGAATGTTCCCGACAGCCGCCGCGGTGCCTTTCGATGATGACCCCCAAGAACGCGACGACGCGCCGAAACCGGACAGAGGCCTCCCGGCCCCTCACGCATCAACTGCGCGGTACGCGTTCGCGGCGGCGGCTCAGCGGGTGAGGCTGGATCGAGCCAGTCTGCGCGAGCGCAATCGCGCGCCGCGTCCGCGACGCGGACGATCGGTGATGCGGGATTGGACCGCGCCGCGGACGGCCCGGCCGAGCGGCGCGTCGTTGTCGAATCGCGCATGCGCTTCGGCGAGGAGGAACGTCAATTCCGAATCGTCGGGGAACTGCTGCAACCCGGATTCGAGTATCGAGAGCAGGTGGTTGACGAGCGTCTCGCGCTCGACACTGCTCTTGCCCGCGTGCATTTCCCGTTCCCGCGCCATTTCCGCTTCGGCCGATAGGGAGTCGACGGTCGCGAGCAGGCGCTCGTGCGGGCCGAGACCAGCGGCAAAGCGACTCGGCCGCCGCAAGAGCTCGAGAGTGAGCGAGTCGGGAATGTTGTCCATGTCGCGTCGTGCGCGTAGGACGGCGAGGCGATGATAGGCGAGCGCAAATCCCGTATCCAGACTGACGGCGCGCTCGAAGCGTGCCTGCGCCGAATCCCAGGCCGCGGCGCTGTAGAACTGTTCGCCCTGCAGGTACGCCTTCAGCGCGCAGAGTGACGCGATTGGCGACCATGCGGCGTGGGCCACGTCGATCGGCCGCACGCGCCCAAGCTCGCGCAGCACCGACACGGTGAGCGAATCGAACAGTCGGTCCATTCGCGCCTGAGTGTCTCGGCGCTCGATGTCGGCGATCACGCGACCGGTTTGCGCGTCGAGAAGGACTGCGGTCGCGCGCACGGAGTCTCCGGCGGCCAGCAATCCGCCGAACAGCACGAGACGCGCGCCCGTGCGCGCACCGAACGCCCGAGCCGACGACGCGTCGGCGCGTCCACGCCAACGCGCGACGGCGACCGTGGCGGGAACTGTCCGCAGCGGCCCGGCGCCGTCGAGATTACGCGACATCACGTCGACGAAGCCTTCTTTCCAGAACGCGAGTGACGGATCGCCGACGTCGACCGGCGCCACGGCGATCGCATCGGGGTCGAGCGCCGCGGGCCTGGTCTCGATGGTGGCAAGCGCCGCCGTGGACGCGAGGGCAAGCGCGCACGCAACCAGCGCTCCGCGCACCCGCCGGCCCTGGACGAGCCGTTCCCTGGCACAATCGCTCAACGCCGCCGCGAGCTCGCCGGCGGTCGCGAATCGGTCCTCGCGTTCCGGCATCATCGCGCGCGCCATCACGGCCGCGGCTTGGCGCGACAGACGCTGGGCGGGCGCGGAGGCCTCGGATCCAAGGCGAGCCCAAGCCCGCTCGACGATCTCGCTCGGAGTCACGCGCCCGTAGGGCCGCTGGCCCGTCACCATCTCGAACAACACGCATCCCAGCGAGAACACGTCGCTGCGACCGTCCACGTCTGGTGCGCCGAGCGCCTGCTCGGGACTCATGTACGATGGCGTGCCGAGGAGCGGCGTCGGTTCGCCGCGCGCATGCTCGCTGGCGCCGCGCATCGCGCGGGCGATGCCGAAGTCGGCGATGATGGCGTGTCCGTCCTGCAGGAGAATGTTCTCCGGCTTGACGTCGAGGTGCACCACGCCCTGCCGGTGCGCGTAGTCGAGCGCCAGCGCGATCTCCCTGCCGAGTCGCAGAATGTCTTCCGTCGACAATCGCGGCTCGTGCTGCATGCGGTCGCGCAGCGACTCCCCGGTGACATAGGGCGAGACCGAGTACAGAAAGTCCGGCTCGTCGGCGTCCGGATCGCGCACCTCACCGGAGTCGTGGAGCGGCAGGATGTGGGGGTGCGACAGGCGCGCGGCGATCTCGATCTCGCGCAGAAACCGCTCGCCCCCGATGAGCCGCGCGACCTCGGTGTGCAACACCTTCACGGCGACATGGCGGCTGTGCTTGGGATCGTCGGCCAGGTAGACCGTCGCCATGCCGCCGCGGCCGATCTCACGCACGATGTGATACCGCCCGCCAAGTAGCCTCGGCAGCTCGCGGTTTCCGTTGAGGAGGAGCGGCTCATAGGCGACGACGGCCGGGCGGCTGAGCATCCCGTCGGAGTCCTCGCACGCCGCGAGCAGCGACATCGCCTCCGACCGCAGCGCCGAATCCGGCCCGCACGCGTCGAGCAGATAGCTCGACCGCTCGGCTGGATCGAGCTCGAGCGCCGCGTCGAGCAACGGCTCCAGCACGCGCCAACGATCGCGCGACATCGACCACTGAGTCATCGGATCGCGTTCAAACGGCGACGCCCATCGCGTCGGCTTGTTCACCGCCGACGAGCGCCTGATAGAGAAGCCCGCGCGCCTTGACCCAATCCCGCCGAACAGTGCGTTCTGTGATGTTGAGCGCCTCGGCGGTCTCCTGCTCCGTCATACCGCCAAAAAATCGGCACTCCACGACGCGGGCAAGTCGCTCGTCCAGCGTCGCCAGCTGATCGAGCGCATCGTGCAGCTCGAGCAGCGATTCGGCTTGATCGTCGCTCGCCGTAAGGCTGTCATCGAGCGTGACGGTGCGCTGAGCGCCGCCGCGTTTCTCCGCGGCGCGCCGGCGGGCGCGGTCGACGAGAATGTGGCGCATCGCGACCGCGGCGGCACGCAGGAAATGCGCGCGATCGCGCCAGTCGGCGCGGGGCGAGCGAGAGAACTTGAGATAGAGCTCGTGAACGAGCGCCGTGGTGAACAGCGTGTCGCTCGGCCGGGCAGCGAGCTCCCGCCGCGCGGTCCGGCGAAGCTCGTGGTAGACGAGAGGAACGATTCGATCGAACGCCTCTCGACGGCCGGCGCGAAGGTCGTCGAGGAGCTGAGTGACCGTCGAAGCAACCGAGCTCGGGCCGTCGGTCGGCTCGAGCAGGGTTTCTGGATCACAAATCGCTGACATGCCGACCGTCGACGTAAGGCACCTGGTTGGCCGAGTGGGGAATCCGCAACGTCTCGCCACAAATACGATTCGGCTTCGCGTCGTTCGTGCGAATTTCCCGAATGCGCGTATGCGCACGGAAGAGCATTCGCAACAACTACTAAGGGCTGTCGTCGCCAAGCTATCGCCCGCGAATCGTCCGGGTCTCGTCCGTGACGGTGATCACGCGCAGCGCCACTGCATCGATTCGTAGCGCACGCGGCGCGCAAGCGTGTCCGCACGGCGAATCCGAATGCGTTAGGACGACGTTGCTCCTGCGGTCGCGGAAGCGCAGCGTCGTCCTCCACACAGGTTCGCATATGTCCGTCTCGTCCTCGAGCACATTCGTCCCCGGCGGCGGCCGCACCGGCCCACGAATCTCACAAACGCAGTGGGTCCTCGTCTCGATGGTGGCCGGAATCGCCCTCGGCTACTTCTTCCCGGACGGACCCTCGACGACCGGATTTCACGCCACCGATCTGCAGGTGCTGTCGAACGTGTTCCTGCGGATGATCAAATCCTTGATCGCCCCATTGCTTTTCGGCACGCTGGTGGTGGGGATCGCGGGACACGGCGACGACATCAAGCGCGTGGGAGTACTGGCGCTCCGCTCGATCTTCTACTTCGAGATCGCGACGACGCTTGCCCTCGTCGTCGGGCTCGTCGTCGTGAACCTGGTGAAGCCTGGCGTGGGAGTGAACATCGCCGCGGCCGCCGTGGATACCGGCGCCGAATTGGCGAAAACCAAGGCGTCGCTCTCCGGGTTGCTCGAGCATGCGGTGCCCCAGAGCTTCTTCGACGCCGCCACCAGGAACGATTCGCTACAGATCACCGTCTTCACGATTCTGTTCGCGATCGCCCTGGCTCAGGTAAAAGGTCCCGCCTCCGAGTTCATGATTCGGGGTTGCGAGAGCCTGACCGAGGTGATGTTCAAGTTCACGAACATCGTCATGAAGTTCGCGCCGATCGGCATCGGCGCGGCGATCGCCGTCACGGTTGGAAAGAGCGGCGTCGGCGTGCTCCGAAATCTTGGCGTGCTGGTCCTGACACTGTACGGCAGCCTGGTCGTGTTCGCGCTCGTGGTGCTGTTGCCGATCGCGTTCATCTTCAAGGTACCGATTCGCCGGTTCGTGCGGGCGGTGCGCGAGCCGTGGCTCATCGCGTTCACCACCGCGTCGTCGGAAGCCGCGCTCCCGCTGGCGCTGGAACGAATGGAGCAGCTGGGAGTCCCGCGCCGCATCGTGTCGTTCGTGCTGCCGGCGGGCTACACGTTCAACCTCGATGGCACGACGCTCTACCTCGCCATGGCGTCCATCTTCGTGGCCCAGGCCGCCGGCGTGGACCTGCCGATCTCGCAGCAGCTACTCATGATGTTCACGCTGATGCTGACGAGCAAAGGGCTCGCCGGCGTGCCGCGCGCCTCGCTCGTCGTGCTCTCCGGCACGCTCGTGCAGTTCGGGCTTCCGCTCCAGGGCGTTGCGGTCATCCTTGGAGTGGACGCGTTCATGGACATGGCTCGCACGTCGCTCAACCTCCTGGGGAACTGCCTCGCGACGGTGTTGATGTCGCGGTGGGACGGCTCGTTCGAGCTCTCGGCGGAAGCCGTGACCGCGGGACAAGCCGCTCCGGCGGCCACGCAACTCACCGCATTCGCGGCACCGGGCGACGCGGCGTAGCTCAGGGTCGGCAGTTGAAGAACGACTCGGCCGACGACGCTTGTCGAATCTCGACCGACATCAGATGTCGGCGAAAATTTCGAGAACGTTGCCGTCGGGATCTCTGAAGAAAAGCGTCCGATGCCCCCATGGCTGGTCCGTGGGGGGCGACACCAGCTCGACGCCAGCCGCCGTCAACTCCGAGGCGCACTCGTCGACCGCTTCCACCGGGACTCGAAACGCGAGCTGCGCGGACAGGGCTCCCGGCGGCGGCGCGGGGTCGTCGAACATCAGCCCGCGCTCGGTCAACGCGAGCGTAGTCGGTCCGACACGATAGGCGATCCATTTGGGGCCGAGCTCGTGGAGAACCGGAAAGCCAAGCACGGTTCCGTAGAACTGCCGCATCGCCGCCATGTCCCGTGCGAACAACACGGTATAGTCGACCTGCCGAATGGCGGCGAGCCCGTGCCCGTCGGCGAGTCGTCCCCGAGCCCGACGAATTTCGATGTCGCGATCCTGGCGGACTTCTACGTCGGCGTCCGCGCGGTGGATTCCCATTGGACGTTCTTCTCGCGGATCGCCCTGCTCTTTCATCAGGCTGTGCCTCGTCGCTGAAGTTTCCGGGCCAGAAACGTACTCGCCGGGAAAAGTCGGACGCGAGCCGAACCATTGACGATCGCATGCGATATCGTGCAGACGGCCGGGGCTGCCGCGAATCGCGGCGACCCCGGCCGTCTCGCTTCAATTTCTCAATATCAATATCGGTAGTGGTCGGCCTTGTATGGTCCGTCGACGGAGACGCCGATGTACGACGCCTGCTCCCTGGTGAGCGTCGTCAGACGCGCGCCAAGTTTGCCGAGGTGCAGTCGCGCGACCTTCTCGTCCAGCGCTTTGGGAAGGACGTAGACCTTCTTCTCGTATCTGGCGGTGTTCGTGAAAAGCTCGATCTGCGCCATCACCTGATTGGTGAAGCTCGACGACATCACGAAACTCGGATGACCCGTGGCGCAACCGAGGTTCATGAGGCGCCCTTCGGCGAGGATCATCACCGAGTGGCCGTCGGCGAAGGCCCATTCGTCGTACTGTGGCTTGATGTTGATGCGCTTGATGCCCTTCACCTTCTTGAGACCGGCCATGTCGATCTCGTTGTCGAAATGGCCGATGTTACCGACGATCGCCTTGTCCTTCATGCGCGCCATGTGATCGGCGGTGATGATATTGAAGTTGCCGGTCGCCGTGATGAAGATGTCCGCCGTGGCGACGACGTCGTCGAGCGTGACGACCTGGAAGCCGGCCATGCAGGCCTGCAGCGCGCAGATCGGGTCGATCTCGGTGATCACGACGCGAGCGCCCTGGCCGCGCAGCGCCTCCGCGCAGCCCTTGCCGACTTCGCCGTAGCCGCAGACGACGGCGAGCTTGCCCGCGATCATCACGTCGGTGGCGCGATTGAGGCCGTCGATCACCGAGTGCCGGCAGCCGTAGATGTTGTCGAACTTCGACTTGGTGACCGAGTCGTTGACGTTGATGGCCGGGAAGAGCAGGGTGCCGGCCTTCATCATTTCATAAAGACGGTGCACGCCGGTGGTCGTTTCCTCGGTCACGCCCTTGATGGCCGCCGCGACCTTGGTCCATCGCTGGGGATTCTTCGTCGCTTCGCTGCGGAGCAGATCAAGGATGACGCCCCATTCCTCGGGATCGTTGTTGGGATCGAACGCCGGGATCTTGCCGGCCTTTTCGAATTCAGCGCCCTTGTGCACGAGCAGCGTCGCATCGCCGCCGTCGTCGAGCACCATGTTCGGGCCGCCACCGTCGGGCCAGGCGAGTGCCTGCTCGGTGCACCACCAGTATTCCTCGAGCGTCTCACCTTTCCACGCGAACACCGGCACGCCAGTCGGGCGCTCGGGCGTTCCGCTCCGGCCCACGACCGCCGCGGCGGCGGCGTGATCCTGAGTGGAGAAGATGTTGCACGATACCCAGCGCACGTCGGCGCCGAGATCGACTAGCGTCTCGATGAGCACGGCCGTCTGCACGGTCATGTGGAGCGAGCCCATGATGCGCGCGCCGGCGAGCGGCTTCTTGCCCTTGTACTCCTCACGGATCGCCATCAGACCGGGCATCTCCTGCTCGGCCAGGCGGATTTCCTTGCGCCCGAACTCGGCGAGCGAAAGGTCAGCCACCTTGAAGGCGGGGCGTTCGGTCTCCTGCTGCTGCTCGATCAATTCGGCGACACCCATTCGAGAATCCTCGTTCGTGTTTGCGGTGAGTTGTCAGTGAGATGCGTCAGGCCGGCTTCCGCGCCGACGCGGCGAACAGAGTCGGCCCGGTGGCATCCGGGTCAGCGGGCAGCGGACGATACCGACAGGACGTGAACCCTGCGCGTCCGAGCCATTCCTTCACTTGCTCGCCATCGAAGCCCTGCCACACGTGGCCGAGCTGGAGGACGTAATCCACGCGATCGTGCGACATCAGATCGACGATCAGCAGACGCGCGCCAGGTTTGAGCACGCGCCTGATCTCGGCCATGACGCGCGACGGATCAGTGATGAAGTGCGCGACCAGAAAGAGCACGGCGGCGTCGAGCGTGTTGTCCTCGATCGGCAGCGACTCGATCGTGCCGACGCGGAGATCGACATTCTGGTGGGGAGCCAGTCGCTGCTTCGCGACCTCGAGCATCGGCCCCGACTCGTCGACCGCGATGACCCGCGCCACACACGGCGCGAGCGCATCGGTGATGTGTCCCGCGCCGCATCCCAGGTCGCCCACGACCCAGCTTTCGTCGAGCAGGTCGAGCAGCGCGAGCAGGTCGGCGCGCGCACCGACCATCTCGGTGCGCATCTTGTCCCAGAAGCCTGGCGAATCGTGGAAGAGCGCGAGTGCCTTGTCGCGCCGTTTAGCGAGCACGCTTTCAGCGCGACGCTCGTCCTGGGCAGCGCCCGGGGTCAGCGCCACCTGGACGCGGACGACGGACCACAACGCCGTCGTCGCCTCGTCGAGCCGGGCGCGGAGCATCCGGTAGAAGCGGCTCGTGCCCTCGCCCCGCGCCACGACCCAACCGTCATCGGCCAGGAGCTTGAGATGCCGGCTGACGGTGGATTGCGGAAGTTGAAGAATGGTACAGAGTTCGCCGACGGTCAGCTCGTGCCGGTCCAAAAGGAGCAAAATCCGGCTCCTGGTGGGGTCGGCGAGGGCGGTGAGGCGGTCGAGGATCTTGGGGGCGGCCATTGTATCCGTATATCCGGATGGAATGGTAGTGTGGGGGAGGGCTGGGGTCAAGGACGAGATGCTGGTGGGGAGCCGCTTCGCGGCGGTGGGGAGCGCGGCGCGCGGCGCCGCGCGGTGGGGAAGCTTCGCGGGCTGCCGCCCGCTCGCTGTTGGGAGCGGGCCTATCGGCCCCGCGATCACAGCGTTCCTGGATACGGCGTTGACGCGCCGAAGGCGCGCCCGACGCGAGGGCACCGCCAGGTGCCTGATGCTCCAAACGGCGTGGCGCGGAGCGCCACGCTCGCCACCGACTCAAAGGCCCGCGCATTCGCGCGGGCCTTTGAGTCTCCCCACCAGTTCTTCTAGTGCAGCAACGGATTATTCAGAATCTCGACCTGCGGCAGCGGAAGGCACAACTGGCTGCCCTTGTCCGGACCGTACTGCTGATTCCACGGCGTGCTCGTTCCCGCGGCCGGCGATACAGTCAGGTTGTATCGGATGATGTCGCCGAAATGCGTTCCGGTCAG
>DATISA010000331.1:0-4466 GCA_035469245.1 Gemmatimonadaceae bacterium
TTCGCGCACGCTGCGGAAGTCAATCATGAATTACTCCTCGCTCCCAGTGCCGTTGCCGGACGTGCCGGTATCGATCCCCGTGCCCCAGAACCCGTTGACGCTCTGACCCATCGTGACCTTGATGCCGAGCGCTTGCAGCTCCTTCACGAGCACGTTGAACGATTCCGGAATGCCTGGCTCCGGAAGGTTCTGACCTTTCACGATCGCCTCGTACACGCGACTGCGTCCGTTCACGTCGTCCGACTTGACCGTCAGGATTTCCTGCAACACGTGCGCGGCGCCGTAGGCCTCCAGCGCCCACACTTCCATCTCTCCGAATCGCTGGCCGCCGAACTGCGCCTTGCCGGCGAGCGGCTGCTGCGTGACCAGCGAGTACGGTCCGATGCTCCGCGCGTGGATCTTGTCGTCCACGAGGTGCGAGAGCTTGAGCATGTAGATCTCGCCGACCGTCACCGGCGACACGAACGTCTCGCCGCTGCGGCCGTCGCGCAGACGCACCTTGCCGTACGCGTTGAGCCCGGCCAGTCGCATCAACTCCACCGCCGCCGCGTCGACATCGGCTTCCGACTTCTTGCCGAGCATGCCGGCGAGCGAGGGAAGCTCGAGATCGTTCAACAGATCTGCTGCCTCCATCGCGCGACGCTTCTCCAGCTGCTTGAGCGCCGCCTTGTACTCGGCGCGCTTGTTCGCCGGCTGCGACTCGTCATTGGCCCAGTCCGTGTGGAACGTGATCTGGTTGTCGAGCGCCGTTTGCTCGCGATCCGCCAACTCCTTGGCCGCGCTGGCCAGGAAGTCGCGCACGCCGTGGAACACGTCGCGCGTCTCCTGCGACATGTCCCGACCAGCCAGCTCGTTCAGCGACGACTCCTGCAGCCGCACGAACACTTCCTGTTCCCTCGCGAGGTCCGGCTTGATGTCGTCGAGCAGCGCGCGAACGTCCTTGTCAGTGATCCGCGGTGCCGGCGTACGAAGCCCGAGCGCCTGTGCCGACCACAAGACGCCCGACATCTTGAGCATCAGGCCGATCTCACGCTCGTTGGTCCCCTGGAACACCGGCGTCTTGGCGTAGAAGCCGAGGATCTTGGCGACCCAGCCGAGGTGCGTCTCCAGGATCTGGCCGACGTTCATTCGGCTCGGTACGCCGAGCGGGTTGAGCACGATGTCGACCGGCCGGCCATCGGGCAGGAATGGCATGTCTTCCTCGGGCACCACACGCGCAACGATACCCTTGTTGCCGTGACGGCCCGCCATCTTGTCGCCCACCGAGACCTTTCGCTTCTCGGCGAGGTACACCTTCACGAGCTGGATCACGCCCGGTGGCAATTCGTCCGGCTGGAGGATGCGGTCGATCCGCTCCTCGGCGCGCTCCTCGATCTTGGCCTTTTCTTCGGTGGATGCGTCGATGATTTGACGCAGCCGCTCATTGACGCGCTTGTTCTCGACGCGGAGCGTCTTGAGGTCGATCGACGAGAGCCGCATGTCGCGGAGCATCGCGCCAGTGACCTTGGTGCCGGCGGGAATGGCTTCCTCGACCGTACCCGCCTTGAGCGCGAGCGCGATCGTCTGACCCTCGAGCACCTCGAGCAGCTCGCCGTCGCGGACTTCGTTGACGCGCAGCTTCTCGTCGCCCTCGAGCCGGCGGACTTCGCCGATTCGCTCGCCGCGGTCCTTCTCGACGACCTGGTCTTCGATGCGCGAGAAGATCTTGACGTCGATGACCACGCCTTCCATGCCCGGCGGCACCTTGAGCGAGGAGTCCTTCACGTCTTTCGCCTTCTCACCGAAGATCGCCGTCAGCAGCTTCTCTTCCGGCGACAGCTCGGTCTCGCCCTTCGGGGTGATCTTGCCGACGAGGATGTCGCCCGGCTTGACGTGCGCGCCGATGCGCACGATACCGCGCTCGTCGAGATCGACGAGGGCATCCTCGGACACGTTCGGAATTTCCCGCGTGATCTCTTCCTGACCACGCTTGGTGTCGCGGACGTGCAGTTCGAGCTCCTGGATGTGGATCGACGAATAGACGTCGTCCTTGACCAGGCGCTCGGAGAGAACGATGGCGTCCTCGAAGTTGTGGCCGTACCACGGCATGAACGCCACGGTCACGTTGGAGCCGAGCGCGAGCTGGCCTTGCTCCGTGCCCGCGCCATCGGCGAGGACGTCGCCCATCTTGACCTTTTGGCCCTGGTGGACGAGCGGCCGCTGGTTGATGGCGGTATCCTGGTTCGTTCTCCAGTACTTCTTGAGCCGGTAGCGGTCGTGCTGGGTGAGCCGCGCGAGCGGGCGATCGGCTTCTTCGGGCGTGCGCTTGCGCTCGGCCGGACCGGCGTCGACGATGATCTCGTCGGCCGTCACGCGCGACACGACACCCGCGCGGCGCGCGATCACGACCGCGCCGGAGTCCTTCGCCACCTTGTCCTCGAGGCCCGTGCCGACGAGCGGCGTGCGGGGATTGAGGAGCGGCACCGCCTGGCGCTGCATGTTCGAGCCCATCAGCGCGCGGTTGGCGTCGTCGTGCTCGAGGAACGGAATGAGCGCCGCCGCGATCGAGACGAGTTGCTCGGGCGCCACGTCCATGTAGTCGATGCGATCCTTGGGCACGAGCGGCACGTCGCCGACCTGGCGGCAGAGCACCAGATCCTCGAGGAATTCGCCGTGCTCACCGAGCCGCGCGTTGGCCTGCGCGATGATCGCGTCCTCTTCGCGGTTGGCGTCGAGCCAGGCGATCTCGTCCAGCACCTTGCCGTTCTTCACGACGCGGTACGGCGTCTCGACGAAGCCGAGGTCGTTCACGCGCGCATAGCAGGCGAGCGACGTGATCAGTCCGATGTTCGGACCTTCCGGCGTCTCGATGGGGCACATGCGCCCGTATTGCGAGTAGTGCACGTCGCGCACCTCGAAGCCGGCGCGCTCGCGCGTCAGACCGCCGGGGCCGAGCGCCGAGAGACGACGCTTGTGCGTCAGCTCGGCGAGCGGGTTGGTCTGATCCATGAACTGTGACAGCTGGCTCGATCCGAAGAACGCCTGGATGACCGCGCTCACCGTCCGCGCGTTTACCAGGTCGTCGAGCGAGATCTTTTCCGGATCGGTGTTGATCGACATGCGCTCCTTGACCAGGCGCGCCATGCGCGACAGACCGACCGAGAACTGATTGGCGATCAACTCGCCGACCGAGCGAATGCGGCGGTTGCCCAGGTGGTCGATGTCGTCCACGTGCCCGCGGCCTTCGTGCAGCTCGACCAGGTACCGAATGATCTCGACGAAGTCTTCCTTCGAGAGCACGGTGTAGTCGGCCGGCGTGTTGAGACCGAGGCGCTGATTGATCTTGTAGCGCCCGACGCGGCCGAGGTCGTAGCGCTTGGGGCTGAAGAACAGCCGCTCGAGCGCCTGCTTGGCGGTTTGCGCGTCGGGCGCGTCGCCCGGTCGCAGCAAAGCGTAGATCTGCGACAGCGCTTCCTTCTCGCTGTGCGTCGGGTCCTTGGCCAGCGTGTTCTTGATCAGCGTCGACTCGGCGCGGCCCGACGCGACGAACACACTCACCTTGTTGGTCTCTGCCTTGCGGATCTTTTTGATGAGCGAGTCGCTGAGGAGCTGGCCGGCTTCGGCGATCACTTCGCCGTCGCTGTCCACGACGTCGAGCGCCAGACGGCGCCGGTGCTCGCGCTCGCCGCGCTCGATGGCATCCTGCTCGTCGCGCAGGTCGATGCGCATGTGCGACGCAAAGACCTTGATCGTGTCGATGTTCTGCCGGCGGAGGCGGTTGTACACCTCGTCCGAGAGCTCGTCGCCCTCCTTGACGAGCAATACGTTCTCGGCGCGCTCCCGCTCGGCCTTGGCCTTTTTGGTGCGGGCCTTGGGCGCGTCCTCGGCCGTGGCTTCGCCGGGCAGCGCGATGTCCTCGGCGATGATCGCCCCGATCACCTCGCGCACGTCGGTCCGACTCTCACGCTTCTTGGTGAGATCCAGATCGCGAACGGCGAAGAACAGCCGCAGGATGTCCGAGTTGGTCCCGTAGCCGAAGGCGCGCAGGAGCGCGGTGGCCGGGAATTTCTTTTTCTTGTCGATGTGGACGTACACGACGTCGTGGATGTCCACCGTGAACTCCACCCACGATCCACGGAACGGGATGATGCGCGCCGAGATGAGGCGCTGGCCGTTCGGGTGCGTCGCTTCCTCGAACACCACGCCCGGGGAGCGGTGGAGCTGGCTGACGATGACGCGCTCGGCGCCGTTGATGACGAAGGTGCCGAGCGGCGTGAGCAGCGGCAACTCGCCGAGATAGACTTCCTTCTCGATGATGTTGCGCGGTCGTTTCTGCTCGTTCACGACCTCGTTGATGACGAGCTGCAGCGTCGCCTTGAGCGGCGCCGAGTACGTCATGTCGCGCTCGATGCACTCCTCGACGCTGTACTTCGGCTCGCCGAGTGAGTAGCGGACGAACTCGAGGGAGAAGTTTTCGTGGACGTCGG
>DATISA010000332.1:0-4386 GCA_035469245.1 Gemmatimonadaceae bacterium
GTCGTCTGTTCGGCGTGGGATGCGGTTTGCCACTCGAGCAGCCGACGGCGCGTCCAGCGCACGCGAATGACGGTCCGCGCGATCGCGTCCGTCGCGAGCAGTGCCTGGTCGGGCAGCAGCACGACCGCCAACGCGAATTGCTGCAGCGCCCGCCGCGCGTCGCGCGCGACTTCCGCATAGTACGGACGCCACGCCTGATCGCGCGGTGGCCGCGCAGCCGCGAACGCGATCGGCACAATCCACGGCGCGGCGAATGCCGCGAGTACGGCGGCCGTCCACGTCGTCCACGATCCGGGAAGCACCGTCAAACCAGCGGCCAGCCAGAGAAGCAGCGCGATCGGCGTCGTGCTGCGGCGCAAGTTGTCGGCGATCTTCCAGCGAGAGAGCGCCGAAAGTGGATCACGATTGGCGCCGGTGCGTCCAGGCACGCGCGAAGTCAGCCAGCGAAGAAGCTGCCAATCGCCGCGAATCCATCGATGCGCGCGTCGGCTCGACGTGAGATAACGCGTTGGATAGTCGTCGAACACTTCCACATCGGTCACGAGGCCGGCGCGCGCGAACGTTCCCTCGAGCAGGTCGTGGCTGAGCAGACTGTTCTCGGGAAAGCGGCCGTCGGTCGCCTGTCGAACGATGTCGACGTCGTAGATACCCTTGCCGGTGAACGTGCCCTCGCCGAACAGATCCTGGTACACGTCCGATACGGCGGTCGTATACGGGTCGACACCGGGATGTCCGGCATAGATCGCGGCGAAGCGCGACTCACTGGCGCTCGGAAGCGACACGCTTACGCGCGGTTGCAAAATGCCGTAGCCGCGCACCACGCGCCCGCGTGCCGGATCGTAGACGGCGCGGTTCAGCGGATGCGCGATCGTTCCGATCAGCGCTGCCGCCGCGGATCGCGGCAGCACGGTGTCGGCGTCCAGCGTGATGACGTAGCGTACGCTGCGCAGCCAAGGGAGGTCGCCTTCGACGATCGCAAAAGCTCGATCCGCCGCGCCGCGAATGTACGCGTTGAACTCAACGAGCTTTCCGCGTTTCCGCTCCCATCCCATCCAAGTGGCGTCCGCGGCGTTCCATTGTCTGGCGCGGTGCAGCAGGTAGAACGGCGGGTCCGACTCGCCCCCACCCCGATACGCATCATTCAGCTCCCGAATGCCGGCGACGGCGGCGTCGATGATCGCCGCGTCCTCGGCTGCGTGTTCGGTTGCCGAATCGAGAAAGTCACCCAGCAGCGCGAACCGAATTTCGCGATCTCGATTGGCCAGGAATTGGACCTCGATGTGATCGAGCGCTCGCGTCACTGCTTCCTGACTTCCCAACAACAGCGGCACGACGACCACCGTGCGATGCTGCGCCGGAACGGCATCCGCATAATCGAGCCGCGGAAGGCGCGACGCGGGAATGACGAGGTTGACGATCTGATGCACGATGGCGACCGCCGCCTCCGCGGCGGGAAGACACGCGAGCGCGGCCGCCATCACGAGCCAAGCGGGATGATCGCCAGGGGCCACGAACCGCAGTGGCGTCAGCAACGCGGCAACTGTCGCCACGAATACGGCTGCCACCGCCCCAAAGTACGCCGCCGCGGGATGTGCGAGGACTGCTTCTCGCATGCGCGTGCCGCGATCGGAGCGAAATCCGCACGCACGCTCGAACGCGCGCCGGCCTTCCCCAATCAGAAAATGCCCGACATGATCGCGCCGAGCATCCGAGCCATGCTCGGCTGCCGCGGTGCGTGCCGCGCGAATGGCTGCAGCGGCGACTGCCCCCTCGTCGAGCTTCGAACCCTTGGCGATCCTTTCCACGGAATGTCGGTATCGATCGCGCGTCGCGCGCGTCATGCGCGCGTACGAATGCGCGGGATCTTCGCGCAGCGTCGCCTCGACGGTGCTCGCCGCCTCCACCACCGTCGTCCAGTCGATGTTGGCAACCAGGCGCAGGCTGGCGATGGAGTTCGCCATTACGAGCTGTGTCAGCGCGAGTTCCTGCACCGAGCGCTGCGCCGCGTCCTCAACCGTCATTACATCTTCGGCGATCCACTGCTCGAGCCAGAGCAGCGGCGTGAAGTCGGATCTCAGGCTGCGAATCCGCTGGAGGAATCGCGTGAGAAACGCCGGAGTGAGGTTGGGACCACGGTGCACGAACCCGGAAAGATCTCGACCGTCCGATGGTTTCGCGGCGATGAGACGCGACACCCATGCGTCCGCCGACGCCCGGTCCGCGACATCGCGTGCGGCGCGGAGTGCCATGCGTCGCACGTTCTCGAGATATCCCATGCGCAACATCGCGGGAATGGCCCACAGCTCGCCCAACGTGAGTGTCCGCACGCGTTGGTATTCGGCGAGCATCAGAGACAGGCTCGCTTCGTCGAGCCGCCCGTCAGTGTGTGTGATGAACTCCAGGACAATGTCGTAGATCCGCGGATAGCCGGCGCGAGGTCCGTCGCCGGCGAGCTTTGGGAGCTCCCGGTAGTAGCCCGGGGGAAGGATTGCGCGGATCTCCGGCAGCTGCTCGATGACGACGAAGAAGTTGTCGAGCAGCCAGGCGCCCGCGGGTCCGACGTCCTCGCCCGCCGCGGAGGCGACGGCGAGAGTCTCGCGCGCGGCGTTCAGCGCGCGCTCTGTCGCGTCGAGCTGCGGGATGAGCGGCCCGCGATTCTGGCGGCTGACCCAACCCGCCCGTCCGGTCGGCGCGAGGGTGTGCCGGCGCGCCAATTTCCGCGCGTGCGAGCCGAGTCGCGTCGCACCGAACATCTCGCCTTTTATGGGACGCCGCTCGAGCGCGTCCGTTGGGGCCAGGGTCACGGCGGACGAATCTCTCGTCACGTGTTAGAGATCGTGTTCGAGGCGCTGAGCAGACCCTGCAGCTCGTCCTCCGCCATCTTGTCCGTCATGCTCACTCGTCGCCGACAGAATCCCGCCGCGCCTCGTGAACGTACGTCAGTGGCTCCCATCGGCCGTCGCTCCGGCGCGAGAGATTTCGCGCCAACCGCTTGCGCCAATCCGAGAACAATGATTCCTCCGGCCGGGCCGAGTCGGTGGAGGGATATGCCGGGCTTTGACGCGCAACTTCCAGCGGCGTCGCCAACGGAGCTCGAACGAACGAGTGGCGAGTATCGCGTGCTTCGTCGCTCATCGGTTGGATGCCGCTTGCGGCAAGTCGCCGAACGCATCGGCTTCGCGCCCGAGGACGTCGCCGCCCAAGTGACCGAAGTATGCCTCTACGCACCAGAGAATGACTCGTCGCAGTCGCGCCTGCTCGGAGACCGGCTCCAATCCAGCCTCGCCAACGAGATCGGTCAACGCCATGATGACCTGGCCCGGCGAGGCGCCCGCATCACGCTCCGTTCCGACCAACGTCCAAATGCCGCGTCGCAGCGCGTCTTCATCGACCGGCTTCGCGGCGAGCGCCGCCGCGATGACCGACCGGAGGTCGGCGGCGTCGGCTAGTTCAAGCGCGCTGCGCATGGTGTGGTCGGGAGGCACGAGGAGTGGGCTCATACGCCACCCACCGTACAGTGGCGTGCGCACGCGCCGATCGCGCGGATCTGGCAAGTGCCGATCAGTCTGGGAAACATTGGGATCCTGGTTGGCGATGTGAGATGCGTGAGAACCTGGCGACACTTACCGTACGAGCACGTGGGCAAGCTGCGTAGCAGCGCGGGAATTCAAGCGCTGCGGCTGAGCCTACCGGCGACCTCGAGCAGTCGCGCCGCGCCATTCTTCTTTAGCACGTAGCCGTCCGCTCCCGCGGCGGCGGCCCATGCGCGGTCTCTGGCGTGGCCGTATCGCGTATACGCCAACACCTTCGTGCGCCGGTGCGGCGCCGGTGTGCAGATCGCACTCAGCAAACAGCGACTCTTGCGATTGCCGAGGTAGAGTTCAGTCACGACGAGCGTGATGCTCGGGTTGTCGACGATGGACAGCGCGTCGTCGCCGCCACTGGTGGCGATGACGGTATAGCCGTCGGCTTCGAGCGTCGCGCGAAGCTGGGCGCGCGCGTCGGCATCAGGCTCGACGATGAGGACGGTTCGGTCAACGGCCCGAGGCATGGCGCTCCCGATCAAGAGGGAAGCTGGACCGAGAGGCTCTCGAGTCGGCGGGCCATTCAGGCCGCGAGACCAGGGGGAGGTGGCGCACCGGCCACACACCAGCATCTGTAATATACACCGGCGGCGGGCTCGGTGCCTGGATCCGCCGGCTTCTTTAGAGGATGTGAAAGGCGTTGAGTGAGGCTGCTCGACCGCATCCCCGCGCTTTTTGCGCCCTCGCACCGGACTCGACAAGCAGCTCGTCAGAAGCTATGTTGGGCCGCCGAACGAAGCCCGCCGACTATGAGTGACGCCGCGTTCACACCCGCCGACAGCCAGACCGCCAGGAAAGGGCT
>DATISA010000333.1:0-6829 GCA_035469245.1 Gemmatimonadaceae bacterium
CGCGGTGACCCTCTCAATCATGCGCGGCGACGCGTATCACCTTCGTGTCTTCCGACATCACCGTGATCGGCGCCGTGATGCCGGAGTTCTCACCGAACAGGAAGTTGATCAGGAACTGATCGAGCTTGCGGTAGAGCAGTCGGGCCGTCACGTGGAGCTCGGTCGCGGCGGGCGCGGTGAAGCTGAACGCGGCGCGGTCCGAGAAGCCCGGAAAGACCGAGCGGCGATACCGCACGCCCACCATCTCCCACAGGTTGTGGCGATCGATGAGGTTCCCGTACTGATCCACGGGTTCGGCCTTGAAGATGAACGAGCCCGGCGTGATGAAGTTGGACGTGTCGCGCTGGCCGCTCTGGTACACGACCTTTCCATTCTGGTCAGTGACCTCGACCTCGACCCATGACTGGATGAGATCGAGCGGGCCGGTCGGGAAATCGTGACCGACTTTGTTGTTGGTGACGACCGTCTGGATGTCGATCTTTTCGCCCGCCGTCGCCGCCGCCGGCGCGACGATCTCGATCGGGACCGCGGGTCCCTTGCGCCACTTGTCGGCGATCTCCGGCACGTTGGTCTCACCGCGCAGCCACTTCTCGGTGAGCCGCACCTGCTCGTCCGCGCCCGGAAGGTGCATGGCGACGGGAATGAACTGGTTCGCGGCGATGAACCGATGATCGCGCACGGCCCCGTCGTGCGGCGAGCGATTGTAGTCGCGATCGTCGCCGCTCGAGGGATCGGTCGATGGCGTGAGCGGCATGTGACACTCGCGGCATTCGATCGTGCGCCGCGCGTCGCCGGGATGATTCCAGCGGCTCTTGCGCCAATTGTCGTACTGGTTCTGCAGCTGTACCCAGCCGACCTTGTTGATCTCCTTGTCGATGAACTGCTTGTGGCAGGCGGCGCAGAATTCAGGACTCTTGAACAACTTGTGTTCGAGACTCTTGACGTGTTGCACGGGGTACGCACGGATGAGGAAGTCGCTCACCATTTGCATCGCCGGCCGTTGATCCAGCTCGAACATGTAGCGTTTGGGCGGCGAGATGACGTAGGCCGCGTTCCCCTTCACGTCGGTTGCCTTGATCGCGTGGCACGCAACGCAGGACACGCCTTCCTTGTAGCCGCTTTGCTCCGTGAGATTCTCGGCGAAGATGTTCTTGGTGCCCGAGAAGAGAGAGATCGGATCGTGGCAGCCGCCGCAGTACCGCGTGGACTCCGACCCGTTCTGCTTCGCCATCACCGTCTGGATCTTCTGGAACGCCGCATCCATCGCCGCGTATCGGTGCGCGCTCGCCGACCACTGGTCGTAGATCTGCTTGTGGCAGCCGGAGCGCCCGCACGACGCTGATCCGCCGAGCAGTCGCGCATCGTAGGCGCCCCCGCTCTGCGTGCGGGCGAGGCTCGGCGCGAATGGTCGCTGGGGTCCAAAGACGTAGCTGTAATCCTTGGGGAGCTCGTTCTTGAGCGTGGGCGGACGGTACGCGGCGACACCGAGCACGACGAACACGAACAGCGCCGCTGTCAGCGACAGCATGCGCCAACCGAACGTCACCGCCGCGGTCTTTGTCAGCGCCGCGGATTCGCTCGCGCGAGCCCGCACGGCGCGCGTGATCGGCGTGAGGATGTGCGGCACCGCGGCGCCAATCAGCGCGACGGTTGCGAGGATGTGCACCACATCGAGCCAATGGCTGATGCTCGTCGACGTCGCCGCCTGAATCGTGAGGACGACGCCCGTGATGCTGAGTGCGAGCGTTGCCACCATCGAGAAGTATCCGGTCAGCATCTCGTGCGACCAGCGCAGCGAGTGGTACAGACGCCAATGCCGAATCTGGTACCACGCGTACGGCAGGACGAATGCGAGGCCGGCAACGGTGTGGAGCAGCACCATCACCTGATTCGACACGCTGAACGGCAGGAGGTAGACGGCGACGCCCGTCAGCGTCTCGAACGCTAGGAGGCCGCCGACGCAGTACAAAAGGCGCCGTCGCCACTCGTCGATTCTCGTGGTGTGGTCCATGAGTCCCCGATGACCCGGTCGCCCCAATCGTCAGCCGCGGCGCGAGCGAACTCCAGTCGGGGAATCTGAGGAACCGGTGTAGGGCATTCGCCGCGGGTTCGTGTGGCATCCGTCACACCGCGCAACCCTTCCGAACCGCGCGGCGCGTGTGCATACTCGCGCGAGCCGGCCGAGTGGCGGGACGTCTCACGCAGGTTCAAAGGGGAACATCGATCGATGCACGATCCGCACGCGAAACTGCGCGACGAGATTTTTCATCAAGTACTCGACGGCCCCGGCGAGAGCGATCCCGCGGCCCGGCGCGAGGCTGCCGCGGACTCTGACGTGGCGTCCGACCTGCGGACGCTCGTCGGCAAGATTCATCAGCACGCGTACACGGTGACCGACGACGATGTAGCGTCGCTCCAAGCCGTGCACGGCGACGACAAGATGTTCGAGATCATCGTTGCCGCGGCGCTCGGCGCGTCGCGCCAGCGACTCGCGGCGGGACTCGCTGCCTTGGAGGAAGCATGAGGCTGGCGCGAGTCCATCGCGGGCACACGTTCTCGGACAAGGTCAGGCTCGCGGCGATGCGCGTTATGACTGGCCATGCTCCCGGCGTCGTCCGCACACTGCTGTACAGAAAGAGCTTCTTCGGCGCGAGATTCTCCGAGCTCACGCACCAGGTGATGCGCGGACCGTCGTCGTGGTCGGTGGGCGAACGCGAGCTGTTCGCGGCGTTCGTATCGCGACTCAACCAGTGCGTCTTCTGAACGAATGCTCACTCCGCGGTCGCGGAGGCGGCGCTTGGCGGTGACACGACGCGGTTGGTGCTCGCGGACTACACGACGGCTCCGATCGACGAGAAGCTGCGGGCGATGCTGGGGCTGCTCGTGAAGTTCACTCTGGAGCACGAAACGCTAGCGGCCGATGACGTCAGAGCCGTGCTCGCGCGGGGCGTTTCGCGAGAGGCCGTACGCGATGCATTCTACGTTGCGTTCCTGTTCAACACCTACGATCGGCTCGCGGATTCTCTTGGCTGGGCGCTGCCGGGCGACCGCTACTATCCCAAGGCGGGGCGATTTCTGCTAAAGTTCGGATATCGATAGGCCGCCACCCGCACCCCGCCAGCACGATCGGCCTATGCAGCTCGAGGAGGGCATATGAAGAAGAAAGGCAATCGCAACATCCCGGACTTCTCGCGCAAACCGCAGGGCCCCGCCACGCCATCCGCTGAACACAAGCTCGACGCGCACGTGCCGTCGACGCCCCGTGCACAAACCGTCAAACCGCACGCGACGTCGATGAAATCAGGCCGACGCGGGCAGTAGTCACCGTCAGTAACCGTTCGGCTGGCCTGCAAGCTTGCGCCGCGCAAACGGACGCGCGAACGCCGCCGGCGGATTGTGCGCCGTGGCGTTGTCGTACGCCTTCTGGTACGCCGCTCGCGCTTCGTCGGCGCGCCCGAGCTTCTCGTACGTCATCCCCAAGAGAGCGAGCATGAACGGGTCGCGGTCATTGCCGCGCATGCCGATCGCACGCGACAGATCGCGTTCCGCCGTCTGCAGATCTCCTGTGTAGAGCGCCACGTATCCCGTCAGGTACGGGAAGAATCGCTCCTGCTGCGCCGCCATTGACGAATCGGAGTCGAGCGCGCGGCGCGCAACGGCGATCTGCCGCGCCGCCTCGGCCTTGTCGCCGCGTCGCGCGGCAAGTCGGCCGAGCGCATGCGCCAGGCGAAAATCCCAAAGGCTTTTCGGATGCGTGCGAGGTTCCGGTTCGCGATTGCCAAGGTCCGCGCCTAGCCGATACCACTTGTCGGCCGACGCCAGGTCGCCGGCATCGATACACACCCGCGCGCCCTCGTTCGCCATCTCGCCTCCCTGGTAGAATGCGTTCTGCGGCTCGGCGGCTTCGCGCGTCTTCCAGTAGTCGATCACCATCTGCTCGTACTCGAGCGTTTTCGCGCAGTCGCCGTCGAAGGCGTACGACATTGCCATCGCGCGCTGCGCGGCGGCCTTTGCCGCCGGATCGGAGGCGCTGTCGATCATCCGCTGAAAGATCGCTCGCGCCTCCGACGTCTTTCCCGCGACGTCCAGCTGCGACGCTTCGCGCATCGCGCCAGCCTGTGGACCGCCGCGGCCGCCCTGCGCGCCAAGAGCGTGCGCCGCCCCGAGCAGGACGATCGTCGAAACCAGAGCTGCTGTGCCTTTCATCGTGCACCATGACGGAGTGGGGTACCGGCAATTTCGGTCCACGACATGGTCAGGAGCAACACGCGGGAGCATTGACTCGTGGCCCGTTGAACATCGAGGGCTCGTGTCCCGCGCCGCGGGGCTTCCTTGCATCTTCGAAGAAATGGATGGTCGCATCGACCGTCGTTGTAGGAGATTAGCGGACTCGGCGTGAGCACGGGGTGGTAAGAACGGTACAATAAGAGACCGGCGGAACGGAAATCCTTGATCTGCACGTCAGGGCACGCCAACGTGCTCGTCACTCGGCGCGTAGCCACCATATGATGCGGCGCGCGGCTGCAGCATCGCTGGTCCCTCCGAGCGCGCTGCGAACACGCAATCAGGTCATGCCTTTTTCGACCGTTCGGAAGGTCACGCTCGCAATCAGCATCGTCTCCGCGGGACTCGTCGTGGTCGCCGCGATCGCGGCGCGCATGACGTCCGAGCTCGTGGACGATGCCGAGTGGGTATCCCGTGTCCGCGAAACGCGCGCGAGGCTACTGGTCCTCGACAACAATGTAGACCACGCGTCCGACGGGGTGCGTGCTTTCTTGCTGACAGGCGACAGCTCTTACCTCGGGCGCTATCGCTCGAGCAGTGATTCGGTCATGCGAGAGCTGGCGCAGCTCACCGCGCTCGGAGCCATCGACCCGTCGATCGGACGCACGGTGGACACCCTCCGGTCCATCGTTGGCAAGGTCCACGCCGAGTTGGAGCGAACCCTCGCACGCGTCAGCGACGCTCGCGCTGGCGACAGGCGCGGTGGCTCCCTGCGTGACGGTCTCCGTCCGACGTCGACAGCCGCTGTGGATACGTTGATGGCGCGCATCGAGGCTGCAGTGTACACGCTCGGCGTTCGCACCGACGGCTTGCTCGCCGAACGGGCATCGGCACAGGCGACCCGCGAGCAGCTCGCGTGGTTCATCTTTCTCATGCTGAGCGCTGCGTCGATCGGTTTGGCCATCGGTGCACGGCGCTCCGTTCGGCGCGATCTCCAGCGCCGAGAACAGGTCGAGCTGGCTCTCCGTGCTTCCGAGGCGAAGTTCGCAGGAATCCTCGACATCGCGGCCGACGCCATCATCACGGTGAATGAGCATAACGAGATTGTGCATTTCAATCGGGGGGCCGAGGCGGTCTTTGGCTACGCGCCGAGCGAGGTGATGGGGAAACCGCTGGACCTGCTCATGCCGGAGCGGTTCGCCGCTGCGCATCGCAGCCGCGTCGCGCAGTTCGCCCAGTTGTCGGAGCCAGCGCACTTCGTGGGAAAACGACCGGAGATCATCGGCTGCCGACGCGGCGGCCAAGAGTTCACGGCCGAGGCGTCCGTCTCCAAGCTGGCGACGCACGATGGCGTCCTTTTCACGGCCGTGCTGCGCGACATCACCGAGCGAAAACGCGTCGAGCGCCGCGAGCATGCTCTCTCGGAGGCGGGTGCGCGGCTTTCGATCCCGCTCGACTATGAGGCGCAGCTCATTGCCGTCACGCGCTTGCCCATCGGCGTCATCGGTAACTGGTGTATCGTCGACGTGATCGAAGAAGGCGAGGGTCACGCAACGAGTCTTCGGCGCGCGGCGAGCGTGCACCCTGATCCGGCCGTCAACGCGATTCTGCGCGCCCTGGAGGTCGGCGGCCTGCAGCTTGATTCGCCAGAACGCGTGATCGACGTCCTGCGATCCGGGTCGCCGGAAATCGTGACTCCCGTCTCCCACGACTGGTTGGAGGCTCACACCATCGACGCAGAGCAGTTAGCGCTGTGGCAGGAGCTCGGCAGCAGCGCGCTGCTGCTGGTCCCGCTGCAAACACGGGGACGCGTGACGGGCGCCATGACGATCGGAAGCGCGCCGGGGCAGACATTCGATGCGGACGATCTCGCGTTGGCGACGATGCTCGCCGAGCGAGGGGCACTTGCGATCGACAACGCGTTCCACCTGCGTCGCGCCGAACGGGCGAGTGCGGCGCGCGACCGCGTGCTTGGCGTGGTGTCACACGACCTGCGAAACTTCCTCAGCGCGATCACGATGTCGGCGGATTCGCTTCGATCGGCCCCGCCGGAATTTCTCACCGCCGATCGGGCCGCGCAGGTACAGAACATCGTCGTCGCGGCTGGCTGGATGCAGCGGCTCATGCAGGACTTGCTGGATGTCGCGAGCATCGATGCCGGACGTCTGTCCGTCCAGGTCGAGCAGCAAACGGTCTCGCCGATGGTCGAAGCTGTACGAGAAATGATCGCGGCGCGGGCGCGCACGCAGAACGTGGAGCTGCGCGTCGACGTCCCCGATTCGCTGCCACTCGTCCACGCGGACGGGGAGCGCATTGTCCAGGTGCTTGCAAATCTGGCAGGCAACGCGCTGAAGTACACCACCGCTGGGGGCCGCATCTGCCTCAGCGCCCGGAATGCCGAGCGCGAAGTCGTGCTGTCGGTTCAGGATACGGGCGCCGGGATACCGGCCGGAGATCTTCCGCACGTATTCGATTGGTTCTGGCACGCCAAGCGCAGCAGTACCACGCGAGGCACGGGACTTGGCTTGGCCATCGCGCAGGGAATCATTGCCGGTCATGGCGGCCGAATCTGGGTCGAGAGCGAAGTCGGGAGAGGTAGCACGTT
>DATISA010000334.1:0-17684 GCA_035469245.1 Gemmatimonadaceae bacterium
CCGACCGTGAACGCGTCGTACAGCTCGTCGCTCAACCAGATCCAGTTCCCTGCCGGCATTCTCCAGCCGCCGTTCTTCGATCCCAAAGCCGATGACCCGGTGAACTACGGCGCACTCGGCGCGGTGATCGGCCACGAGATGACGCACGGCTTCGACGATTCCGGCCGCAACTTCGACGCGCAGGGCAATCTGCGCGATTGGTGGACGCCGGCGGATGCGGCCAAGTACAAGACCGCCGCACAGCGCGTCGTCGATCAGTTCAACGCGTACACCGTCGTGGACAGCACGTCGCACGTGAATGGCCGCCTAACGCTCGGCGAGAACATCGCCGATCTCGGCGGGCTGACCGTCGCCTACTACGCGATGGAGAAAGCGCTCGCCGGCAAACCGCGGACGAAGATCGACGGGTTCACGCCGGAGCAGCGGTTCTTCCTTGCCTGGGCTCAGGTGTGGCGAGGACTCACGCGACCAGAGGCGGAGCTGCAGAACCTCAAGACGAATCCGCACTCGCCGGGCAAGTGGCGCACGAACGGGCCGGTGAGCAACATGGCGGAGTTCGCGAAGGCGTGGGGGTGCAAGGAGGGAGACCCGATGGTGCGGGCGGATAGTCTCAGGGCGAGAATCTGGTAACCTGGGAAGGGCGGACGGCAGACGGCGGGCGCTAAGGGCGGAAGTGCCAAACGACGGAAGTGCCAACAGGCGAAGATGCCAAACGGCGAAAGTGCCAAACGGCGTGAAGGGCGTGACTGACGAAGAGCGCGAAACGGCGGGTGAATGGGACAAGCGCGTCACCCGCCGTTTGGCTTTCACGTAGTTCCGCGGTTTGTCCGCCGCCGTTGACGCCGTTTGGCGCTTTCGCTGTTTGGCATTTCCGTCGTTTGGCATCTCCGTTTTCTGGAATTTCCGCCCTTAGCGCCCGCCCTATGCCGTTCGCTCTATCGTTGTTCGCTCTATCGTCGTTTCCCTACGCATCGTAAAATTGGCGCCGCTCGAGCCATCTGCCGATGTCTGACGAGACGCACGATCCCATGAACCGCCGCGAATTCGGACAGCTCCTCGGTGTCGCGGACGAACTGTGCGATCTCACCGCGACCGAGCTCACCACGCGCATTCGCCGCAGGCAAGTGTCGGCGCGTGAGGTGATGACCGCGCATCTCGCGCGGATCGATCGTGTGAATCCAAAAATCAACGCCATCGTCACGCTCGTCGCCGATCGCGCCATGGCGGGCGCCGCGAACGCGGACGAGCAACAGGCGCGCGGCGCCGGGCTCGGCCCGCTGCACGGACTGCCCGTGGCCCACAAAGATCTCGTCGACACGGCAGGGATTCGCACGACCTATGGCTCGCCGTTCTACAAGGATCATGTTCCCACCGAGGACGCGCTCATCGTCACGCACATTCGTGAGGCCGGCGCGATCATGCTCGGCAAGACGAACACGCCGGAGTTCGGCGCCGGATCGAACACGTTCAACCCGGTGTTCGGCGCCACCCACAATCCCTACAACCTCGCCAAGACTGTCGGCGGGAGCAGCGGGGGCGCGGCGGCGGCACTGCGGACGGGCATGGTGCCGATCGCAGACGGAAGCGACACCGGCGGCTCACTGCGTAATCCCGCGGCGTTCAACAACGTCGTCGGCTTTCGGCCGTCGTCGGGGCGCGTGCCGCGCAAGAATGGATCATGGTCGCCGCTGTCGACCAGCGGGCCCATGGCCCGCAACGTCGCGGACGTCGCGCTCTTCCTGAGCGCGATCGCCGGACCGTACCCCGGCGACCCGCACTCGATCGACGAGGACCCGGCTCGTTTTCGCGCGCCGCTGGCTCGCTCGTTCAAGGGCGTTCGCGTGGCGTGGTTCAGAGACCTCGGCGGGATTCCCTTCGAGCCGGAGATCCGCCGCGTCGTGAACGCGAGTCGCAAGACGTTCGAGGAGCTAGGCTGCGTCGTCGAGGAAGCGGAGCCGGACTTCGGAGGTGTGGACGAGGCGTTCGAGGCGCTGCGACATCTCTCGTACTACTCGGAGAACGGACCGCTCGCGCGCGAGCATCCCGATCTCGTGAAGGCGACGGTCAAGTGGGAGATCGCCGAAGCGGAACGGCATAGCGCTGCCGACGTGGCGCGCGCCTTGGCGCGACAGACGAAGATGTACGGCGACACGTACCACTTCTTCGAGAAGTACGACTACTTCGTGCTGCCGGTGACGCAGGTCGAGCCGTTCGACAGCACGACCGAGTATCCGACCGTGGTGGATGGCGTCGCGATGGGGACGTACATCGACTGGATGCGCTCCTGCTGGTACGTGACGTTCATGGCGTGTCCGGCGATCTCGGTGCCGGCGGGGTTCACCGCGAGCGGACTGCCGGTTGGACTACAGATCGTCGCGCGGCATCGCGATGACTGGAGCGTGCTGCAGATGGCGCACGCGTTCGAGCAGGCGACGGGGTACGGGAAGAAGCGGCCGGTGGTGTAGAGTCGCATCGCCCCTTGTGGCGCGGCCGTGGGCGGCTATTCTTCCCCGCCCCGACGGACAGACATACCCGACGTTCCAGCTCGTTGCATCCGACCCGACCGTCATGTGACAGGAGGAGGTCCGCGATGTCGAAGCGCGTCCGGCTGTTCTCGCTGTTCCTCAGCACGCTCGCCGCCGTAGGAATTGGCCGCCCCGCGCCGCTCCCCGCTCAGCAGGGAATTGGCGCGGTCGAGGGAAAGGTGATCGACGCCGGCACCGCCCGTCCCATCGCCAACGCGCGAATCACCGTCGCCGGCACCACGATCCGCGCGACGACGAGCGACGCCGGAACCTTCCGGATAGTCGGCGTACCCGCGCGCCAGGTGGAAGTGCGCGTGCGCGTCATCGGCTTCGCGCCTGCATCGAAGTCTGTCGTCGTTGCCGCGGGCCAAACGGTGCAGGCCGACTTTCAACTGACCGTGTCGGCGCTGCAACTCGAGCAGGTCGTCGTCACCGGCAGCGGCCAACAGGTCGAGGCGAAGAAGCTCGGAAATACCGTCGCCGTCATTCAGCCGCCGCCCAACGCGCCGATCAACGACATGTCAGCGCTTCTCCAGGCGCGCGAACCCGGACTCTCGGCGATCAATTCGGCGGGACTCACGGGCAGCGGAGCGCGTATCCGCATTCGCGGCAACGCGAGTCTCACGCAGTCCAACGAGCCGGTCATTTTCCTCGACGGCATCCGCATCAACAGCGGCGGCGGCCAGACGTCGCGACTCGAGGACATCGACCCCGAATCGGTCGAGCGCATCGAGGTGCTCAAGGGCGCGGCCGCGGCCACGCTCTACGGTACCGAGGCGTCGAACGGCGTGATTCAGATCTTCACCAAGCGCGGCACCAATGGTCCGACGCGCTGGCAATTCGGTCTTCAACAGGAAGCGATTCAGTTTCCCGATCGCGTTGCGCCCAACTCCGGCTACGCAAGGACGCAAGGGCAGGCCGACAGCACCGCGGCCTACTGGCACCTTGGCACCCTCAAACCGTTCCAGGTGTTCGAGGTCCCGATCTGGCGCGACTACCTCAGCGAGACCGGCAAGGCGACGACGACCTCCGGCCAGGTGAACGGTGGAAGTTCCGCATTCACGTACTTCGCGTCTGGACGGTACCAGCAGGAGGACGGCCCGATCGGCGGCAAGAGCCTGGGCCCCGCGACCGACGGGCTGAAACGGATTCAGACCGGCGTGAATCTGACGCTCGTGCCGTTCAACAACACGCGCCTCGGTCTGCGTTCGGGCTACTACTACACCTGGAACGCGATCCCGGGCGGCGGCATCATCGGCAACAGCATCTACGGTACGTACGCACTCGCCCTGTACGCGCGCCCGGAATTGGCGAACTGCAGCAAGTCCTCCGAAATCGCGCCAGGCGATTGCAGCGGTCCGGGCAACGCGTTCGGCAACCAGGCATTCATGACGGTCCGCGAATCGATGCAGCAGCAGGCCGAAGAATCGGTCCAGCGCTACAACGGTTCGGTGAGCGCGACGTACACGCCGCTTCGCGAGATCACCGTCGATCTCGTCGGCGGCTGGGACGTGTCGGACACGCGCAGCTTCACGTTTTCGCGCTTTCGCTACAACGTGGACGAGTACACGACCAACAACGTCGAGGGATCGCGCGGCGTCTCGGCGGATCAAACCCGCGTATTGACGCTCGACGGCAAGGTGGCGTGGAACCGCGACCTTCTGCCCACACTCTCGTCGGCGCTCGTCGCCGGACTGCAGGTCTTCAACGTGCGCTCGCTGTCGTCGGGCGGCTCGTCGACGAACTTCCCGGGCCCCGGCATCGAAGTCGTGGGCGCCGGCGGACAGAACATCTCCGTGTCCGAGGGCCTGCTGACGTCGATCAACGGCGGGTTTTTCGCCCAGGAGCAGTTGGGATACCGCAACTGGAGTTACCTCACGCTCGGCGGCCGGTACGACTATGCGAGTGCCTTCGGCGCTCAGGCGCCAGCCATCTTCTATCCCAAGGCGAGCATCTCCCTGGTCCCGAGCGATCTGTCGTCATGGCACACGCCGCTCGGCGTGAACACGCTGCGCGTTCGTATGGCGGTCGGCCGATCCGGACGGCAGCCCGGCGCATTCGACAAGTTCACCACGTTCGCGCCCCTTCGTGGCGAGTTGGGCGCCGGTCTGGTGCCCTCGAACCTCGGCAATCCGGCGCTCAAGCCGGAGGTCGCCACGGAGATCGAAGGAGGGTTCGAGGCCGGACTCTGGAGGGATCGCGTCGGCCTCAACGCGACAGCGTGGCACCGCACCGTCAACGATCTGCTGATCGCCAGGCAGTTCCCGGTTTCGGGCGGATTCCGCCGCACACAGCTCGACAACATCGGACAGGCCAAGGCGCACGGCGTCGAGCTCGGCTCGCGCACGTACATCGTGAACCGGCCAGGGCTCGCCATCGACTTTACGGCCAACGCCGCGTACACCAAGCAGATACTCGTCTCGCTCGGCGGCGCGCCGGTCATCAAGACGCAGGCAGACTACATCCGCCACCGCGTATTCCTGAAGGAAGGCGATCCGCTCGGTTCGATCTACGCGCCGCGACTGGCGTCGGCGTGCCCCAACGGCGGAACGTCGCCGGCAAAGAACAAGAAAGGCTCCGACATCCTGTGCTATGGGCCAAACCAGTATCCCATCAGCCTGAACGGCAACGGCCGCGCCGCCACCAAGGAGGAGTTGCTGGCGTACCTGGCACAGCCGCGCGACCTCAAGACCGCCGCGGTTCAAAACGCACTCAAACCGCTGCTCGCCGACTACGACGGCAGCGGCAACACCAGCGAACAGCGGATCGGCAGCATCTTTCCCGATTGGACCGGAACGTTCGGGCCGACGATCAACTATCGGAAGAACTGGCAGCTGCAGGGCCTGTTCGAGTGGCGCACGGGGTTCATGGTACACAACCTCACGTACGCGTTCCGCAACTCGCAGCATGCCACGATCGGATCGAATCTCAAGGCGTACTCCGAGGTCGAGGCGGTGCTCAACGATCCGGCGAGTACGCCGGACGAGCGTCTCAAGGCCGCCGACACGTACATTCGGGAACACCGACACCTGCTCGAGCCGGGACTCAACGAGTTCGAGAAGGGCGACTTCCTGCGATTCCGCGAGCTCGCGCTGACCTACATCGCGCCCGAGCGAGTCGCCGCCCGCGCCGGCGCCCGATCGATGTCGATCACGCTCGCCGGCCGCAACATCGGTCTGTGGACGCCGTACTCCGGATCGGACCCAGAGATCGCATACGCCGGCCGGCAAGCTGCCGGCGGCGTGACCGGGAACTTCAACGACGCGAGCGACTCGTTCGGCATGCCCGTGCCGCGACGGTACTCGATCCAGATCAGCCTCGGCTTCTGAGGAGGAACGGACAATGAGAAAACTCGCATTGACCGGCTTCATCCTGCTGGTCGCGGCCTCCGGATGCACCATGTTCGACACCAACGTCAAGAACCCGAACGCGATCGACGAGAGCGCGCTCGACGACGCGTCGAGCGCGCCGACGCTCGCCAACGGACTGAATTCCGCCATGACGCGGATGATCACCTCGGTGTACGGCCCGTACTCGGTGTCGAGCGACGAGCTGACATGGGTCGGGTCGCGCGAGAATTGGGGTCAGCTCGACGCCGGCGACGTCTCCGATCCGGTCAACGAGTACAACGATGCCGCGTACCCGTTCGCCAGCGAGGTGCGCTGGCTCTCGAACTACACGATCGACCGACTCGAGGGCTTCGACAAAGCCGGCACGCTGCGCAACCGTGCCGACCTGGCACGCACGTACGTGTACGCGGCGATCTCCTACATCACGATCGGCGACAACTACGATGATTTCGTGCTCGCCTCCGACCGCACCAAACCTGCGGCGCCGCTGGGACCGGCGAACATGATCCAGGTCTACGACTCCGCCGTCGTCTACCTGGATCGCGCGCTGCCGATCGCGCAGAGTCTCAAGAATACCGATCTGCAGGCGCAGATCCTCGGGCTGCGCGCGCGGACCAAGTTCTCGAAGGCGGTTTGGCATTTGCTCAAACCGGCGCGCACCACGCCGGCGAATCCGCTCGTGAGCGACGCCGGCGCGACGGCAGATGCCACCGCGGCGCTCGCTGTCATGCCGAGCAACTACCGCTATCGCGTCATCGCCACCACTGCGAATACCGGGACGAACAACGTTGGCTCGGAGATGAACTCGCGGCAGGAAATTCGCGCGGGCGGCGACTACATCAATCCCGATCCTAGCAAGAACGGCCTCCAGCCGCTGCCGGGCTTGGCGGGGATCAAGCTCGTCGATCCCGTGTCCGGACAGCCCGACCCGGTGACCGCCAAGAACATCGACGACTGCTGCCGCGTGTCATCGACGACGCTGATCCCGTTCACGCTCACGTCGTGGAAGGAGATGCAGCTGATCCTCGCCGAAGCGGCGCTCGCTCAAAACAACGCTGCGGAGTTCAAGACGCGGATCAACGCGGTGCGCACGGCCGACGCCCTCCCCGCCTGGGATGGCACGACGCCGGCGGCGCGCGACATTCTGATCCACGAGCGGCGCGTGAATCTGTTCCTCCAGACGCGGCGCCTGCATGATCTCTATCGGTTCGGGTTGAAGGCCGATCGCTGGCTTCCAAACTCGATCGCCGCCAAGAAAGCCTGCTTCTTCCCGATCTCGTCGATCGAGCGCCAATCGAACCCGCTCGCGCCACAGCCGACGAACGCGAGACTGCCGGAGTGTACGCCCTGAACGACGCCGAAAGCGCTACGGCGTGACCACGGGTCCGCCCGTGTCACCACCGCCGCCGCTGCTGCCGACGCTGTGCACGATCAGGCGAACTGCAGCGACGGCGGCGGCGGTGAACACGGTGGCGGCCACCACGGTGCGCCGCGAGTCGAGCGATCGGCGCTCGGTTTCCGCCACCGCGGCGCGTGGTATCGTCACCGATTCACCCGCCCACGCGGTTCGGCTCAGCGCCGAGTCGCTGCTCGCGCCTTGCGCTCGTTTGAGCGTGGCTGACACGCTCACGACGTAGACGGAATCGGACCTGCTCATCACCCGGCCTTCGACGGCCGCCGTTTCGCGACCGAGAACCGGTGCAAGCGTCGCCGCGCCCGCCGGCGTCAGCACGAGTCGCGCGTCCACACCGGGAGATGCGGAGACAGTGCTCCCGTCGGCGATGTAGCGATAACAGGCGGGCAGGAGCAGGACGATTGCGAGTCGGGCACGGCGCATGGACACTACAATACCGCCAAGCCGCCGTGCTGGACAGCCGCGACGCTATCGATTCACCGGCTGTATGGCGTCGTGCAGCGCCGCCTCCGTCGCAGCGTCATACAGCCCGGTCACCGGCAATCCGCTGTGCTCCTGGAATCGCTTGAGGGCGTCGCGGGTGTTCGATCCAAACTTGCCATCGACGTCGAGCGATTCGCGGTCCACGGAATTCAGCGCCGTCTGAATGAAGCGAGTCGCATCGGCACTCGGCGCCGCCGGCGTTCCGGGCGCCGGCGGCGAGCCGCCCGACGGAATCTGGAAGTACCGTCCGCGCCACACCGCATCGAGCGCGAGCCCGCTCGATTCGACGAGCGGTCTCGGCCAGACCTTGAGCAGGTCGTCGCCGAACAGGCTCGCGCCGAGTCGCAGACCCGACTCGTTCTGGAAGTGCCACCACTCGCACGAGAGATAGTTCGTCTTCCAGTCCGATCGCGCCGAGATGGGCTTCCAGCCTTCGTCCATGAAGAGCTGCGTCAGGTTGAAGACGCGCGCCGTGCGTTTGATGGTGTCGAGACCTACGCCCTTCTTCCAGATCGCGCAGTCGAGTGTCCGCTCCTCGAGCAACGATGCGTTATACGACTCGTCGTCGGGGTGAGGGTCGCGGCTCTCGCAGTAGATCGTCCAGGTCGGCGTCGTGCCGGCCTGCGATGCGACGACGAGATACGGATCCTTCGACGTGCGCGCTCCCGATTCGATGTAGAGATCGATCGCGCGACCGGTATAGTGGAGACTCGTTCGACTTCGGCCAGGAGTGGCGGGCTCATGGAGATCGCGCAATGCGCCGCTCGAGGTGATCACGCCGCCAAGTGCGCGCACGCGCGCGCGCACACGCTGGTACGACGCCGCGAGATCGCCGCGCACACGAAAATCGTGAAAGCCGTCGGGCTCGAGTCCGTCCGCGGGAACGTTGACCAGCGCGATGTGCGGCGCCTCGGCCCCCGGAGCGGCCGCTCTCGCCGCCTTGCGAGGAGAGCGTTTGACGGAAGGCGGGCGGCGGGTTCGAGTACGTGGCATTGCTCCTCCGACTCCACACGTGAGAGAGAGCATGATCGCCAGCCGGCGAATCTTTGGCAAGCCACCACACGAGTCGTTCTTAAAGCCTTCTAATGCCCGCATGCTCTGGCGCTTTGCCCGGTGGGCGTGCTAGTTAGGGCATCGCCGACGCCGGCACCCAGTCACACCGTATCGCGGAGAACCCCGCCGATGTCACAGCGAATCCTCAGGACACGTAGTGGTCGAAAGCTTGTCGCCCGACGCGACACGCTCGATTTCCGGGACCAGATGTACGTGCCCACGCTCGTCGAGGTTCCGCCGGAGAAGAAGCTCGACGACTACGCGAAGCTTGACATCCCGATCCTCGACCAGGGCCAGGAAGGCGCCTGTACCGGATTCGGCCTCGCGACCGTCGCGAACTATCTGCTCTACACGCGCAACGATCAGCCGATTCGTCACCGGGTGAGCCCGTGGATGTTCTACGACCTCGCTCGCCGCTACGACGAATGGCCAGGCGAGCGCTACGAGGGCTCGAGCGCGCGGGGCGCCATGAAAGGCTGGCACAAGCACGGCGTCTGCGCCGAGCCGCTGTGGACCAAGCGAGGTCCGGCAAAGCGCGAAGACCCGTGGCTCGACGCGCTCGGCCGTCCGATCGGCGCGTACTATCGCGTGAACCATCGCGATCTCGCCGCGATGCACAGCGCCATTACCGAAGTCGGCGTCCTCTACGCCACGTCCGACGTCCACGCCGGATGGGACGACGTCGGCAGCGACGGACTCATTCGCCGCGACAAGGAGATGCTCGGCGGCCACGCGTTCGCCATCGTCGCCTACGACTCGGACGGCTTCTGGATCCAGAATTCGTGGGGCGACGACTGGGGCCGAAAGGGATTCGGCCACATCGGCTATGACGATTGGCTCGCCAACAGTACCGACGTATGGGTCGCGCGGCTGGGCGTGCCGGTCCATCTCCAGGCGGCGGCGTCCCCGGCAACGGCGCACGCCAACGCTGCTCGTGGCGCTCGCGTGCGCGCGATTCACGAGCTGCGATCACACATCATCAGTCTGGGCAACGACGGGCAACTGCGGCCGGGCGGCACGTACGGCACCGACACGGCAGGGCTCGATCGAATCGTCAATCGCGAAATCCCGGCAGCGATGAAAGGCTGGCGGGCGAAGCGCGTGCTGCTTTACGCGCATGGCGGACTGGTCGACGAGGAGTCTGCCGTGCAGAAGGTGGCCAATTATCGCTCGGCGTTGCTCGAGCACGAGGTGTATCCGCTCTCTTTTATCTGGAAGACGGATTACTTCTCGACGCTCAACTACATCCTTCAGGACGCGCTCAGCAAGCGGCGCACCGAGGGGATTCTCGACGCGGCCAAGGACTTCATGTTCGACCGGCTCGACGACGCGCTCGAACCGGTCGCACGGCTCGCGACGGGCAAGGCGTCGTGGGATCAGATGAAGCAGAATGCGCTGGCCGCGGCCGCGCCGCCAACCAAAGCGTGCCCGGACGGAGGTGGCCTGTATCAGTTCGTGCAGGCGCTCGAGAAGCTGTTCACGCGGTATCCGAGCCTCGAGCTGCACATTGCCGGGCACAGCGCGGGCTCGATCTTCCTCGGCGGCCTGGTGCGACTGCTGCGAGCGCACGGACGCCCGGTCAGAACGTGTACGCTGTGGGCGCCGGCCTGTACGATGGCGCTGTTCGAGGATGACTACCTGCCGGCCATCGAGCGCGCCGAGATCGAACGCTTCGTCCTGTACACTCTCACCGACCGCGCCGAGCAGGACGACAACTGCGCGAACATCTATCACAAGTCTTTGCTCTACCTCGTCTCGAACGCGTTCGAGGAGAAGCAGCGCATCCCGATGATCCGCAACGACGGCACGCCGATCCTCGGCATGGAAAAGTTCGCCGCCAGGAGCAGCGCGCTATCCGCGCTGTTCCGAAGCGAGCGCGCGGTGTGGATCAAGGCGCCGAACGACGAAGTCGAGGGGCGGCCCGGCGCGTCGGGCGCGAAGCATCACGGCGACTTCGACGACGACAAGCCGACGCTGCTGGCGCTGCTCAACAGACTTACCGGCATTCAGGTGCCGCCGAAGACGCTCACGATGCGGGCGAGCAGCGAAGTGACGCGCGAGCGCCGCATGTTGCTCGACGGAATGGCGACGGGCATATAGCCCGTCGCTTTCATCGAGTGGGAAGAGATCAGGCCGGCGCGAACGGGATCAGCATCGGCACGCGACTGGCGTAGGCGCCGTACGTCTCCTCACCGAGCTCGCTTCGGAGAAATGATTCCTCGAGGCGGGCTTTGAGGTTGAAGCCGACGATGAGCCATGCGACGCCGACGAACGCGGCGGCGGTGCCGCGCAGGAGCGCGGTGGCAAGCATCGCGAGCAGAATTCCCGTGTAGATCGGATGCCGCACGATGGCATACGGGCCGGTGCTCACGACGTGGTGGTCGGCTTTGCGGCTGACGGTCGAAGACCAAAGACGGCCGAGGTGGACCCTCGCCCACCAGGTGAACGCGAATCCGAGCGCGGCCACACCAACGAGCGTCCAGGCGAGCCAGGCATCGGCACCGAGCCCCACGATTTGTGGATTGATGGACGCCGGCCTGGCGATGAGGCCAGCTTGCGGCAATTCCGATCCCTCCGTTATTCGCTGTTGCAGGGGCGAGACGATCAACGCAGCTTGGTCTCCTATGAGCCACTATCGAAGGGGTGGTCGGTGAAGTTTCATCATGAGAGAATGCGACGCCCGGCCGCCGTCATCGCGCTGGTGCTCGCCTGTGGTTCAGCCGCGCTCGCCCAAACGCCGGACCCTGCGATTCTCGGCGCGGTCCGCGGCATCCGCGCGATCGACAACCATTCTCACCCGCCGGGGATCGTGCCCGCCGGCAAGCGAGACGAAGAGTTCGACGCGCTGCCCTGTGATCCGCTCGAGCCAACGCCACCGGCGCTGAGCTCGCGTCCCGACAATCCGCGCTTTCTCGCCGCCTGGAAGTCGCTGTACGGTTACCGATACGACGACGCGGACTCGGCGCACCTGCGGGAGCTCGCGGCAGCCAAGTCGCGGGTCAAGATGGCGCAGGGCGACCGCTACCCGGCCTGGGTGCTCGACCGACTCGGTATCGAGACAGAGCTCGCCAATCGTGTGGCGCCTGGACGCGGGCTCGACGCCCCTCGCTTTCGGTGGGTGCCGTTCGTCGACGCGCTGCTGTTTCCACTCGATAACAGCGCGCTCGCCGCGTACACGCCCGATCGCAAGATCTTCTTTGCGCGCGAAGACGCGCTGCTCGCGCGCTACATGTCGGCCCTCGGCACAAGCGCGCGGCCCGCAACGCTCGACGCGTACCTGTCCCGAGTCGTGACGCCGACGCTGGAGCGACTCAAGCGCGAGGGCGCCGTCGCGGTGAAGTACGAAGCCGCGTACCTGCGTTCACTCGATTTCGCGCGCGGCGACCGTGGGGCAGCCGACTCGGTGTACGCGAAGTACGCGGCCGGCGGCGTTCCAGATGTGTCGGGGTACCGCGCGCTCCAGGACGCGATCTTCCATCACATCGCCGTGGAGTCGGGACGCCTCGGATTGCCGGTGCACATTCACACCGGCTATGGATGCGGCGGCTACTTCGAGCTCGCCGGCGCGAATCCGTTGCTCCTCGAGCCGGTTCTCGACGACGCATCGCTTCGCAACACGAAGTTCGTACTGCTGCACGGCGGCGCGGGACCGTACTCCAGAGAGATCGCGCCACTCCTCATGAAGCCAAACGTCTACACCGACTTTTCGGAGCAGACGTGGCTCCTCCCCACTCGCGAGCTCGCGACCACGCTCCGCTACTGGCTCGAGTGGTACCCGGAGAAAGTCCTGTTTGGCACCGATCTCTCTCCAGGAACTCCCACGATCGATTGGGAGGAGATCGGATGGCAGACGACGACCTCGGCGCGCGAGGCATTGGCGATCGCCCTCACCGGAATGATGAACGATCGCGAGATCACGCGAGGGCGCGCGATCGAGATTGCGCGGATGGTACTGCGCGGGAATGCGCTCAGGCTCTATCGGTGGCCGGATCGCTGACCGTTGCGTGGCGCGGGACCCACGAGCGCTAGCGGCGGATGGCCTCGCGCTCGTCGCGCGACGGCGGCAGCTCGGCCGCGCTCACACCGCTGAGATTGATGCCGCCACGCGGCAGGACGAGCTGACCTGGCAGGTCGACCTTTCGCTCGACCGGATTCATGAGCGGAAACGACTTGTACTTCAGCGTGATCGTCGACGTGAGGGTGCCACTCATGAACTTGGTGATGTGCGCGCGTTCGATGATGATCTTGACCGCTTCGAGCTCGAGCGAGACGACGGCGTCGAATTTCAGGGTTGGCTTCACTTCCATGCCGTTGATCGTGACCTTGACCGTCGGGTGAAGCGCCCACTCGACGGTGTGCGAGAATAGCTCGACTTCGGCCGACGAAGCTTTCTCATCCATCGTCTTGCCGGCCGCGTCGCGCATCTCTTTGCGCTGCTTCCACACCTCCTCCAGCACCTCGGCGAGCGGCTTTTTGAGCGCTTTGAAGATCGCGCCCAGCAGTTCCTCACCGATGTCGTGCGGCGCGAGCTGCGGAAGCTCGCGCGCCTTCTCGCGAAGAGTCTCGACGAGCTTCCTGCGATCCTCGGCCGACAGGCCGAAGTCGGGGCGCTCGACCTCGAGTCCAGCGAGCACTGCGATCGTCACGTCGCCGTTAGCCATTGCGCGGTTTCTCCGATTTGACGAGCGTCTGGGTTGCGCAGTGGACGTCCCATGGCGGCGCGTCCAGCTCGTAGCCGAATTCAATGGTGGAACGAATCAGGCGGTCGCCGCCAGCCGGGGTGAGGACCGGTGGATCGGCGAATTGCCCCTCGAGATGCACGTCGATTCCAGCGGGCGGCTTCGGCTTCTTCCTTTCCTTCCAGCGTCGCCATATTCGCCGAGCGCCGTCGCTGGTCATGCCCACGATGCCGAGCCCCAGGGCAACCTCGACCGGCGGCGGCACGATCGGAATCGCGAGGTCGACGTCCACATGCCGGCCCCCATCGTCCGGAGTGTTCGCGACAGGCGTCTGCGATACGACGACCTCGGAGAATCTGATTCGCCGGTGTCGATTCGCCACCTGCATCGAGAACTTGTGCCGCGCGGCTTCGGCGCGCGCGCTGTCTTCGCCCCGCCCGACCAGCCCGGGCACGAGCGTCACGACTTCCTCGGCAACCAGGGAGATCACCGCCGTCGGCCGGACCAGCGTACCGGCGCGCGGAGACTGCGAGCGGACCACGGCGGCCGCGGTCACGCTGTCACCCCTGATCGCGATCCTCGTGAGCCCCGAATCGGCGAGCATCTGTTGGGCAGCGCCAACCGTCATGGAGATCACGCGCGGCACCCGCAAGAACGTATCGTCCCGCTGTGCGCCCCGGCCGACGCTCACGTTCACGCGCGAGTAGAGCTCGACGATCCGGTTCGGTGGCGGGCCCTGGTCGACGACCTTCGCGCTCGAGTCCTCGTCGTGCCGCACCACCGTACCCAGGACCAGGTTGTTCGCCGCGAGCAACCGTTCGGCTTCCGTCTCCGTCTTTCCGGCCAGATCGGGCACCGTTGCGACGCGTGGCGCCTGCACTTCGACGAGGTCGACGAGCGACCGCGGCGCTGCCATCGCGCCGGCAACCGGGCGCTGCGAGTCGATCGTCGCACTGGCGCCCGCGCGGCTGACGATCGAGATCGCGCCAACCTCGAACCCGTTCGCCTCGATCGTGTCGCGCGCCGCGTCGCGAGTCAGACCGATCACGCTCGGCACCGGTATCAACCGTGGCGGGACGTCGACCGTGACGTCCACGGCGTCGTTCCTGTGTGCAATCGTCCCCGCATCGGGCTCCTGGTGCGAGATCGTGCCCTTGGCACCGGTGCGGTAGGCGGAGTCGACGTGCCCGAGTCTCAGCGTGTGTTCCTTCAGCGCGCGGATGGCCTCATCGATGAACCGCCCTTCGATCGGCGGCACGGTAACGGTATCCGCCGCACGATGAGGGCCAAGCGAATACCAGACGTCGACCGATCGGCCCATACCCACCCGAACACCGGGTTGCGGTTCCTGCCGGTACACGCGACCCGGCGGCATGTCATCCGAGTAGTCTCGAGTCTCGCGCCCGCGGCGCAACCCCGCCGCATCGAGTGTTGCCGCCGCGAGAGCCGGGGTGCGCCCTGAGAGATCCGGAACGACGGTATCGCGTGCCGCGGGCGGCGCGTCGCTCGTTCCGCCTCCCGCGAGACGGCCGAGCAGCCTCGGGTCGACGAGGACATTCACCGGAGGGCGACGCCGAGCCGTCGCGACCATGAGCGTCTCTGTTCGCGCGCGCGAAACAGGCGTGCCGTGATCGGGACGCTGCAGGACAATGAAGCCAGGCTTCTGAGCAGTCGTAAGCGTATCGAGGCGGACGATTGGCAGCCGCGTCCACGCCAGTCTCGAGATCGCGCTGTCCACGGCCTGGCCGGTCACGTCCGGAATCAGCGCCACGCGCGCGGCCGTCGTCTGCGGACGGGGCTGGATTTGCGCCGGCATCGGTGCGTTCCACAGCCCGAGCAGTGAGGCCGCCACGGCGAATGCAGCCGACAGCCGCGATTGGGACATGGTCGCTTCCCGGCCGTGAGTGAACGAAGCTACGATACGGTTCTCAGCCACTTTCGGCAAGAGACGAGATTAGAACATCGAGATTATAGCGTTCTCACCCGCACACCCGGATGCCCGGGAGCACCACTGCCTTCGCGGATGTTTCTTGTGGCCTGGCGTCCGGCGCCATGACGCGCGATTCTCGTTCGCACCGATGGTCCGCCAGCCTTTTGACGAGTCGGGACCGATGAGACCGCAGCCCAACAGGCGCACGGCGAACGTCACTCGGCATGGCCTGCCGATCCGGGACTTGTATGTCGCGCGCCGACCTGCTTCGGCATATTGACTCTGACGCGGCCGTCCCGGAGTCCAGTACGCGGAACCCGTGGCGTGTACGGCACGTAGTGTTTGATGCCTCGCCAACACTTCGCTAGCATATGACCATGGGTCCCTCCTCTCGCCGATTCGTCGCCGGCCTCATCCGCATTGGGCTGGTTGTCCTGGCATTCGTAGTCGCCGGCGCGTATATCGGGCACCGTACTCCGAAACGGCACCAAATGCGCCTGCAGACCGAGGTCCCCCCGCCGGAGGCACTGGGCCCCGGCGACATGCGCATCTACAACGCCGACAGCTCGGTCGATCTGATCCTGCAGGGCGGCAGGATCCTCGCCGGACTTTCGCCCAAGACCATCGCCAAGGTGCGGGGCGATCTCCAGCGCTCCGCCGAAAAGGACACCACGGGGCTGGGCGGCAGCATCGCGCAGATGGTCAAGAAAGAGGTTGCCGGCGCCATCGGGACCCACGCGGCCTTCCCCGTCTCGAACATCAGCGACATCCGCTATGAGGGCGACCAGATCGTGGTCGAGTGGAAGGACGGCGGCAAATACCAGTTGTTCGGCAGCACGAAGGTCGACGGTTCCAAGGTTTCCAACACGTTCCCGCGCGAGGATGCCGAGCGGTTTGTCGCGGCAGTCAAGGCGCGTATGGCGGAGCCGTCGATTCCGCGAGCGCCGGAACCGCCGCCGGCGACGCCGCGGCCAAGCACGACACCGCGCTAGCGAACAAACCACGACCGTACTTCGGGGCGTGAAGCATCAACCCTTCGCGCTCGTGGACTTTCCGTGCGTGCGCGACGGCCGACAGGGAGCGCCGATCCCTGACTTTGGCGGCCATGTCCGGGTACGACCCGACAAGGCGTATCAAAACGGGCTAGGTTTTCCAGACCTTCTACCGTGAATCGCGCCCATGACCCGCTTCGCCAACATCCTCGAGACAGTCGGCAATACGCCGTCCGTCAAAATCAACAAGCTGGCCCCCGCCGGCATCGACCTGTACGTGAAGGTCGAAGCGTTCAATCCGCTCGGGTCGGTCAAGGACCGGCTCGCCCTCGGTGTAATCGAGGATGCGGAGCGCCGCGGCGCACTCAAGCCGGGGCAAACCGTGATCGAGGCGACGAGCGGCAACACCGGTATCGGCCTCGCCATGGTGTGTGCGGCCAAGGGCTATCCGCTCGTGGTGACGATGGCCGAGTCGTTCAGCGTCGAGCGTCGGCGACTGATGCGCTTTCTCGGCGCCAAGGTCGTGATCACGCCGGCGCCCGCGGGCGGAACGGGCATGGTGCAAAAGGCAATCGAGCTTGCCGAAGCACACGGCTGGTTCCTCACGCGCCAATTTGAAAACGAGGCGAACGCCGACATGCACTCGCGGACGACGGCGAAGGAAATCCTCGCCGACTTCGCGGGAAAGCAACTCGACTATTGGGTGACGGGTTTCGGCACTGGCGGCACGCTCAAAGGCGTCGGGCGCGTGCTGAAGAAGGAGCGCCCCGAGACAAAGATCGTGCTGGCCGAGCCAGCTGACGCGCCGATGGTCACCAGCGGCACGAAGCAGGATCAGAAGTCCGACGGCTCGCCGGCGTCACGGCATCCCTCGTGGAAGCCGCATCCGATTCAAGGCTGGAGCCCGGACTTCATCCCCAAACTCACCGGTGACGCAGTCGGATTCGTGGACCGTGTGATCACGGTCGCTGGCGCCGACGCGATGCGCGCGAGCCGTGAGCTCGCGCAGAAGGAAGGGATCCTCGTCGGCACGTCGTCGGGCGCCACGTTTACCGCCGCACTCGACGTGGCGAAGAGCGCGCCGAAGGGAACGACGATTCTGTGCATGCTGCCCGACACGGGCGAGCGCTATCTCAGCACGCCGCTGTTCGGCGAGATTCCGGTCGACATGACGGAAGACGAGCGCTCGATCACGCGGTCGACTCCCTTGTTCGCCGACTCGCCGCTCGCGGGCGCGGCGCCGGTGCGGTGAGCGAGC
>DATISA010000335.1:0-4461 GCA_035469245.1 Gemmatimonadaceae bacterium
CAGCACGTCGTCGACTGTATCCGCCGCGTGCACGCCGGTGCGGAGTGGATCGAATGCCTCGGCCGCTCAGCGCCCGTCACCGAGGCTCGCAGCCAGCAGCCGGATCACACCGAGCTCACGCCGCGTGAACGCGAGCTCGCCGCACTCGTGGCGAGTGGCCTCCGCAATCGGGAGATCGCCTCACGGCTCGGCATCTCCGAGGGAACAGCCAAGCTGCACCTGTACAACGTCTACAAGAAGCTTGGCGTCGCCAATCGAGTCGAGCTCGCGATTCGGATGCAGGGTTCGCAATCCGCCGCGAGCTGAATCGCCGCCTAGCGCGCGTTCCTGTACATCATCTCGATCAGCTCGTCGTACATCGCCTCGGCGCTGGTATCGTCCGAGCGGATCGCCTTCGACGCGCAGTGGCGCAGATGGTTCCGCATCAACTCACGACCCACGCTGCGCAAGGCTTCGTGAACCGAGGCGATCTGCGTCATCACATCGGCGCAATAGCGGTCGTCCTCGACCATCTTTTGCAGTCCGCGCACCTGCCCTTCGATTCGGCGAAGCCGTATGAGGTTGCGCGACTTGATGTCGGGATCGACTCCCACCGCTTTGCGCGCCCCCGCCCCCGCTGCGTCGGCGCGGACCTCGCACGCGCAGTCCGCCACCGCGTCCGTGCGCTTCATGGTTTCCACCGCCGCAGCCGAAGACTGTTGCTCACCACGCTCACCGAGCTCAAAGCCATCGCCGCGCTCGCGACCACGGGATTCAGCAGCAGGCCGAATCTGGGATAGAGCACGCCCGCCGCGATCGGAATACCGATGACGTTGTAGACGAACGCCCAGAACAGGTTCTCGCGCATCGTACGCATCGTGCGGCGCGAGAGCGCGATTGCGTCCGCCACGCCACGCAGGTCGGGTCGCATGAGCGTCACGTCGCTCGCTTCGATTGCGATGTCCGTCCCGCTTCCGACCGCGATGCCGATGTCGGCCTGCGCCAAGCCTGGCGCGTCGTTGATCCCGTCACCGACCATCGCTACGACGTGTCCCGCCTTCTGGCGCCGCACGATCTCGGCCGTCTTCGCGTCCGGCAGGAGCCCCGCGGCGACTTCAGAGATTCCGGCTTGCTTCGCGATCGACTGGGCCGTTCGCGCGTCATCACCCGTCAGCATCACCACGTTCAGTCCGGCGTGACGCATTCGCTCGATCGCCGACGGCGACGTGTCGCGAATACGATCGGCGACACCAATGATGCCAAGCAGCCGTCCATTTGATGCCACGAACACCGGCGTCGCGCCATCGTTGGCGAGGCGCGCGGCCGTCGCCGCGAGTGGATCGGTCGAAATGCCTTCGCGCTCGAGCAGCGCTGCGCCGCCCACCAGCGTCAGTGCGCCGTTCACTCTCGCCCGCACGCCGCGGCCGGTCTCCGACAGGAATTCGGTCGATGCCGGCGGCGAAATGGATTGCTCGCTCGCTCGTTGAACGACCGCCTTGGCGATCGGATGCTCCGACAATCGTTCGGCGCCCGCGGCGGCTGAAAGCAGGTCGTCCGCCGAGACGCCGTTGTGCGCGATTACCGCGGTCACCTCCGGACGGCCCGATGTCACCGTGCCGGTCTTGTCGAGGAGAATGGTGTCGACCTTCCCCGCCCGCTCGAGCGCTTCGCCACCTTTGATCAACAAGCCGAGCTCCGCGCCCTTTCCAGTTGCGACCATGACCGCCGTCGGCACCGCGAGTCCCATCGCGCACGGACAGGCGATGATCAGTACCGATACGCTCGCCGAAATCGCCTGCACCACGTGCGCGGTGCCGCCCAACACGACCCAGAGGATCGCCGTCACGATCGCGATGCTGATCACCACCGGGACGAACACGGCGCTCACCCGATCGGCGAGATGCTGGATTGGCGCGCGCGTGCCCTGCGCTTCGCGCATCAGCTTGACGATGCGCGCCAGAGCGCTGTCCTCGCCGAGTGTGGTTGCTGCGGTGTGAAAGGCGCCGGTTCGATTCACCGTACCGCCGAACACGCGGTCGCCAGGGCCTTTGGTCACCGGCATCGATTCGCCGGTGAGCATCGATTCGTCCACGGCACTCGAGCCGTCCAGCACTTCGCCGTCGACCGGAATCCGCTCGCCCGGCCGTACCACCACCACATCGCCGCGCCGAACGGCTTCGATCGCCACCTCCTGCTCGATTCCGTCGCGCACCACGCGCGCCTTGCTCGGTTGAAGATCTACCAGTCGTCGCAGCGCCAGCGTCGTTTGGCGTTTGGCGCGCGCCTCCAGCGCGCGACCCGCCAGAATGAACGCGATGATCAAGACTACGGCTTCGTAGTAGACTTGCGGCTCGACACTGTTGCGCGAAAAAGTGGCCGGACTGATCGTCGCGGCCGCGGAGAACAGGAATGCCGCGCCGGTGCCGACGCTGATCAGCGTGTTCATGTCCGCCGAACCGTGACGGACCGCTTTCCAGGCACGCACGTAGAAGTCGCGGCCGGCCCAGAGCATCACACCGGCCGTGACGATGAGCATCACCCACCACCACGCCGGCGCCGACCCGCCCGTGGCCGACATCGACATTGGGGCGAGCATCGGGCCGAACATCGCGACGAGGCCGATGACGAAGGCGACGACTGCCTTGTTTCTGAGCGCCACGAACTCGTCCGCCCGCGCCGCGTCCTGCGCCGTCTGCTCGTCGAACGCCGTGCGCGCCGGCGACGGAAGCTCGGCGCCATACCCGGTCGAGCGGATCGTCTCCACCAGCCGGTCGGGCGAGGTCACCCGCTCGTCGAACGTGACCTGCGCCGCATTGGTCATGAGGTTGACCGATGCCGTTTCGACGCCTTCAGCGCGCTCGAGTGCGCGCTGAACTCGAGCCTGACACGCCGCGCACGTCATGCCCGAAACAGGAATTGTGACCGATGTCTCCTGACTCATGATCGAAAGGTATATACCCCCTCCCCCTATAAGCAACAGGGCAGAAAAAGAGCCCGGCCGAAGCCGGGCCCGTTACCGCCGAGGTGCGCGGCACGTTACAGCATCGTCCAACGCCCGAGCGCGCGCATCGCCGCCGCCACGATCGCGAGCTCCGCCGCGATCCTCGTCCGAAAGAGCGTCGCCGTTCGCAGCGCCACGGAGCTCAGCCAGCGCCGCTTTACCGGCGCCGCCGCCAACGCGGCCGCGAGGTCGCGCCCTGAGCGCCAGCGCTCATCGCGGTCCTTTCGCAGTGCTCGATCGATCGCCGCACAGAGCGCCGCTGGCGCGTTGGGCGCCACCGACGCGAGCGGCTCGTGCGCCTCGGCGATGTGCCTCGCGGCCAGCGATTCGAACGTCGGCGCGTCGAATGGCAGCGTTCCCGAGAGCATGTAGTAGCCGAGCACGCCCACGGAGTACAGGTCGCTCCGTCCGTCGATGTCGAGCTCGCCCACCGCCTGTTCCGGCGACATGTAGTGCGGCGTTCCGAACACGCGCGATGAATCTCCACGATCCGGATCGAGCGACCGCAGCAACGCCACGCCGAAGTCCGTCAACATCGCGCGCCCGCTCCCACGCTCGATGAGAATGTTCTCGGCCTTGAGATCGCGGTGCACCACGCCGTCGCGGTGCGCTGAGTCGAGCGCCAGCGCGAGATCGCGCAGAATGCGCCGCGCCTCGTCCGCCGGCACACGACCATCGCGCCGCATTCGCTCGGCGAGCGACTCACCATGTACGTACTTCATCACGATGTAGACGAGATCACCTTTTTCGCCGAAGCTGTGCACCGGCACGATGTTCGGGTGGCTCAACCGTGCCGTCATCCGCGCTTCGCGACGGAAGCGCTCGCGATGCTCCTCCGAACCGGTGAACTCGCTGCGAAGCACCTTGATCGCAACGAGGCGGTGCAACGCCACGTCGCGCGCGAGGAATACCACTCCCATGCCGCCGCGCCCAAGCTCCCGCACCACCTGGAACTGCCCGCCGAGATGCTCGGCGACCTGCTCACGCTCCCACTCGGCCGAAACTGGCGCCCATGAATTGGCGGTTGGCAGCTCGAGGGTGTCAGCGTAGCGATCGACGACGAACAACGAGGAACTCATGACCAGAACCGTGAGACCGGGACGTTAGAGACATTCAAAGCCTGAGACACTCGCTCCATCCGGAAGGTTTACCAAGGAAGGAGCGTGCCCGTGGTGGTCACTACGGAAATGGTTGCCGAGAAGTTACTTAGCGGATTCTGCGGGATGCGCGCTGCCGCGGCGAGTGTTCGGTTGTGGGACGGCGCGGTCACGACCGGACGGTCGAACGCAATCCGCTCGACACCCTCAGTGCACCAGCATTCCTGTGAGCACGTACTGCTGCAGCAGTACGAGAAGGCCTACGAGTGATGCGAGCGCGAGGCTGTGCAGGAACACGAACCGGAGAATCCGCCATTCGTGCCCCACCCATCCCGTCGCCGTGCTTGCCACGCAGATGCTCTGTGCGTCGATCATCTTGCCCAT
>DATISA010000336.1:0-12052 GCA_035469245.1 Gemmatimonadaceae bacterium
GCACACTGCCGCCACGGATTCGCTCGTGCGGTACTGGGATACGTTGCCGACTGCCCGGTGGCACGCGACGACACTCGACCTGCTGGAGTTCTATTGGGCGCTCCTACCTGACGTACGCCACGCCACGCCGGTGCGATCGGCGCGGATTCTCGCGCTGGTCAACGCCGCGATGTACGATGCGCTCGTCGCCACGTGGGATGCCAAGTACGCGTACATGCGGCGCGCGCCCTCCGTCGTCGACTCGCGCGTACGAGCGCTGGTCGATGTTCGCGGTGTTCCGAGCTATCCGTCCGAGCACGCCGCGGTGGCGGCGGCGGCGGCGGCGGTGCTGTCGTATGCGTTTCCATTCGAAGACACGCTGCGCTTCCACCGGCTCGAGCGCGATGCGGGCGACGCGCGCGTCCTGGCCGGCGCGGCATATCGGAGCGACGTCGACGCCGGGTACGCGATCGGTCGCGAAGTCGCCGCGCGCGTGATCGCACGCGCCAGAGCTGACGGCTCGGCGGCAAGCGTCACCGTGACTCCGCCGAACACCAGTTGGGCGTGGCGCCCCACGCCACCCAAGTGGGTGACGGATCCGTTCGACCCGGCGGCAGGAAGCTGGCGCACCTGGGTCATCTCGTCGGGCGATGCGTCACGGCCCGTACCGCCGCCGCTGCCCGGGAGCGCCCGCTTCACGACCGACCTGAACGAACTACTGCAGATCGCAAAGACGCGCACGACCGCGCAAGCCGACATCGTCCGCTACTGGGCCACGGACGCGCCGTCATCGCGTTGGGAAGTCTTCATGGACGACGAGATCGCGCGGCACCGGCTTGGACCGCTGCACGCGGCGCGCGCGATGGCGCTGGCCAGCACGGCGATGGCAGACGCGTTGATTGCGTGCTGGGACGCCAAGTTCTACTACTGGCTGGAACGTCCGATCAGCGCCGATACGACGCTCAAGACGGCGATTTCGACGCCGCCCTTCCCAAGCTATCCGTCGGGCCATTCGACGCAATCCGCGGCAGCGGCGGAAGTCTTCGCGTATCTCTTTCCCGATCGGGCCGCGTACTATCGCCAAAAGGCCGACGAAGCGTCGAGCTCGCGCGTGTTGGCCGGCATCCATTACCGCTTCGACATCGAGGCCGGCGAGGAGCTTGGGCGGAAGATCGGCGCCGCGGCAGTCGAGCGCGCGCGGAGCGACGGGGCACAATGAGGCGTGGCGCTACCGTTGTCGCACGGCATGGCCCATATTGCGCGCACCATGGCCGCGGCACCAAAACAGGTCACCGTGCTCGATGCTCGAGCGTTCGACCGAACGCTCCGTCGGATCGCTGATGAAATCGTCGAGCTGAACAACGGGACCGATAATCTCGTCATCGTGGGAATTCAGCGCCGCGGCGTTCAGCTCGCGGCGCACATCGTGTCCACCATCGCCGATCGCGAGGACGCGACCGTCCCGCAAGGCGCGCTCGACATCACCTTGTACCGCGACGATCTGCAAACCGTGGGACCGCGGCCGCTGGTAGGCCAGACGCAGATCCCGGTCGACATCGACGGCCGGGCGGTCGTGATCGTGGACGACGTGCTGTACACCGGGCGCACGATTCGCGCGGCGCTCGACGAGTTGGCCGACTTCGGCCGGCCCAAGCGCATCGCGCTCGCGGTGCTGATCGATCGCGGCGGGCGCGAGCTGCCCATTCAGCCGGACATCGTCGGCAAGAAGGTATCGGTGGAGCCGTCGCAGCGCGTTGACGTGCTCGTTCAGGATCTCGACGGCCGCAACGCCGCCATCATCACCGATCGCGAGGCCGGGACGTGATTCCCGCGCTCGGCAAGGATCTGCTTGGCCTCGAGCCGTTGACCGGTGAGCAGATCAAGCTGATTCTCGATACCGCCGAGCCATTCAAGGAAATCAGCGAGCGGGCGATCAAGAAGGTCCCCACGCTCCGTGGCGCGACGATCGTCAACCTGTTCTTCGAGGCCTCGACGCGTACGCGCGTGTCGTTCGAGTTCGCGGAGAAGCGGCTGTCGGCGGACACGGTGAACGTCGCCGCCTCGGGCTCCAGCGTGTCCAAGGGCGAGACGCTCGTCGACACGGCGCGAAATCTCGAGGCGATGCGGATCGACATGGTGGTGATCCGTCACGGCGCGTCGGGCGCGGCGCGGTTCCTGGCCGACCGCATCGAGTCGAACGTCATCAACGCCGGCGACGGGACGCACGAGCATCCTACCCAGGGCCTGCTCGATCTGTTGACGTTGCGCGACCAGTTCGGTCGCATCGAGGGCGTCAAGGTCTGCATCGTCGGCGACGTGCTGCACTCCCGCGTGGCGCGCTCCAACATCTGGGGGCTCACCAAGATGGGCGCCGAGGTGGCTGTGTGCGGGCCGCGCTCGCTGCTGCCGAACGCGATCGACGAGTTGGGCGTGACGGTGTTCGATCGCATCGACGCGGCGATCGAGTGGGCCGACGCCCTCAACGTGCTCCGCCTGCAGCTCGAGCGAATGACCGCCGGCTACATCCCGTCACTGCGCGAATACAATCGCGTGTTCGGCGTGTCGCGCGAGCGGCTCGAGCGCGCGCCGCGCGAACTGGTGATCCTGCATCCCGGACCGATGAACCGCGGCGTCGAGATCGATTCCGACGTGGCGGATGGACCTTTCAGTGTGATACTCGACCAGGTGACGAACGGCGTCGCGGTGAGAATGGCGGTGCTCTATCTGCTCTCCGGCGGCCGGCCGGAATTGGCCGAAGCGGCAAAGACCTCTGGCGGCAAGCGCGAAACGAGCGGCGGAAAGCGCGACGATGAGTGAGTCGATTCTGCTCAAGGGCGGTCGCGTGATCGATCCGTCACAATCGATCGACGACATCGCGGACGTGCTGCTCGTCGGCGGCAAGGTCGAAGCCATTGGCCCTCGCGTCGCGAACGATGCCGCGGGCCGCGATGGGCTCGAGACCTTCGACTGTGCGGGACTCGTGGTGTCGCCGGGATTCATCGACGTGCATTGTCACCTGCGCGAGCCCGGTCGCGAGGAGGTCGAAACGATCGCCAGCGGCGCGCGCGCCGCGGCGGCGGGCGGATTCACGGCGGTGTGCGCGATGCCCAACACCGATCCGGTGACCGACAATCAGGCGGCAGTCGGGTTCATCATTCGGCAGGCGTCGCTCGCGAACGCCGCACGCGTCTACCCGATTGGCGCGATCTCGGTCGGCCAGCGGGGCGAGTCGCTCGCCGAGTTCGGGGAGATGGTGGCGGCAGGCGCGGTCGCGGTGAGCGACGATGGCAAGCCGGTCGCGAGCGCGCACCTGATGCGGACTGCGCTCGAGTACGCGCGGACGTTCGGGATTCCGGTCGCCGATCATTGCGAGGAGCCGACGCTCGCCAAGGGCGGCGCGATGAACGAGGGCGTGGTGAGCGCCCGGCTCGGGCTGAAGGGGATTCCCGCGGAGGCCGAAGAGATCATGGCGATCCGCGACATCTTGCTCGCGCGCCGAACGGGCGGACACATCCATCTTTGCCACATGAGCACGCGCGGATCGGTCGAGCTCATTCGCTGGGGAAAGGAGCGCGGCATCAACGTGACCGCCGAGGTCTGCCCGCATCACTTGTCGCTCACGGAAGATGCGGTCGACGGCTACGACACCAATGCCAAGATGAATCCGCCGCTCCGCACGGCGGACGACGTCGCGGCGCTGCGCGACGCTGTCCGCGACGGCACGATCGACCTGATCGCCACGGACCACGCGCCGCATCACTACGATGAAAAGGAGCGCGAGTTCGCCGATGCGCCGAACGGCATCATCGGCCTGGAGACGGCACTCGCGGTGAACATCACCTGGCTGGTGGCGTCGGATGTGATCGACCTCGGCGTCCTGATCGAGCGCATGTCCTGCGCGCCCGCGCGGACGTTCAAGCTGCCAGGTGGTTCGCTCCGTCGGGGTGCGCCGGCCGACGTGACCGTGTTCGACCCCCACGCCAAATGGCTCGTCGAGCCGAAGCGGTTCAAATCCAAGGGCCGCAATACTCCCTACGCAGGCGAAACGCTCCAAGGCTGCGCACGGTACACGATCGTCGGCGGACGCGTCGTGTACCGCGCCGAATTGTGACCGACCGCACAATGCGGGACGCGCGCGAGGCGATCGTCCTGGTGTGTAGGCGCCTATACGAGCGCGGGTTGGTTGCGGGACCGGATGGCAACGTGTCCGTTCGTAGAGACGATGGGACGCTGCTCGTCACGCCAACAGGGCTCTCGAAAGTGGATGTTACGCCGGATGACCTGGTGGTCGTCAGCCTCCAAGGACGTGTACGGGAGGGCCGACGTGCGCCGTCCAGCGAGCTGGGCATGCACTTGAGGATCTACCAGCGTCGTCCCGACGTCCGCGCGGTCGTTCACGCCCATCCGCCCGCCGCCACGGCGTTCGCGGTGGCGGGAGAGTCGTTCGTGGCGCCCGTGTTGCCGGAAGTTATCTTGCAGCTTGGTGAAGTACCGCTGGTTCCGTACGCCACGCCGGGGAGCGACGCGTTGGCCGATGCCTTCGAGCCCTTCCTGGCGCAACATGACGGATTTCTGATGGCGAATCACGGGGCTACCACGATCGCGCCGTCGCTCGCGGCGGCGCATCAGCGGATGGAAAGTCTGGAGCACGCCGCGCGGATTCTCCTTGCCGCCCGCGGGCTCGGCAGGGTGAATGAATTGAGCGCGGCGGACGTGCGGTCGCTGCGCGCGACGCGTGAGGAAAGCAGATGAGCGATCCGAACCGCTCGATGAACGAAGTGCCCGCGCTGATCGAGGAGCGGCGGCGTTACGAAGCCTGGCTGGCGACGCTCGAGATGCGCCGCGAGTCCACACCGCGGCACGTCTTCGATCGGGTGAAGGCGGACTATTCGGCTCGGCTTCAACGTGTCGACGAGCAGCTCGCGCTCCACCGTCATTCGATCCAGGAAGAGCGGACGAGCTTGAATTCGCGTCGGTCGCTGCTCGAGGCCGAGGAGCAATTGCGCCGCGACGAGCGCTTCGAGCTCGAGCTTCGGTCGCACGTCGGAGAATTCGCGGGCAGCGAAGCCGAAGCGGCGTTCCAGGCGGTGGACGAGGCGCTGTCTCAGCTCGCGTCGGAGCGTCAAGGACTCGAGGCGCGGATCAAGGAGCTCGACGCGCTCCTTCAGATCCGGCCCGTCGAGCCGCAGCGCGCAGCCCCGCCGCCGCGCCCCGCCGCGCTGCCGCCGCGCGCCCCGGCAATGCGAGCTCCGGCTCCAGCACCAGTTGCGGCTCCAATGCCGGCGCCAGCGCCGGTCCCGGCTTCGGCGCCGGCTTCCGCGCCGGCTCCCGCACCGGTCGCGACATCGAGCGCCAACGGCGTCGGTGATGAGGAGGAAGGGAAGCTCCGCACGCCGGGGGGAACGTTCGACGAGCTCGCATTTCTGAGCGAGGTCGTTGGAATGCCTGAGGCGGAGCGCGCCCGCGCGCGTGTCTCTGCCGAGCCCGCTGACCACGGTCCCGTGGTGGCGAACGGCCCGGCAGTCGGCAACGGTCCGGCCATCCCGGGTGTACGGACGGACGCTGCAGCGGAACTGTCCAGCGCGAACGCGCGCGGCGCCGTCATGCAGCAGGTTTCACCCGTGACTCGTCCACTGGCCGCGAACATTCCGTCGAACACGCCGATCGTGTTGCGCACGACGTCACAGAACGAGCAAGCGAAAACGCTCAAGTGCAACGAGTGCGGCTCGCTCAACTATCCAACCGAGTGGTATTGCGAGCGGTGCGGCGCCGAGCTGGCGGCACTGTAAGCACGGCACGGACGGTGACTGTAACACCAGAAAACAAAAAGCCCGGCGCGTGGCCGGGCTGGTGACTCGAGCGAGGTGAGGCGGCGGGTCAGCCGCGCGCCGTGCTCATCTTGCTCTTGCGACGAGCAGCCGTGTTGCGGTGGATCAGTCCCTTTCGCGCCGCCCGGTCGAGCAGCTTGGTGGCGGCGAGCTTGACCGCGGGAGTTGCGTCGGGGGCGTTGGCCTTTTTGAGCGCCGTCCGCAGCGCGGAACGTTGCGCACGGTTGCGCACGGTCGCCGCGCGCGACTTACGCATGTTCTTTTTGGCGGATGCGATGTTCGGCACGAAAAAAGTCTCCCGAAAAGCCGTGAAATGCTGCGTCAGCGAAGGCTGGAACCTAGATTTCTACAACGCGAAAGTCAAGGCATGATAACGCTTTGACACACGTTTGCGACACCACTACCTTTCGCGCCAATCGCCCCAGCGTCCGATCCGCGCGAGCGGCTCGCGCCTGTTGCCAGTCCCGGCTCTGCTGGCGTCCCGCTACCCCGATCCGTAAGGCCGACGTTGCACATCCAGGATGTCCTGCTGTTCGTGCCGGTGCTCCTGTTTTCGGTCATCGCGCACGAGTACGCGCATGGGTACGCGGCGCTCAAGCAAGGGGACACCACGGCCCTGAGCTTGGGCCGCCTGACCTGGAATCCGATCAAGCACATCGATCCATTCATGACGATCCTGCTGCCGGCGTTGCTCTACTACACGACGCGCGGCGCGGTGGTGCTCGGCGGGGCCAAACCGGTGCCGGTGAATCCGCGGAACTATCGCAACTTCAAGCGCGGCGACATCATCGTGTCGCTCGCCGGCGTGTTCGTGAATTTCCTGCTCGCCATCGCGTCGGTGGTGCTCTTCGTGGGCCTCGGCTTGCTGGGACGCGCCGCCCCGAATGCGGAGAACACGCTCGCGATCGTGCAGGCGATGATGTTCCAGGCGCTTCGGCTCAATCTCGTGTTGCTCGCGTTCAACCTGATTCCGATTCCGCCGCTCGACGGTTCGCACGTAATGAAGTACCTGCTGCCTCCGTCGTGGTCGCTGCGCTATCAGCAGTTCGGCCGGTACGGCATCGTGATTCTCGTACTGTTGCTTGGATTCGGCAGCAATTTTCTGTCGTACTGGATGCGGCCGGCCTTTGCATTCGGCGGGTTCCTGTTCCAGTGGGCGAACCCGTACTCGCTGCCTTCGTTGGACCAGTGGCTGAGCTGACGGGAGCGATCCGATGAGTGTCGCGACTCCTCCGTATTCCGCTGCGATCGGCGCGACGGAGTCGGGCTTCGTGGTCGAGCTGACCACGTTCTCGGGCCCGCTCGATCTGTTGCTGTCGCTGATCCGCGAGGAGCAGGTCGACATCTATGACATCCCGATCGCTCGCATTTGCGAACAGTTCGTCGTGCGCATCCGCACCCTCGGCTTGAACGAGGCGGCCGAATACCTGGAGATGGCGGCGCGCCTGATTCGCATCAAGGCGCAGATGCTGCTCCCGCGCGGCGACGAAGAGGGCTGGGAGGATCCACGCGCCGAGCTCGTTCGACGGTTGCTGGAATATCAGCAGATGCGTGAGGTCGTCGACGTGCTCGAACGTCGCGGCGAGGAGCGACGGAATCAGTTCAGTCGTGCGTACCTGCCGCAATCGCCGGCGCCACCGCAGGCGCCACTCGCGCTTTCGCTCGCCGAGCTGCTTTCCGCCGTGGACCGTGTCATGCGCACCGTCGCGCGGCCGAACATGCACGAGGTGATCCCGCGCGCTCTCGACGTGCCTGGCGCGATCGCGATCCTCCGCGGTGCGCTCGCCATCAAGGCGCGCATCCGGTGGACAGAGCTCGTGGAGCGTACCGCTGAACCGTGGCAGATCCTCTCGACGCTGCTCGGGCTCCTGGAGCTCGCGAAATTGGGCGAGCTTCGTGTGGCGCAGGTCAAACCATTCGCCGACGTGGAGATCACGCGTGACGCCGCTAGCGAAGCTGCTTGAGGCCGCGTTGTTCGCGAGTGCGCGCCCGATCGCGACGGACGAGCTCGCGGCGCTCGAACCCGAGGCCTCGCCGGCCGAGCTGCAGGCAGCGCTCGACGAGCTGCGCGAGCATTACGACGTCGATGGGCACGGCGTGGAGCTTGTCGAGATCGCCGGTGGGTGGCAGGTGCTGACGCGCGCCGAATACACGGAAGCGATCGAGCGCGCACAGCTGGCCGCGCGTCCGGCGCGACTCTCCGGGGCCGCGCTCGAGACGCTGGCGATCATCGCCTATCGCCAGCCCATCGGCCGGGCGGAGATCGAGGAGATTCGCGGCGTCGCCGTGGGCAGCGTGCTGAAATCCCTGCACGAACGCGGATTGATCGACGTCGTCGGCAGGGGCGAAGGCCTTGGGCGTCCGCTGCTCTACGGCACCACGCCGGTGTTCCTCGAGTACTTCGCGCTGCGACATCTCGACGAGCTTCCGCGCGCCGACGAGTTGGCGATCGCGCTGCGCGCGGCGCGACCCGAGCCGGAGCCGGTCGCGGCGACGTCGGACGAGTGATGCCGAGCACGATGCGGATCCAACGCGCCCTGGCGCGCGCCGGAGTCGCGTCGAGGCGCAAGGCGGAAGCGCTCATTACGGCGGGGCGTGTGCGCGTGAACGGCGAAGTGGCGCACACCGGCCAGGTCGTGGATCCCACCCACGACGAGATCGTCGTCGACGGCGAGACGCTCGGTGTACCACGAACCGCGCAGTGGGTCGTGCTCAACAAACCCTCGGGCGTCATGACGACACGCTCCGACCCGGACGGCCGCCCCACGGTGTTCGACTTCGTGCCGGACACGCCGGGACTCACGTACGTCGGGCGGCTCGACTATCTCACCGAAGGTGTGCTCCTGCTCACAACGGATGGAGCGGCCGCGAACCGACTCTCGCATCCGCGAAGCGAAGTGGAGCGCACGTACGTCGCGACGGTGACGGGAAAAGGCGACCAGGCGGCGCGAATCGCGCGGCAGGGCGTGACGCTCGACGACGGGCCGGTCCATCCGAAACGAGTCGAAGCGCGCAGGCTCGGGCGCGACCGCTGGGAGTTCGAGGTCACCATCACCGAAGGACGAAAGCGCGAGGTCAGACGCCTGTGCTCGGCGCTCGGTCTTGGCGTGGAGCGGCTCGTGCGTACCCGGTTTGGGCCGGTGGAGCTCGGGGCTCTTTCCACGGGGCAGACCCGTTCCCTCACGCCGCGGGAACGTGCCGCATTGCAGGCTCTCGGCGTCTTTGAAGAGTGACCGCGGCCGGCACTCGCCCGGTGCGCGGGTGTAGGAGGCGAAGGCAGGCTGGCTCAGCGGTCCTCACATTGCAGCACGCAACGCTGTTCCATTACGACCCCAGACACTGACAACTCGTGGCCACACAGGTTTCCACCGCGGCGGATTCACGCCTCGTCCAAGAGGTCGCTCGACAGGTCGCACGGCGCGTCGTCGGCCAGGACTACATGGTCGATCGACTGCTCATCAGTCTTCTCACCGGCGGCCACGTGCTGCTCGAGGGCGTGCCGGGACTTGCAAAGACGCTGACGGTCCGCACGCTCGCCGAGACGATCGACACCACGTTTCACCGGATTCAGTTCACGCCTGATCTGCTGCCGGCCGACGTGCTCGGTACGCAGGTGTACGATCAGTCGACCGGGCAGTTCTCCGTCAAACGCGGGCCGATCTTCGCGAACATCATCCTGGCCGACGAGATCAACCGCGCGCCCGCCAAGGTGCAGGCGGCGCTGCTCGAGGCGATGCAGGAAAAGCAGGTGACGATCGGTGGGACGACGTTCAAGCTCGAGGAGCCGTTCCTCGTGCTCGCAACGCAGAATCCGATCGAGCAGGAGGGCACGTACCCGCTGCCCGAAGCGCAGGTCGACCGGTTCATGCTGAAGCTGCGTGTCGGATATCCATCGCGCGACGAGGAGAAGGAGATCATGCGCCGGATGGCCGGCGGCGATCCGATCGACGTCGATGCCGTGGCGCAGCCGACGCAGATCCTCGAGGCGCGGCACCGGATCTCCGAGCTGTACATGGACGATCGCATCATGGATTACATCGTCGACATCGTGCACGCCACGCGAGAGCCGGGCCCCGCCGGGCTGCTCGACCTGGTTCCATTGATCGAGTTCGGGGCCAGCCCGCGCGCGACGATCGCGCTGGCGCAAGCGTCGCGCGCGCACGCGTTCCTGCGAGGGCGCGCATTCGTCACGCCCGACGACGTCAAGGCAATCGCGCCCGATGTTCTCCGTCACCGCGTGCTCACGACCTACGAGGCGGAAGCCGAGGACGTGACGAGCGACCAGATCGTGGAGCGCGTGCTGACCAAGATCGAAAGTCCGTGATCGGGCTGTTCCGACGGAAGCGGCGCGCCGCCGGAGTCGACCGGCGAGACGAGCAGCCACGGCCCACCGCGGTGGCGTCGCATCCGACCGCCGCTGTCCCGCCCGAGGTGTTGCGCCAAGTCAAGTTGCTCGAGCTTCGCACGCGCGGGCTGGTGAACTCGCTTTTCACCGGCGAGTACCGATCCGTGTTCAAGGGGCAGGGGATGGAGTTCGCCGAAGTGCGCGAGTATCAGCCCGGCGACGAGGTGCGGAGCATCGACTGGAACGTCACGGCGCGGATGCAGCGGCCCTATGTCAAGCGCTACATCGAGGAGCGCGAGCTCACGGTGATGCTTGCCGTCGATGTGTCCGGCTCCGAGCGGTTCGGAACCCGGCGCCGCTTCAAGAGCGAGGTGGCGTCGGAGCTCGCGGCCGTGCTGGCGATGTCGGCGATCCGGAACAACGACCGCGTCGGTGGGCTCATGTTCACCGATCACGTCGAGCACGTGGTGCCGCCGCGAAAGGGGCGCCGGCACGCGCTCCGTCTGATCCGCGACATCCTGGCATTCGAGCCGGCGGGCCGCGGCACGGATATCGGCGGCGCGACCGAGTACCTCAACAAGATGCTCGCCCACAAGGCCATCATCTTTCTCGTATCAGACTTCCTGGGTGAAGACATCGAGCGTCCGCTCAAGCTGCTCGCGCAGCGACACGACGTCGTTGCCGTCACGGTGGAGGACCCGAGCGAGCGGTTCCTGCCCGACATCGGGCTCGTGCGGCTGGTCGATCCGGAGAGCGGGCAGGCCCTGGACGTCGACACGAGCAACCCCGCCGTGCGCGAGCGCTTCGACCGGGAGGTGTCGTTCGAGGCCGACCGCCGGCGCCATCTCCTGCGCCGCCTGGCCATCGACGAGATCCCGGTCAAGACGGACAAGGGCATCATGGAACCGCTGCTGCGGTTCTTCCGAGCGCGCGAGACGAGGATTCGCACGTGATGCGCGTTCGAAAGGCGCGAGTCGCCTGGATCGTGGGCGCGGCCCTGTCGCTCGTAGGCGGCGCAGCCGGCGCACAGTCTCGCGCGCAGCCGACGTTTCAGGTCAGAGCCGGCGTGACGATCGCGCCGGATAGCGTCCGTGTCGGCGACCCGTTCCGCGTCACGATCGGCGTTCGCGCGCCCGCTGGCGCCGCCATCGAGTTCCCGCGTGCGTTGGATACGACCGCCGCCGTGCAGTCGCTCGACCCGGTGCAGGTGCGGACGAGCGCCGACACCACCGTCACCGAGCAATACGGCGACTACCGCGTCGCGGCCTGGGACATCGGGAAGCAGCCGATTCGTGTCGAGGACGTGCTCGTGCGGTACGATGGCGTCGTGCGGAGAGTCTCGATCGTCGGCGAGTCGGTGTTCGTCAAGAGCGTGCTTCCAGCCGACAGCACCAAACGAATTCCCAAACCGCCACGGCCGCTGATCGAGCTGAGCGCCATTCCGTGGTGGCTGTGGGCGCTGATTGCCGCGGCGGTGATTGCGATCGGGCTTTTGCTCTGGTGGTGGCTACACCGGCGAAAGACGCCGCCAGCGGCAGTGGTCGTCGACCCGTTCGGGCGCGCCGAAAAGGAGTTCCAGCGCATCGAGGCGCTCGGACTGCTCGACGCCGGCGAGCGTGGTCGCTACGTCACGCTCATGATCGAAGTCCTGCGCGACTATCTCGCGGCGCGATACGCGGAAGCGATGCTCTCGCTCACGAGGAGCGAGTTGCAGCGGACCGTGCGCGATCTGGCGCACGTTCCGCAGGACCGGCTGACGAGGCTTCTCACCGACGCAGACCTGATCAAGTTCGCCCGGCGTCCGGTGAGCGGCGAACGTGCGCGCGAGCTGGGGCGTGAAGCTCGCGCGATCGTCGCCCTCGAGCATCAGGCGTCGATGCCGGCGCCCGCGGAGCAGGAG
>DATISA010000337.1:0-28260 GCA_035469245.1 Gemmatimonadaceae bacterium
TGTGGTGCCGCCGGTACCCGCCATACCTGCCCCTGCCCCAGCGGCCACCGACGCGGCGCGCGCGATGCGGCAGGCCGTCGCCGCGGCGGTGTCGCGGTCCAAGCGGGAGATCCCGCACTACTACCTGAGCACCGACGTCGACCTTTCGAAAGCGCTCGCCTGGCTCGCCGAGGCGAATGGCAAGCGCCCGATCGCCGAGCGCGTCCTGCCCGCCGCGCTGCTCGTGAAGAGCGTCGCCGTCGCGCTACGGTCGCACCCGGATCTCAATGCCGCCTGGGCCGATGGCGCCCTGCAGCTGCGCGAGGCCATCAACGTCGGCATCGCCGTGTCCATGCGCGGGGGTGGGCTGATCACGCCGGCGATTCACAACACCGATACGCTGCCAGTCGACACGCTGATGGGCGCGCTGAGCGACCTGGTGCGCCGCGCGCGCACGGGCGGTCTGCGCACTTCCGAGATGACCGACGCCACGATTACGGTTTCGAACCTTGGCGACGAAGGCGTGACCAGTCTCTTCGGCATCATTTATCCGCCGCAGGTGGCGCTCGTTGGATTCGGGAGCATCGCCGAGCGGCCGTGGGCCGAGCGTGGAGCACTTTCCGTGCGGCCCGTCGTTACGGTCACGCTCGCCGCGGACCACCGCGCGACCGATGGCCACTACGGCAGCAGGTTCCTGCGCCAGATCGCCCGGCTCCTTCAGACGCCGGAGGCGCTGTGACCAGCGACGAGATCAGAGCCGCCATTCTCGGCGCCCTGCGAAGCGTCGCGCCGGAAATTGACCCGACGACGATTCGATCGGACGTCCCACTGCGCGATCAGGTCGACCTGGACTCGATCGACTTTCTGAACTTTCTCATGGCGATCCACGCGGCGCTCGGCGTCGACATTCCCGACACCGCGTACACGCAAGTCGCGACCCTCGACGGGTGCGTCGCGTACGTGGCGTCGCACGGAGCGCAGGCACAGTCCGTCGCACCCGGCGAACGCTGAACTGCCGATGGCGGCAGTCACGCTCTTCCTCTGCGGCGACGTCATGACTGGCCGCGGCGTCGACCAGATCCTGGCCGAACCTTGCGCGCCGCAACTCTACGAGCCCGTGGCAAAGGATGCGCGCGAGTACGTCGCGATGGCCGAGCGCACGGGCGGACCGATTCCGAGGAGAGTCGCGCCCGCGTACCCCTGGGGCGTCGCCCTCGAAGAGCTCGAGCGACGATGCCCGGCCGCGCGAATCGTGAACCTCGAGACGAGCGTCACGACGAGCGAAGACGCGGAGCCCAAGGGGATCAACTACCGGATGCACCCGGCGAACATCGCGGTGCTGACGTCGGCCCGGATCGACTGTGCCGTCCTCGCGAACAATCACGTGCTCGACTGGGGACGCGCCGGCTTGCTCGAGACGCTCGCAACCCTGTGCCGGGCCGGTATCCGGGTGGCGGGCGCCGGGCAGACAATCAGTGATGCACAGACACCGGCGTCGATTGGAGTCGCGGGAGACGGTCGAGTGCTCGTCCTCGGCGTGAGCGGCCCCGACTGCGGCGTACCGCGCAGCTGGAGAGCGACGGCGACGGAGCTCGGTGTGTTTCGCCTCGACGACTATTCACCGACGAGCGTCGACCACATCGGTCGAATCATGAACGCGGTGAAGCGCCCCGGCGACATCGCGGTCGTGTCGATTCATTGGGGCGGCAATTGGGGCTACGAGGTGCCCATCGGTCACCGACAGTTCGCGCACGGGCTGATCGAGCGCGCTGCGGTGGACGTCGTGCACGGCCACTCGTCGCACCACGCCAAGGGCATCGAGGTGTACCACAGACGCCCGATCGTCTATGGATGCGGCGACTTCCTGAACGACTACGAGGGCATTCACGGTCCCGACGATTTTCGGGATGATCTGACATTCATGTACTTCGCGACGCTCGAGGGCACGAGCGGCGAGCTGCAGAGCCTGGAGATGGTGCCACTGCTCATTCACAACTTTCAGCTGCAGCGGCCATCGCTGGAGGACCGAGCCTGGCTGCGGAACACCATGGCCCGCGAGTGCGGCCGATTCTCCCATCGCGTCGTGACGCGCGACGACGTCGTCGCGCTCGAATGGACCTGATCGCGGTCGCGCGAACAATGTGGCCGAAATAGGCGCCTCCCCACGCGATCGGCCTCACCTCAAGATGCCGAGCACCAGCTCGATGACGATCAGCGCGATGATCGCGATCTCGAGCAATTCCGCGCGTGCAACCTGCGCCTCGGTGTTGAGCATCGCATAAGTCTCACGGAGAATGCCCAGCTTGCGCTCGATGCCACGCCGCCACGCCTGCTCACGAAACAGATCGAGCGCGGCCGCGTAAATCCTGGCCAAGTACACGTCATTGGTCACCTTGAGCGCGTTCTCCACACGTTCGATCGTCTCCGTGACATCCGCGACGCGCGCCTGCAGGTCCGACAGCACGGTTCTGAACCGTCCCGACAGCGTTGGCCGTCGACGCACCCTGACCGCCGCAGCTCGATCATAGATCGCGGGAAGCTCGGCATCGAGCAGGTAGTCGTACATGCGAAGCTCGAGCAGCTGCGCGTTGGCGAATTCGAGCACGTACTCGACGTCCCGGTTGTCTGGCTGGGGCTCGACGACCAGCGCGCTCTCCCACGTCAGTACCGTGAGATCGTCTTCATAGTAGGAAAACCGGAACGGCACGAGCTCGCGCCGCGCAGTGGTCGAGAGCCGCGTGCGTTCGCCGACGAGCAGCCCGACGAGTTGCTCATCGGTGAGCAGGTCGGCGATCGGCAGAGACTGCGCTGCGCTGGCTTCTCCATTCGATCGATGGAGCCGGTCGATACGGAAGATCTTGTACTCCTCCGATAATGGCGCCACACGCGGTCGCTCCACCGCGAGCGCGATCCGCTCGGTGAGCGACCGAAGCTCCCGCTCGAACACGGCGGCAAGGGCCGAGGACGCATCGAGCGCGGTCCCAAAATCCGCAAACTCCGGCCAGGTCAGCGCCGGTGGCGCGCCGACGCGCACGTGCAGCGAGCACACGCCAAAATCGAAAATGTGCGCCGAGACGTCCGCTCGATGGGACCGGCCGCCGATCGAGAGATCGAAAGATTGCAGCGCCGCAAAGAGCGGCGGGTTGCGGATCTGAATCGCTCGCGCATCGAGCCGCGATGGTCGGACGCGCCCGCGCGTCACCTCGCCGAGCAGATCCGCGGCGTGGTCGAGCGCGATCGTATATCCCACGTCGTACAAGCGGTAGATCGTCGCGCTTCCGTCGAGGCGAAGGTCCGCCCCCAAGCCCAATCCAGCCTTAGACCCGATCATCGGTCACGTGGCGAGGCACGGGGGCACGCCGGCGGGCGGGTAGGTCCCCAGTCGGTGCGTTCCTCGCCGTGTTCGATGCGCGACATCAGTGTCGCTCGGCGTGTTGAATACGGCTGCGCCACGCTTCGCCCTGAAACGCCGGCGTATCGACCGTGAGAGTCGCGAGCATGGCGACATCCAGAGTGGCAATCCTCTGATTGGTGCGCGTGATCCGCGCCTCCTCGGTCGGATGCGTGGCAAACCACGCCGAGAGCGCGTCGGGTCGTTCCTTTCGCTCGGCCCGACGTCCGAATGTGCGCAACCCCGGCGTGGCGCCTATCCGACAATCCCTGAAAGCGCGGCTCGATTGTCCGACAGCCAACTCGGGCGGCCTCCCCGGCACCTTGGTGGCAGTGCCCTATCGCTGACCATTCGCATAGTTTCAGAGTGGCGCCGCGTTCGGGCGCCAGCTGTGGGCGGGGCTTTGCTCGGACAGGGCTCGACGGGAGCGACGATGTTCCTCAGGACCAACGCGGTTTGCGAGCGCACACAGCGAGGCGATGATGCCGCCATATAGCCAGGGGCCGATCGACCCTATCGGTCAACCGCTCGGCCACATCGTTCGGGGAGCCAGCCCTCCACCCGAGTCGGCGCGCACTCGCGGACTGGCAGACTGCCGCGTCGTCGAGACGGGCGATGGCCAATGGCGCGTCTACGAGCTCGACGGCGGGCAGTACGATCGGCGCGCCGGTCCTTCCCTGGTATTCGAGTCAGACGGCGTGTTGCGCCGCGTTCGCGACTTTCCCCCGAACTGGCGGGCGCTGTCCGACAACGAGCTCATGGAAGTGAGTTGGCGACGCTAGCGCGTTGCCGGCCGGAGTCTAGTTCGCGAGCAACGTCCTCGAACCGCTCGACTCTGGCGCCGGCCCGGCACATTTCGTCGATCGCCTTTCGCAGGCGCGCCGACGTACCGTCGATGCCGCGCACCGCGTCGGCCAGCAGAACGACGTCCATGCCGAGCTCGGCGCCATCGAACACGGTGGCGCGGATCCCCGGACCGAGACCGCCAACGTAGAGCGTACGAACGCCACGTGTCTCCAAACATCGGCGGAGTGACACGGGCCCCGGATGATGCCCTTCGAATGCGGAATGGCCCTGCTCGCCTGAGTTGGTGCCCTTCGAGACGATGACGACACCGGCGGGGAGACGCAGGTGGGTCGCGAACGCAGCGCCCGCGGTGCCGCGGACGCAGTGAGGCGGCAGCGATCCGCCCCACGGCGCGAAATGCGACGTTTCCGGCGGATGCCAGTCGCGCGAGAGGTAGACTGGAAGACCGCTCTCCTCGAACAGCTCGATGTACCGGTTGAGGATCGGGAGAATCCGTGCCGCGCCGTGCACCGGAAGCGCGCCGTCGACAAAGTCGTTCTGCACGTCTACGAGCAGGAGCGCACGGTCCAGCGTTTTGCGCCGCCGCGACCGTCCGGGCGTCGGATGGTGATGCCACCCGAGGAGCAGCCGCGACGTCAGATCGCGCAGGCGGCTCCGTGCGCCCTCCTTATCCGAGCGCTTGTCATGCAGCGGCATGCGACCTCCCGTTCAGCGAGCGCAGCCACCAACAAATAGTATTTGGTGCCGGACGTCCGCTGCCGATACGGGAAAGCCTGAAACCGCGTGCGACATGCTCCTTTGGCCGCGCCGGACCAGGTCAAGACGCGGTGAACAGCCGCGCGACGCGGGCGCGCCGGCGCCGGCTCACGGGCAACGTTGCTCCCGAGCCCAACACCAGCTCGACCCCGCACCGCGCGCCGCGCGCGCCTCGTTGCACGGCGACGACGCGGTCGATCCGCACGATGTACGAGCGATGCACGCGGGCGAAGTGGCGGGGATCGAGCATTCGCTCGAGCGCATCGAGCGGCGTTCGTACGAGCTGCCGCTTGCCGCGACATACGACTGCCGCATAGACGTCGTCGGCCTCGATGTAATCGATTGCGTCCAGAGGAATGACGACGTCGGTCATCCCGACCCGCGCCACGACATGCGGCACGTAGGACTCGCGCGGCTCGATTCCCTCTCCAGCCGCACCGTCGACGCCTCCGGGGCCGCGCCACAGCGCGACGCGCGCGCGCACGCGGGCGAGCGCCTCATCGAAACGCGCCTCGGTGAGCGGCTTGGTCAGATAGTCCGCGGCGTCCACGTCGAAGGCCGGCAACGCGAAATCGTCGAACGCCGTGACGAACACGACGAGCGTGCGGTTACGGTCCGCGCGCCCGCGCGCCAAGTCGAGACCGGTCGCCAACGGCATGCGGATATCGAGGAACGCCACGTCCGGTTCGAGGCTCGCGATCGCGTCCTGCGCCTCCGCGCCGTCACAGCACTCGGCGACGATCTCGACATCCTGGTGCCGCGCGAGCATTTGTTGCAGCGCGCGGCGCGACAACGCTTCGTCGTCGGCGATGAGTACCCGGATCACGCTCCGATCTCCGCGGGAGCGGTCACGAGTGCGGCCGCGTTCGGCGCACTGTGAACCAATGGCAGCGTGATCCTCGCCTCCACGCCGGGCGCATCGTTCCGGTTGGCCACGATCAGCTCGGCCGCGGTTCCGTACATGCGCTCGAGACGCCGCCGCGCGTTCGAGATACCGACGCCCGACGGATTCGCGCCGGCCGGCGCGAGTCCGCGGCCATCGTCCTGCACGAGGAGCACGAGCGCCGACGCGTGGCCGTGGGCCGAGATTCGAATCTCGTTTCCACTGCGATCGCGCAAAACGCCGTGCTTGAGCGCGTTCTCGACGAAAGGCTGCAGGATGAACACCGGCACGCGCGCGGTCACGAACTGCTCGGGAACGTCGACGACGACGCGCAGCCGTTCGCCGAACCGAACCTGCTCGATCCCGAGATAGCGCGTGACGAAGTCGATCTCCGCGACGAGCGTGGTCTCGTGCGCGTCGCCCGCGTTCACCGTAGCCCGGAGCACGTCGCTCAGCAGCGAGAGCGCGCGCACCGCGCGGTCCGTCTCATGGTCTCGCACGAGGGCCATCACGGCGTTCAGACTGTTGAACAGAAAGTGTGGCTGGAGCTGCATGCGGAGCGCGGCGAGTTGCGCTTCGCGAAGCCGCGCCTCGAGCGCCGCGGCCTCGCGATCACGCTCGCGGAGGCGTATCACGTTTCGCCATGCATAGCTCGCGATCAGAATCGCGAAATACACCAGCGTCGTCGCCGGCAGGTCGCCGAGAAACCAATTGCGTGTCGTGACGAACAGCGAGGCAGGCGACGGTCGGACCCATGCATTCACGAGCGCGTCGCAGACCGCCAGCAGGAAGCTCGCGCCAAGGCTCGCCACAGCGTGGATCAGCAAGGCGCTGGCAGCAAAGGGTCGGCGCAGCGGATAGCGCTCGCCAAGAGCGACGATGACCGGTGTCAATGCGGCCCAACCGAACCACTGCGGCGCCTCTCCCACGAATGCACGCCAGACGGCGATCGGATGGCCGGCCTGTCCGGCGAACATCACCGTTTCCGCGGTCGAAAGAAGTGCCGGGATCATCCAGACCCCGGCCACATGCCACACGCGGAGGCGTCCGACTTCGCCGGCGTCTTGTTTGGTGGGATGCGCGCTCATTGCGAGAACGACATTGGGCGACTCGACGAATCCATGCAAGAGCCGATTCCAGTACTCGAACCGTCGCGCGGCCGCGGAGTTCCAGGCAACGACCGCTCACGACACGAATGCCGCCGCTCGCGACTTGACGACTTGGCAACTTTGTCGAATCGCGCAGGATTGCGTACCATGATCTCGCTCATCTTGCTCTCCGCCGCTTTTGCCGCGAGTTCCGACTCGTGCCAACCAGCATCGCGTCTCGACGCCGCAACGCTGCTGCGACGCGCCGTCCAGAGCACCGGACTCGATCGCCACCGCTCCTCTGTTCTCCAGCTCCACGCGTTCGATCTCACCCAGCATACGTTCGAGTCGGACCGCACGTATCCGCCGTCGCTCGCCGAGGTGAAGACCTTCGACGAGTGGTTTGACGTGTCGACCGGCGCCGACCGGATCGAGTCGCACTCGACCATCGCGGGATACGAGTTCGGCGCCAGTACCATCGGCACCGCCACAGCGTCGTACGCCGTGCGCGACACCGCGCTCATGCCAAGTGAATCGATGCACGGCACGCTCTACGAGACGCGGCCGCTGAACGTGTGGGCGATGCTCGAGGATTGGCTCGCCGCGACTGACGTTCGCGTTGAAGCACGCTGCGTGTACCGCGACTATCCTCGCGTCGTCCTGACCAGGCGCGGCGCCCGCGGCCAAGAGCGGCTCTTTGTCGATCCCAAGACGGGCTACCCGATCAAGCTCGACCGCATCGAGCCACACTACCTATGGGGACAGGTGCACGTTGAAGTCGTCTACTCCACCTGGGAGCGGGTCGACGACGCGCATCTTCCCTTGAGTTCGTTCCGGCTGGAAGATGGCACGACGATGGTGACGCGCACGTTCGGCGGACGCCGCTTCGTTTCGCGGGACAGCGCCCCGAGCCTGGCCGTGCCCGCGCGCGCCACTGCCATGGCAATGGCGCCGCCGCCGTTCCTCGCCCCGACCCAACCCGACACCGTGCGAGTCAGCGATGCGATCTACCTCCTTCGCAATCGTGGATTCGCCGAGACGATTGCCCTCGCGCGCGACACGGTATTCGTGTTTGACGCCACGCAAGGCGAGGCTCGTGTGCAGGAAGACTCGGCATGGATCGCGAAGCTCTTCCCCGGCCGGCATCCGACAGTTCTCGTCGTGACGGATCTCGCGTGGCCGCACGTGGCCGGCGTGCGCGCCTGGGTCGCGCGTGGCGCGATTGTCGTCGCACACCCGGCAGCCCGTGAATTCCTCGCGCGCGTCGTGAATCGGCGATGGACGTTGGCGCCCGATCTGCTCGAGCGCCGCCGCCAACGGGCGCCGTTCAGCTTCCGCGCCGTCGACGACTCGTTGCTCCTCGCCGGCGGAGACATTGTCGTATTTCCGATCGATGGCGTCGCCAGCGAGGTGGCGCTCGCCGCGTTCGTACGTCCGAGCCGGTTCCTGTGGGCGAGCGACTACGTGCAGAATCTCAGCGCGCCGACGCAGTACGTGGATGAGGTGGTCTCCGCGGTCGCGCGGATGCGTGTCTCGCCCGCGATGGTGGCCGCCGAGCATACGCCACTCAGCCCGTGGGATCGAGTGGCGAAGCTCGCTGAGAGACTGGCGGCGCCCTAAGCGCTCGCCGGGTAGCCGGGGCCGGTAGTGGAATTCGTAACGCGTCCCGGCGTGTCGACGGATTGCGCCGGGATCGTGATCTCCGCATCCTACGCAGGTGACCCAGCCAACAGACGTGCAGCGCCGCGGCGCCAATCCGCCGGGCCAGCCGAGCGGAACGCCGCGCTCGCCCACACCCGCTCCACCCAAGCTGCCGCGACGGACGTGGCTGACGTTCCTGCTGATCCTGCTCGCCAACTTCCTGCTGATGCGGGTGCTCTTTCCTCCGCAGGGCGAGTCCGCCAAGGTACCGTACACACTGTTCAAGCAGGAAGTCAACAAGCGGAACGTCGCCAAGATCTACAGCCGCGGCGAAAGCATCACCGGCCAGTTCCGCACGCCGATCACGTACCCAGCCGCGCCGGATAGCGCGAGCGGTGTGAAGCCGCGGCCGGTCAAGGGATTTTCGACGACGCTGCCATCGTTTGTGGATCCGGGACTGGAGTCGCTGCTCATCCAGAATGGCGTGGAGATCAGCGCCGAGCCGATTCAACAAGGCAGCACGTGGGTGAACCTGCTGTTCGGATTTGGCCCCGCGATCCTGATCTTCGCGCTCTACATTTGGCTCTTCCGTCGCGCGACCAAATCAGGCGGATTTGGCGGCGGCCTGATGGGCATCGGCCGGAGCACGGCCCGCCGCTTCGATACGACGAAGGACACCCGCGTCACGTTCGAGGATGTAGCGGGAATCGACGAGGCGGAGAACGAACTCGTCGAGATCGTCGACTTCCTCAAGGATCCGAAGAAGTACACGCGGCTCGGCGGCACGGCGCCCAAGGGCGTACTGCTCGTTGGAGCTCCAGGGACGGGAAAGACCCTGCTGGCCAAGGCAGTCGCCGGCGAAGCGGGCGTCCCGTTCTTCTCGATGAGCGGCTCCGAGTTCGTCGAGATGATCGTCGGCGTGGGCGCGGCCCGGGTGCGTGATCTGTTCAAGCAGGCGCGCGAGAACGCGCCCGCCATCATCTTCATCGATGAGCTGGATGCGATCGGCCGGGCGCGCGGGCTCGTGGCGATCGGCGGATCGAGCGAGCAGGAGCAGACTCTAAATCAGATTCTCACCGAGATGGACGGCTTCTCGAGTCGCGAGGGGATCATCGTGCTCGGCGCGACGAACCAGCCGGACGTGCTCGATCGGGCGCTGCTCAGACCCGGACGGTTCGACCGCCGCGTCGTGGTGAACCTTCCCGATCGCAATGGCCGCAAGGCGATCCTCGAAGTCCACACGCGCACTGTGCCGCTCGCGCCAGACGTCGACCTCGCCGCGCTTGCCGCGGCCACGCCGGGACTCGCCGGCGCCGATTTGCGAAACCTCGTCAACGAAGCGGCGCTGCTCGCCGCTCGCCGCGACGAGAATCAGGTGCGCGAGACCGACTTCATGGACGCGCTCGAGAAGATCCTGCTCGGGCCCGAGCGTCCGCTCCTCCTCAGCCCGCACGACCGCGAACGCATCGCCTATCACGAAGGCGGCCACGCGATCCTCGGCGTCGTGGTGCCGGGCGCCGACCCCGTCCACCGCGTGTCGATCGTTCCGCGCGGGCAGGCGCTCGGCGTCACCTACCAGCGACCGGACAGCGACCGGTACAACTTCCCGGAGTCGTATCTGCGCGCGCGCATCGTCGGGATGCTCGGCGGTCGCGCCGCCGAGGAGATCGTGTACGGCACCCGGACCACGGGCGCGGAAAACGACATCGAACAGGCGAGCGAGATCGCGCGAAACATGGTCACGCGCTGGGGGATGAGCGATCGACTCGGCATGGTGCAGCTCGCGCCTCGGGAGAACCCGTACCTGCAGTCGCCGATCGCATCCGATGGCAGGCGGCCCGTGAGCGAGGAGACCTCGCGCGACATCGACAACGAGGTCCGGCGGATCATCGAGGAGAGTCATGTCGAGGCGAGGCGGCTGCTCACCGAGCACCGACCCGCGCTCGACGCGCTCGCTCAGGCGCTTCTCGAGCACGAGACGCTCGATGAAGAGGGAATCCTCAAGGTGACGGGCCTCACCCCGGCTCCAAAACCGGACGGTGGAAAGATCGCGAGGTGACCGCACCGCGGAGCGCGCTCACTCCGTCATTCGGTTTGCGAACGCTACGGCGATGATCCGCGCTCACCGCGCCGACTTTGCGTTGCGCGGCACTTCCGGCTCAGCGGCGCGCACTCGCTGCGCCCGCTCGCGCTCGAGAAACGTCACGAGCGCTCGGCCGGCGCCGATGATGTGGTCGCGCAGCAGTCGCGCCGCTTTCGCCGTGTCGCCCTTGCGGGCCGCGACCGCGATCGCGCGATGCTCCTCGCGCGCCCGCGTCTCGCCGTGCGTGAGCGCGAGCTGCATTCGGAGATAGCGGTCGCTGTGCTGGTGCAGCTTGTTGACGATGCTCATCGTCAGCTCGCGGTCGGCACGGGCGTAGAGCGTCGAGTGGAATTGCCAGTTGAGCGCGCCCCACACCGGGACCTGGCCCTTGTGCAGCGCCACCTCGTACGCGTCGAGGATCTCCGACGCGCGCGCGTGATCCTCGGCGGTCATGTGCGGGATGGCGCGCCGAATGAGGTCGCCCTCGATGTCGGCGCGCAGCTCGAACAGCTCCTGGATCTGTTTGAGCGAAAGCGTGGAGACGACCGCGCCGCGATGCGGATTGAACGTGACCAGCCCCTCCGCCTCGAGCTGCCGAAGCGCTTCGCGGACGGGAATTCGACTCACGCCGAGCTCGGCGCCGATCGCGTCCTGACGGAGCGGCTCGCCCTCGGGATAGTAGCCGCGCAGGATCCGCTCGCGGATCGCATCGAGGGTCATGCCGGTGACGGTTTGCCGCCGAATCGGAAGGAGGACGATCTCGCTGAGCGGCGGTGACGGCGATTCCGACGCTTCCGCCGATGGAACCTTGCGAGGAGACATGGTCAGATCCACGCGAAAAGTGTGAAACGCGTCATCGAGCCCCTGAGCAGCCTGGGAGGCGAAATCCGCCAATTCGAGTCGAGTAGCTGTTGGCGCCACGACGCAAATAATCACCGACGTACCAGATCGTGCAATCGTCGCTCGGGTCGATCGCGGTCTGCGTGTAGTCCTCCCAGCGCAGCGTGTTCGTCTGTGCCGCTTCGCCGGCCGCGAGAATCGCCTCACGCAGCGTGAGACGCCCGAGCGGATCGCCCGCAAGGCGGCCGGCGAAGCGCTGGCCCGCGAAGTCGCCTGCACTGCCGTAGGAGTAACCGATCCCGATGCTGCCGTTCTTGTCGATCGCGGCGCTGGCCATCCAGCGGTACGCACTGTCCGGTGCATAGGTGCCTTGCTGGTAGAGCACGGGCTCGCGGCTGCGGTCGAGACGGAACTCGTACCAGCGCACGCCGCCGCCGCCCGCGGTGGTATTCACGGAGTGCACGGTGACGACGGACTCGTGCCCTCCCACGCGCCGGTACACGAGACGCGCCATGAGCTTGTCGCCCTGGGCATCGAGGCGCCGTTCGGCGCCGGGCTGCGGCACGCAGTTCGTGAGCTGGCCATCGCACAGATAATGGTAGGGCGCCACGGGAATGCGGCGGGGACCGTCGACGCGCGTCCTGGCCGGGTCACGCCAGTCGACGTGGAAGCTCCACGCGAGAATGACGCTGTCCTCCATCATCTTGTGCAACTGCGTGCCGCCGGCGGCCATCATGATGTTCGGCGCGCCGCGCGGAGGCGCCGCCGTACCGTCGACGTCGGCGTTGTTGAGGAAGTTCACGCCGTCGATGACGACGCATTGCTCCGTGGCATCACCGCCGACCAGCATTTTGGCACGATCGACGACGCAGGCGTGCTTCTGAATGACTTCGTCTCCAGTGCTCGTCGGAACGTAGTAGCCATCCGGCCACACGGCAGGCCGCGGGTAGTCCGGAAACAGCGGCCGCACGAATTCGTAGCGGTAGTATGAGCCGAGGGGATCGGCGCCGGTGCTCAACGCATAGCACATCGCGTACACGCCGGTCGCCGGCTGCGGTGGGCGCCGCCGGGTCGTGTCCCGCACTGGCGGTTGGGAATCGGGCGGCGGCGGGGGCGGGGGCGGCTGATAGAGGTGCGCGGCTGCGCCGGGCTGCCTCGCCACGCCGGCGACGCTCCGTCGCGCCGGTTCACCATCGCGCGGTGCACCGCGCGCATCTTCCTGATCGGTGATGCGCGAGAAGATCGGCATGACGATCAGCCATCGGTTCGCCAGCTGATCGAATCGAACGACGGCGTCGCCGTTGTTCCGCTGTTCGCACGGGCCGCCGAAGCCGCGAAAGACGTTGCGCGTTTCCACGGGGCCGTAGAGCACACGCCCGGTAGTGTCGTATCGCGCGCCCTTCTTCGTGAAGATTGCCATTCGGCTGTTGACGATCTGCACGACGTGGTCCGGTCCCACGGCGAGGGAATTGTCGGACGGGTTTCTGAAGTTCGCCGTGCCTTGCGGACCAGTGAAGCCAGCGCCAAGGCCATCGAAGCTCGCAACGATGGCGGCTGGAGCGCGGTCGCCAGGAATCGTCTGCTCGACATCGCCCGACGACGGGCCGCGCGCGGCGGCGCGGCCCGCGATTGGGAATGCGCCATGACGCATGGGTGCGCTCGAGCGCAGCGACGACGGCGCCTGAAGTGGCGCGGACCGATCGTGCGCCACCGCGCGGTGGACGTCCGCGACGCGGTCAGCCGGTCCTCCAGGACCGGCGTGCGTGGCGCCGCTGAGCATCGCAAAGGGGCACAGCGAAGCCACGAGGAAGTGTTTCCGACGCCAGCGTCTCACAGGCAGCCTCACAGGAGAGTAGGTCCGGTCCGAGGTGAGCAACAGCGGCACCGTCGTCAGCGGCGGCGACGGTTATGGACGGCGCAGTTCGGATACAATATGGCTCGTGCCGGTCTCCACAAGTCCACCCTTGGGAAGACGCGCACGATGCCCCCCTTGTGGACTGGCGACGACGACATATTGTATCCGACGCCGGCGGCTGGCTGAGCGGCCCACCCAAGGAGTCCAAGCCACATGGAACGACACGATTGGTACGGCGTATTTGCGGCGATCACGACCCCGTTCCGCGCTGATCTCTCGGTCGATCACGACGCCCTGGCGCGCCACGTCTCGTGGATGATCGACAGCGGATGTCGCGGGATCGTCCCAATTGGATCGCTGGGCGAATCAGCCACGCTCGCGTTCGCAGAGAAGACGGAAATCGTTCGCACGTGCTGCCGCGCCGCCGCGGGCCGCGCGCCGGTCGTACCGGGAATCGCGGGGCTCGCCACCGCGGAATGCGTGGCGCTCGCGCGAGAGGCGGAACGAGCCGGATGCGACGGCATCATGGCACTCCCTGCCTACGTGTACTACTCGGACTGGCGAGAAGCCCGCGCGCACTACAGCGCCGTCATTGGCGCCACGTCGCTCTCGTGCATGTTGTACAACAACCCGATCGCCTACCGCACGGATGTGACGGCGTCGCAGTTCGCCGAGCTCGTCGAACGCCATCCGAACCTGCACGCGATCAAGGAGTCGAGCGGCGACGTTCGGCGCGTGACTGCCGTGCGCGAGCTGCTCGGCGACGACGCCGCGGTGTTCGCGGGACTGGACGACATGATTCTCGAGGCCATTCCAGCCGGCGCGTCGGGCTGGATCGCGGGGCTCGTCAACGCGCTCCCCGAGGAATCCGTGCGCGTGTTCCAGCTGGGCAGCACGGGCAAATGGGCCGAGGCGACAGCATTGTACCACTGGTTCCTGCCGCTCCTGCGGATGGATACCGTTCCGAAATTCGTGCAGCTGATCAAGCTCGTGCAGGCGGAGGTCGGCCGTGGCACTACGACGGTGCGGCCGCCTCGCTTGCCGATCGAGGGCGCCGAGCTGGCCGACGCCCTCGCCGTGATCCGGCGTCAGCTCGCGCGGCGGCCGCCCAGCGGCGCAGTCAGTCGGCGCACGTCCGCCGTCGAAGCCGCGACAGTCACGGCACACGGCTGACCACACGAGGGCAGCGCCGATATGAGCACTCTCATACGTCGTTCCATGCCGTACTCGAATATCGCACTCGGCGTGTACGCCGCACTCGTATGTGTCGCGACGGCTGGCGGACAGACCGGCGGCGCGGGGCGAACGCAGACGGCATCTCCTGCCGCCAGCCGGCCGCGCGAGCGGCCAGCCATGGCTGCGTGCCCCTGGTCGATGCCGGCACGGGATACCGTCGCGGCGGATCCGGTGTCCCCTCCCCCGCCGCCCGGTGTGATCGATCCTCCGCGGGCCCGCATTCCCGACTGTGCGCCGCCCGATTGGACCAAGCCGGCGACGCTCAAGGCCTTCGTTCCGCCGGCATTGCCCAAGGACCGGCCAAAGCCGATCGTCGACGACTATCTCGCGTACGTCGTGACCGCGCCGCCCCGCGAGATCGTCGAACGCTTCAAGCTCGACACGACCTTCTACACGAAGTACGCGGACGCGAACGGCTATCCCATTCTCGGCTCGGCGAAGGTGTCGGCCGCGGCCGTCGCGATCGTTCGTGACCAGGTCAACTATATGCTCGGCCACCGGTCCGACGTGCGCGACACCATGATCGCACACGGCGGACGCGTGGTCGTGATGGCGGAGACCGAGTACACGATGGACGTGCCGGAGCAGCGGCGCTGGGTGGTCCCCAAGTACCTCGATCCGCGACTCACGCCCCAGGAGCGCGCCCGGTACTACGAGCCTGGGGGACTTGGCTCGATGAGCGCGGAGGCCTACTGGAACGCGCGCGCGCGCGGTATGGGAGGAACGCTCACGACGTGTGCCGAAGAGAACGTGCTGGGCTTCTACGGTACGCGGTACTGGGGCACGAACATCTGCGTGCACGAGTTCTCCCACGCCATCATGGGCGCCGGCATCGGAAACGGCGACCCCAAGTGGTTCCAGGAAATCGTCGACGCGTACAAGCACGCCAAGGCAGCGTGCCTGCGCACCGCGGACGGCTATGCCGGCAACACGTTCAACGAATACTGGGCCGGCGGCGTCGAATGGTACGTCGGCAACGGCGGCCGTGACCGGGCGGGCCTCGAGGCCACGGATCCGGCGCTCTATCGGGTGGTGAGCCGCCTGATCCCCGAAGACAAGATGCTGCCTGTGCGCGCCAACGTGGCAAATCGAACGCGCGACGACATGGAACAGTACGTTCGCGCGCACAATCCGGAGTGGTGGCAGCGCGAGCAGCAGCGTCGCGCTGAAGCCCAGCGGCGCGCGACAGCGCGCGGCGACAGCGTCGGACGGAGCAACCCGTCGGCACCGTATCCGCGATGCGTACCGAGTGTGTCCAAGGCGGACACGTCGAGCGCGATCCAATCGATGCGCGGTTTCATGGAACCAACACACTGAGGACGAGGATCGCAGTCATGCACCACACGCGGTTTGCCCGCATCGCCGGTCTGCTCGTGTTCGTCAGCATCGTCGCGCCTTCGGCCGGCGCACAAGGGACGCTGGAGGACTATCGACGCGCCGCGGCGGTGACGCAGCGCCTGTCCGGGCTCACGGTCAACGTGGCTCAGATGCCGACGTGGATCGACACCGGCCGCTTCTGGTATCGCAAATCGGTGAAGGGCGGCAACGAGTTCGTGCTGGTCGACGCCGCCTCAGGCACGAGGCGCCCGCCGTTCGATCACGCGCGCCTGGCGACGGCGCTCTCGAGCCTCACGGGCGGCAACTACACAGCCGTGACGCTGCCGTTTAGTGATTTCTCATTCCAGCCCGACGGCTCGGCGATCGAAGCCGACGTTGGCACTTCGCGCGTGCGTTGCACGCTCGCCGATTACCAGTGCACGCGCACCGGGCCGGCGATCAACCCAGGCGGATTCGGGCGCGGCGGCGCAGCAGGGATTCAACCAGGCGGCGTCGCTGGCGCGGCTCCCACGCCGTCCACCGCGTGCGTCTCGCCTCCGGAGCCGGCCAACGGCCGAGGCGGTGGGAGAGGCGGCGGCCGCGGCGCCGTCGGCGCATCGCAGCGGGGATGCATCTCGCCCGACGGGAAGTCGGTGGCGTTCGTACAGAACTTCAACGTGGCCGTCCGCGAAGCGGCCGGAGGCGGCGCATCGCGGGCCGGCGTCGGCGGAAACGGCGGCGAACCGGCGTACACGATGCTGACCTACGACGGCTCCGAGGGCGACGCCTATCAGCAGATGTCGATTCGCTGGTCGCCCGACTCGAGGAAGCTCGTGGCGTATCGACGGCGTCCCGGCTACAACCGGCTCGTCCACTACGTGCTTTCCTCGCCCGCCGACCAGCTCCAGCCCAAGGACACCTCGATCTTCTATCGAAAGCCGGGCGACGCGATGGATTTCGTCGAGCCGGTTCTGGTCGACGTCGAGACGCGCAAGAGCCACATTGTCGACAACGCGCTCTTCCCCAACGCATATCAGATCTCGCAAGCCGTGTGGCGCAAGGACAGCCACGCGTTCACGTTCGAGTACAATCAGCGCGGGCACCAGGTATACCGCGTCATCGAGGTCGATGGGGCAACGGGAGCGCCGCGCGCGCTCGTCTCCGAAGAGCCAAAGACGTTCTTCTCGTATCGTCCGCTGAATGGCAACGCCACCGACCACGGCAGCAACTGGCGGTACGACGTCGACGATGGGAAAGAGGTCCTCTGGATGTCGGAACGCGACGGGTGGGCCCACCTGTACCTGTACGACGGCGCCACCGGCAAGGTGAAGAATCAGATCACCAAGGGCGAGTGGATCGTGCGCGCCGTGGACAGCGTGGATGCCGCGAACCGGCAGATCTACTTCCGCGCCAGTGGCATGATCCCGGGGCAGGATCCGTACTTCATTCATTACTACCGAATCAACTTCGACGGCACGGGCCTCGTGAAGTACACCGAGGCGAACGGCAACCACGCGATCGTCTGGTCGCCGGACCACCGCTACTTCGTCGATGAATATTCGCGCGTCGACCTGCCGACGGTCGCCGAGTTGCGGCGCGCGAGCGACATGCGCATGACGCGGCTCGAGAAGGGCGACATGTCGGCGCAACTCGCTGCCGGGTGGAGAGTGCCTGAGCCGTTCGTGGCCAAAGGTCGCGACGGCAAGACGGACATCTGGGGAATCATCGTCCGGCCACTGACGTTCGATCCGAAGAAGAAGTATCCCGTGATCGAGCAGATCTACGCCGGCCCGCAGGGGAGCTTCGTGCCTAAAACGTGGAGCGGCGGGCAGAATCTGCAGTCGCTCGCCGAGCTGGGGTTCGTCGTCGTGCAGATCGACGGCATGGGCACGAACAACCGCTCCAAGGCGTTCCACGACGTTGCCTGGCAGAATCTCGGCGACGCCGGCTTCGCCGATCGTATCCTGTGGCACAAGGCCGTGGCGGCCAAGTATCCCTGGTACGACGCCACTCGCGTCGGCCTGTACGGAACGTCCGCCGGCGGCCAGAACGCGATGGGCGGGCTGGTGTTCCATCCAGAGTTCTATAAAGTCGCCTACGCGAACTCCGGCTGCCATGACAACCGGATGGACAAGATTTGGTGGAACGAGCAGTGGATGGGCTGGCCGCTCGGCCCGCAGTACGAGGCGTCGTCGAACGTAGTCAACGCGGGCAAGCTGCAAGGTCATTTGATGCTCGTGATCGGCGAGTTCGACACGAACGTCGATCCATCGTCGGGCTATCAGGTGGTCAACGCGCTCATCCAGGCCGGCAAGTACTTCGATCTGCTCGTGGTCCCGAATGGCGGCCATGGCGCGGGCGGCCAGTACGCGATCCGCAAGCGCAACGATTTCTTCGTGCAGTGGCTGCTCGGTGTCCAGCCACCCAACTGGAATCAGGGCGTGACCGACGCGACCAACAGTGGCGGCAACGTGCAGTTCCCGCCCGAGTCGCAGATGGAGCCGAGCTTCTACGATGGACCGGACGATCCGCCGTACGTGTGGTGGTAAGCCAAGCCTCGTTCCCCTTCGAGGGAGGAATCCGATGACGCGCTGGAGATTTCGTGTGCTTGCGACTGGAGCGGCGGCATTCGCGGTCGCGCTGACCCGTGCGGCGCCACTAGGCGCCCAGCAGCCGGCCCAACCAACTGGACCGGTCGGCACGGTCATCGGACAGGTCGTCGCCGCCAACACCAAGGCGCCAATTCAGGGCGCGCAGGTGTCGGTGCCAGGTACGACGGTGCGCGTCGCGACGAGCGCGGACGGTCGATACGTCCTGCGAAACGTGGCGGCAGGAAGTCACACCGTGCGTGCCCAGATGCTCGGATACGCGCCGAAGGAACAGCAGGTGACCGTCACTGCCGGTGCAACGGTGTCGGCGAGCTTCGAGATGGCGGACGTCCCCTACGCCGTCGCCCCGGTCGTCGTGACCGCGCTCGGCATCGCACGCGAGCAAAAAAGTCTGGCCTACGCGACGACGTCGATCAGCTCGACGACCGTCGAGAAAATCCCCGAGCCGACGATGATGCAGGCGCTCGCCGGCCAGTCGCCCGGAGTATCCGTCGTCAGCGGCAGTGGCCGGCCCGGCGCCGGCGCGTACTTCGCCATTCGCGGCCAGTCATCGTTCAGCGGCAGCGGACAGCCGCTCTTCGTGATCGACGGTGTGCCGGTGTCGACGAACACCGACAGCCCGAGCAATGCATTGGGTACCGGCTCGGCCGGCAGCCGTCAGATGGACTTCGACATGGAGAACGTCGACGAGATCACGATTCTCAAAGGCGCTGCCGCCACTGCGCTCTATGGCTCACGCGCGGCGAACGGCGCGGTCATCATCAAGACCAAGACGGGCAAGGCGGGCCAGCCGCTGCGCTTCAACTACAACTCCGAGCTTCGGTACGACCGTCCCATCCTCGGCGGATACGTCACCAACTGGGCGGCGGGCAGCCGTGGCTACTACTGCAACGGCAAGAATGCCAATCAGGGCGGCTGGTGCGAGCCCGGATCCCCCACCCCGACAGATCCGCAGAGCATGCAGAGCTGGGGCCCCAACATCGACAGCATCCCGCAGATCGTCATCGACTCCGTTGGGCCAGTTCGGTTCCGCGACGCACGCGCGGACTTCTACCGGTCGGAGCCGACTCTCGACAACTCGCTCCGCGGGTCCGGCGCGATGGGCGAGCTCGGGACGTACACGCTGGCCGGCTCGTACCTTCGCCAGCGCGGCGTGAATCCGGCGGAAAAGCTCATGCGGCTGAACTTGAACGCCAACATCAACATGCGACTGAGCAAGTGGCTTCAATCGGTCACCAGCCTGCAGCGCGTGCAGAGCAACAACCCATACTCCGACGACTCGTTCTCGGGCATCGACCACACGCTGATCAACATGCCGCCCACGTTCGACGTGCGGCAGGGTTACATGCCCGACGGCACGCCGGTCTTCCTGTCGGGCGGGACCCGTCCGCAGCCGTCGCTGCAATGGCAGATCGCGAACGAGTACAACACCGAGGAGACGAATCGCTGGATCGGCTCGCAGCAGTTCGTGCTCACCGTCGCGCCGGGCGTGCGTTTGAACAACAACGCCGGGCTGGACACCTATGTGTCCGAGTTCGGCCGGTTCGTGAACCAGCGGCCCTGGCTGGCCGCTCAGGGCATCACGTCGGGTTCGACGCAGCAACGCAAGTCGACGCGTACGACGATCAACGACGACATCACGCTCGTCGTCGATCCTCGCCCGATGCTGCACAGTGGCGTGATGGTCAGCGGCCTGCTCGGCGGCAACATCTACTCGCAGGACAACGCGCAGATCACCGGCAGCGGGTCCACGATCGTGCTGCCGGACTACTACAACCTGGGCAATTTCGTGACGCAGTCGGTGTCGGGGACGTTGACGACGCAGCGGCGGCTCCTCGGCGCGTACAGCCAGCTCGAGGCCGACTACAACGATTGGGCGTTCCTGACGCTGACCGGCCGCAACGACTGGAGCTCGACGCTGCCGACGAACGCGAACTCGTACTTCTATCCATCCGCGTCGCTGGCCATCGTCTTCACCGACGCGCTGCGCTGGCGACCGCGCTGGCTCGACTACGGCAAGTTGCGGATCTCGTCGGCCAAAGTGGGCAACGACGCGCCGCTGTACGCGCTCACGACGCGGTACGTGAATGCGACCGCCGCCGGGGCCGACAACGACCAGCAGCAGTTCGGCGGGCCGCCGATCAAGTTCCCCTTCCGCGGCGTCACCGCGTACATCACCAGCACGACCCTTGGCAATCCGACACTCAAGCCCGAGACCACGGTCGAGGACGAGATCGGCTTCGAGTTGCGTGCGTTCGGCGGCCGGGCGATGACCGAGATCTCGGCGTACAGAAAGTCGAGTTACAACCAGATCTTCTCGGTGCCGTCGTCGCCGTCCACGGGCTTCACGAACATCTCGCGAAACGCCGGCGACCTGCGCAACAGCGGCACCGAGCTGTCGATCGGCGGGCGGCCGATCGAGATCGGCCGGTTCTCATGGGACGCCCGGGTCAACTGGGCGAAGAACAAGAGCAAAGTGCTCAGTCTCGCGCCGGGCGTGACGTCGATCTACCTGGCCGGCTATTCCTGGCCGCAGATCCGGATCATGCAGGGCCAGCCCTACGGCGTGATCTGGGGATACGGCTGGAAGAAGAACTGCGTCGCCGCCGATCCGTGCTACAAGGACTCGCCGGCCGGTACGCTACTCATCGGCGACAACGGCTATCCGATCCGGTCGGACGATCAACGCAACCTCGGCACCGTCGAGCCGGATTGGACGGGGAGCTTCACCTCCGAGTTTCGCTATGGGCCGCTTGCCTTGTCGGGCCTCCTCGACGAGCGCCACGGCGGCAAGCTGATCAACTTCGAGACGCAGTACGAGGTCAACAACGGCCGCTCCGTCCTGACCGAGGACCGCTACACCTGGACGACGTGGCAGGGCGTGAACATCAACACCGGCAAGCCGAACACCGTGCGCCTGTTCAAGGATCAGGATTACTATCCTCTGATCTACGGATTCGACCGGCACGAAATGCAGATCGAGCCGGCGGGCTTCGTGAAGCTGCGCGACGTCACGCTGTCGTACCGCGTCCCCGATCGGTATGCGCGCCGACTGAGCCTGCAGGGCGCCACCCTGTATGTGACAGGGCGCAATCTGCGCGGCTGGTACGGCTCGCCGTCGGGTGATCCGGAGCAGGATCTCTCGCAGGGCACGAACGCCGGCCAGCAGTACTTCCGTCAATTCAGTGAGCCGCAGACCCGGTCGTTCCTCGTCGGCGTCCGGTCGCTGTTCTGATATGGCACGATCACTTGCCAAGAGGATTCTCATGCGAATCAACACCAGCAGGGCTCGAGCGCTTCCGGTGCTGCTCGCCCTCGGGCTGGGCGCGTGCCAGAGCTTTCTCGACGTCAACAACAATCCCAACGCGCCGGAGACGGCGACGGTCGATATCCGGCTCCCCGCGCTGGAAATGACATTCCTGCACTCGACCTATTACGGCCAGACCGCGCTGTGGGGCTCCGAGTGGACGCAGCAGTGGGCGTTCAACGCCACCCGGCGCTCGTACGCCCAGGTCCAGAACTACGAACTACTGGACACGGATGCGGCGTCGTCGTGGAACTACTTCTACTCCCGGCCGGGCTACGCGAGCTACACCATGGCGCGGGACGCATCTGGCGACCCGGACGTCTATTACCGTGGAATCGCGAAGCTCTTCAACGCCTGGACGATGCAGATCGTCACCGACCTGTGGGGACCGGCGCCGTACACGGAGGCGTTCAAGCCCGAGATTCGCGAGCCCAAGTACGACACGCAGCAGACGATCTACAACGGCATCTTCGCCAACCTCGACACCGCGGTCACGCTGTTGAGCAGCACGAGCGCCGTGGCGCGCAGGCCCACGACGAACGACCTGCTGTTCGGCGGTGACGTGACGAAATGGGCGAAGCTGGCGCACTTCCTCCAGGCGCGGGCGAACCTGCGACTCGCCTACGCCAAGGGCGAGGACAAGGTGGCGCGCGCGAACAAGACGCTGGCGGCGCTCGCCGGCGCGCTGGCCAGCAACGCGGACGACGCCGACCTCACTTACACTGGTGGCGACAGCGCGCGAAACCCGAACTACACGTTCCAGGAACTGCGAACCGTCTTCGTCGCATCGGACTTCTTTCTGCAAATGCTGAAGAGCCGCAACGATCCGCGGCTGCCGATTCTCTACACGCCGATCGTGTACGACTCGATCAAGGGCAGCGGCGCGAGTCGAAAGACGTTCCCGGCCAAGCCCGGCACGTACGTGGGTCACCTCGCGGGCTCCGACGTCTTTCAGGCCGATTCGACCGTGTCGTTGATCGGGCCTGTTTTTTCGAACGAGAACGCCCCGCTCAACATCGTGAGCTTTGCCGACCAGAAGTTCACGGAAGCGGAAGCGCGGCTCATCGTGGCCGGCGCTGCCGCCGCTGATCAGCCGTACCGCGACGCCATCCGCGCCAACATGACCAAGCTCGGCGTCTCGCAGGCAGCGATCACGGCTTATTTGGCGACGCGTCCGGCGCTCGCCTCCGTGTCCAATCCGCTGCAGGAGATCATCACCGAGAAATACATCGCCAATTTCCTCAAGCCCGAGCCCTGGAACGATTGGCGCCGTACAGGATTCCCGGTGGTCCCGTTGGTGCCCCAGGCGGTCATCCCCACGATTCCACAGCGCATCCGCGCGCCCAACTCGGAGCTCAGCAGCAACGGCAGCCAGCTCGCCGCGACCGGCATTCCGACCGGTCTGGACGGGATGACCGTGAAGTTGTGGTGGGCGGGCGGAGACAACAAATGACTCGACGACAGGAGACTTCGCTCATGCATCGGACATCTCCGCTCCTCCTGCTCGGCATCGTCTGGTCGGCGGCGTGCAACAACACCAACCCGGCCGAAGTACAGTCGGACGGAAACACGTTTCCCATCGTGGCCAACTGGAGCGCGACCGCGACGCCGATCGCACCTGCGACCATCGGCGGCGCGCTGACCGTTCACCAGCGGCTCGGCTATCACTCCGATGTCACGTTCACCGTCACCGGGCCGCCGAATGCGGCGTTCCAGTGGCGCATCTTCAAGCAAGGCGACTGTTCCGTGAACACTGCGGCAATCAACAACACCGGCGCGACCGGCCTCATATTGTTCTCGACGACGCAGGCCTATCCCGATATTACGCTCGATGCGTCGGGAAAGGCGACGATCACGACGGCGATCGCTGGTTGGCTGGATTCTCTGACGGCGTACAGTGTTCGAATCCGGCCCACGGCCACCACGAGCTTCAATGGTGTGAATCCGGCGGCATGCGGTACCCTGAAGTACGCGCCGGCGAGTTGACGAATCGGGCTCGCCGGTTCGCGCGGTTCGAGACTTCCCGGCGCCGCGACACCTGCGGGCGCCGGGCAGCTTGGATCGTTCGCCGACATTCCATCGGGCTGTCGCTCATCGCTGCATGGACCATTGGCGCGTGCTATCGCTACGTCCCTATCTCGCCGTCCTCCGCAGGGCCGAACGACGAGGTTCGGATTCGCGTCACGGACGCTGCCGCGGCACGCCTCTCGAAGGATTTGGGCGCGTACGTGACGGAGATCGACGGGCAGTTCGCGCCGCAGGGTTCCGATTCCGTCTCCATCGCCATTCCGATCGAACGCCAGTATCATGGCATGACAGTGGGAACGACGTCGCAAGTGCTCTATCTCGGACGATCGGAAGTGGTCGAGCTCCGCAAACGCGAATTCGATCGCACTCGCACCATTCTGGTGAGTGCGGGCTCCGTTGTCGGGTTCGGTTTGCTCGCAGCCGCTGTCGTGCAATTGACGGATCCCAACTCGAACTCACAGGACCATCCTTCGCCTCCTCCACCAACGCCGTCACGGATACCGATGGGACACCGTTTCACTGTACGGATACCAATCCCATGAACCGATTGCGCGCGCTCGTGCTGCTGGCCGCGTCGACGACTGCGCTCGCCGTCGGCTGTGCCGGCGCTTCAACACATGGCGGCTCTGGTCAGGGCAGCGGAACGACGCTGACGCAAACGGAGCTCGCCACAACGAACGCCAACAATCTCTATGACGCGCTGGCCAAGCTGCGGCCGGAGTGGCTGTCCAGTCGGGGCGCGACCTCGGTGACCGACGCCACGCCGACCGGAGTCGACGTCTACATGAACGGGACGTTGCTCGGGAAAGCCGACTACCTCCGCGATGTACGCTTGCAGGATGTCACCAAAGTCACGTATTGGAACGCCGGCCAGGCGGCGGCGCGGTTCGGCATGGGACATCCGCGCGGTGTGCTCGAGATCGTGAGACAGTAGCGGCACGCGGCAACCGAAGCGACCGGCGCCGAACCGAACGCGCCGCGGACGGCTCGCTACCGTCGTTCTCGTTCCGCCGGTCCGGGCTGGCCCGTCGAGAATTCGCGCTTCTCGCTGCGATGCCACTCCAGCTCCTCCGACGTCACCGGCCGGAGCATCAGGTCGAATGCAAGCCAAAGCAGCTTGGAGATGGCGTACAAGGCGATCGGCGCGAGCCCGACCATCCCGATTAGCACGAACTGCAGCGTGTCCCAGTCCACATCGCCATGCTTCACGATCAGGTAGACGACGAAGACGAAGGCGAACAGGAGCTCGGAAAAGATGAAGTTGAAGAGGACCGACCCGCTGAAGTAGTCATGCTCTCCGCGCTCCAGCCGCAGCCCGCACTTGGGGCAGCGTTCGCGCAGCTTGAGCCAGTGCCGCAGGACTGGGCGGCCGCCGCAGTGCGGGCAACGCAGCGTCAGCGCCCGGCCGAACAGCCGCGCGATCTCCTGCGGCCGTGCAAGCCGCAGTTCGGTTCGCGACTCGATCTCCTCATGAGCCATCGACACATCCGGTTCCTTGCGTTCCGTCGGCTCTCACCGAATCGCATAACGAGCGGCGACAGCAACGGTACTTGCCAGGACAACAGCACCTGCAACGGCCAATGGCAATGGCCAACTGCAACTGCGAACTGCCAACTGCTTTGGACGCGGATCTCACGGATCTGACGGATCGAACCGGTGTGGCGCGAGAGTTCCTGCCGCAACGAGCCCGGACGAGCATGTTTTTGGAACGACCGCTCGGGCTGGCCCGTGGTGGCATCTTGAGCGGCTGTTCCAGTCACAATCCCTTGTCGGCTCGTTGCGAGACGCAAACGTCGCCCCACCGGATTCGATCCGTTCGATCGGTCAGATCCGCGTCCCCCATGTTCCAACTCCGCCGGACGCGCTGTTCCAGCGCCGAGCGGGCCGTGGCAGCGGCGACGCCGCCGGCACGCGTCAGTCTTGATGTCTCGCGCCTTTCGTGAAGCTCAGTGACCTAAAAGGCGACGCGAATCTGCCTTCCGACGTAATGTACGCGCTGCGTGCGCCCACTCGCTTCCAGGACGACGTCGAACGTGCGCGACACGGCGGGCGCGCTCGTGCGGAATCGAGCGTCGGGCGCGATCGTGAGCACGCGCGAGCGGTCGTTCCATAGGAACCGCGTGTACGTCGCTACGCCCTCGAGATATGCCTGACTAATTCCATCGTCGTCGTAGAGCGTGAAGTCGCCATCGGCGCCCGGGTAGACGCGCACCTGCGTCGGCTCGGTCACCGCCTCCGACGTGAACTGACGCACGGGATCCACAGGCACAATCGCGCCGGCGCGCGCGTAGATCGGCATCGTCGCCAAGTCCACCGTCCGAGTCACTGTCTTGCCGCCGGCGAGTCGCTCGCCGGTCCACCAATCATACCAGACGCCGCGCGGCAGGTAGACGTCGCGCGACGTGGCGCCCTGTTGAAACACAGGCGCGATCAGCAGGTCGCGGCCCCAGAGATACTGAGTTCCGAGTCCGCGTGCGCGCACGTCGTGTGGATACTCGAGCCACATCGCGCGCATCAGCGGCAAGCCGGTCGTCCGTGCCTGCCAGGCCAGCGTGTAGTTGTACGGCAACAGCTGATACCGCAGTTCGTCGTAGCGTTTGGCAATGGGCTCGATGGCCGGGTTGTTGAGCGACGACATCTGGATGCCGCGATCGTCCGCAGCGCTCGGCGTATTCGTCGCATTACCTTCGCGCGGCCCCATTTCGCTCAGCCCCCAGCCCCAGGGCAATCGCATCCACCACGTTCGGCCGTGCGCGCGGAACGACGGGGTGAACGCGGCGAACTGGAACCACCGCGCGTAGAGCTCTCCCGTCAGCTCGCGCGTCGGATAGAAACCGCCAAGGTCCGACCCCCAGAATGGACCGATGCTGAGTGAGTAGTTGAGCCCGACCGCAATCTGCGCCTCGAGTGTCTTCCACGACGACTCGGTGTCGCCTGACCACACCCACCCGCCCCACTGGGCGATGCCCGGATAGCCGTTCCGGTGCAGGCTCCACGGTCGCACGTCGGGCCGAGTAGCGAGTGGGCCCTCGTAGTACATTCGGTGCCGCTCCAACCGCTCGAACAGATTGAACCAGTCGCCTTCGTCGGGCCAGAACGCGTCGACACCGGCATCGAGCAGCCCGACGTGCTGCTTCCAGTACTCGGCGATGTGCGACGCATCGACCGTTTCAGCTGGCTTGGGCGGAATCGAGCCATGAAGCGACGGGAGGCGATCGCGGTCGAACGGCACGATGTGGACGACGACGTGTACGTGGCGGTCGTGCATGTCCGTGAGCACGACTTTCGGATCGCGCTTGAACACGTCGGGGTTGAAGCCGAATGACGGCTGCGTCGTGTTCCAACCGCGCGGCGCGAAGCCCGTTCCGAGGTAGATCACCGCATCCACGGGGATACGCTTCTGGCGAAACGTGTCGATGATCCCCAGGAGCTGAGTCTCGTCCTCGATCGTGCGGTGCGATTGCATGTAGCCCATCGCCCACCGGGGCGGTAGCACTGCCGGTCCCGTGATGGCGGCATAGTCGCGCATCATCGCAGCCGGGTCGTGCGCGTCGAATACGAAGATGTCGTACAAGCCGGGGTAGATGTGATCGACGGGCGGACGACCTTTGTTCAGGTTGCGGCCCTGGTTTCGCGTGGTTTGTGGCGCGCGCGCCGAGTCGCCCGGCGACCAGGGGATGAACAGACCGCGCTGTGGATATCGGAGATCGACCTCCACCCACGGCGTCGCCGCGAACAGCGCCCACCCCGATGTGCCGACGAGCATCGGCACCGGGTTGCGCGAGCCGTACATGCCGCTCTGCCAGCGCGGCTCCATCTCGTCGAGCCGCCCTCGGCGATCAAACTGCACCGGGTCGTTGCGCCAGGGCTTTCCCTGCTCCGGTCGGGGCCCGCCTTCACCCATGCCGAGCACCGGCTGGTGGTCGAGCGCGAACGAGACCGTGCCGTCAGGCTCGAATACCAGTTCTTGAATGCGTTGACCTCTCGCGCTGGTTACGGTGACGGTGAGCGGGTTCGGCTTCACCGCGACGTGAAGCGCGCCGACACTGCGCCGGAGTGGCGCGCCGAGGTTTCGGATGCTGATGGCGGGCGCCGGATACGCGCGATCGGCGAGGGCCGGCGTATACAGAAGAGATTCCGGCGCGGCCAGCGGGCGCAGTGTCACGCGAATGCTCGACGTCCCCGCCTGGCGAATGTCGAGCTGCGCAGGGGCGCCGCCGCTCGTGATGGTCTGCGCCACAGCGGACGGCGCTGCGACACAGACCAGCACGAGCGATACGGCTTGCCGTACTGTCCCAGTCACATCTTGTCGGCGCGCGCCGTGCGAACGCCAAACACCGGCGCGATTCGGCCATTCGGAGCCGCCGCCTGGAACCGGATCGTCACCTTGCTCTTGCCGCGCGTGACAGTCGCCGGCACGTGATACGTCGCATCGAAGAA
>DATISA010000338.1:0-6640 GCA_035469245.1 Gemmatimonadaceae bacterium
GTGCCAACGCACGACGCGCCCGCTCGGACAACCTCCGGCGGGCGCATCTGATTGACGCTTGACGGCGGGATTGCGTAAGTTCTCGCGCCACTTTGCCAGTGTCAATGGAAGATAGACGATCGCTGATCACAGTGCTGGCAACGGTGCTCGCGCTCTCGGCGTGCGGCGCTCCCAAAGCTCCGTCGCGGCACGAGCTGATCGACTCGCGCGACACCTACGACCCGCGCTCGCTCGATCCCGCGCTCTCCACGGACGTTCCCACCGGACGCGCCGTCGGCTATGTGTTCGACGGGCTCACGCGCTTCACGCCTGACGCCCAAGTCGAGCCGGCTCTGGCCGAACGCTGGGACGTCAGCCCCGATGGTCGGCGGTACACCTTCCATCTGCGCCGCGGCGTCACGTTCCACGACGGCGCGCCCTTCACGTCGCACAACATCATCTCGAGCTGGCAGCGCGCCCTCGACCCGGCCACCAAGAGCGGCGCGGCGCAGTTCCTTTTCCCGATCGAAGGAGCGCGCGAGTTCAATGGCGGAACGGCCAGATCGGTCAGCGGATTGTCGACGCCCGACGACTCGACACTCGTCGTCACGCTCACGGAGCCGCTGGCCATCTTCACGAAGATGCTCGCCATGCCCGTCGCGTCGATCGTCCCGGCTCGAACGCCAGCCGATTTCGGCGAGCATCCGATCGGCACGGGTCCCTGGAAGCTCGTCACCTGGAAGCATGACGATTTCCTGCTTTTCGCGCGGAACCCGTCGTACTTCGACGGTCTGCCAAAGACGGATTCGCTTCGCGCACGGATCATCGCCGAGCCGAGCACCGCGGTCGCCGAATACGAGAGCGGCAATGTCGACGTGCTGCAGATCCCGGCGGCGGAGGCGAGGGACTGGTTGGAGGACGAGAGCCGGCAACCAGAGCTGGTGTCGACACCAGCGCTGGAGCTCGTGTACATCGGCATCAACACCACGCGCGGTCCCCTCGCCGACGCGCGCGTGCGGCAGGCGATCAACTACGCGATCGACGCCGATCGAATCATCGAGCGGCTGGTCGGCGGCCGCGGCACGCGCGCGGCCGGAGTGATTCCGCCTGCTCTCGCCGGCTACGACAGCTCGCGCCGCGCCTACCCGTACGATTCGGCCAAGGCCCGCGCACTGCTCGCATCGGCGGGGCACCCGAACGGAATCGACATCGAGCTGTGGACGTCCACGACTCCGATCTACGTGCGAATCGCTGAAACGGTGCAGGCGTATCTGAACGCGGTCGGCATCCGCACGAAGATCGTCCAGCGCGAATCGGCGGCGGCGCGCGGCGCCGCGCGCAAGGGTCAGACCGACATGATCCTCAAGGACTGGTACGCCGATTATCCAGATGCCGAGGACTTCCTGTATCCCTTGCTGCACAGTGCGAACAAGGGCGCCGGCGGGAACGTGTCGTTCTACTCGAACGTTCGCTTCGACTCGCTCGTCACCGCGTCGCGCCACGAGCTCGACGACGCCAGGCGCAATGCGTTGTACCGCCAGGCCGATTCGGTCGCCTTCGCCGACGCGCCGATGGTGTTTCTCTACTTCTATAATGAGCTCTACGCGATCCAGCCCTGGGTCAAGCACTTCGTGCCGCCGGTGATCTTCAACGGCCAGCGCTGGATCGACGTCACGATCGACTCGACGAAGCGATGAGCCGGTTCATTCTCCGCCGCCTGCTCCTCGCGATCCCGACGCTGCTCGGGGTGCTCGTGGTCGCGTTCCTGCTGCTGTACGTGGCGCCGGGCGACCCGGTCGAGTCGATGATCGGCGAGCGCGCCGACAGCGCCACCATCGCGCGGCTGCGCGCCGAGCTGCACGTCGACGACCCGCTGCCGCAGCGCTTCGGGCACTACGCCGGTCGCGTGCTGGTCGGCGATCTGGGAAACTCGTACATCACCAACCGCCCGATCACGCAGGACATCCGTGAGCGCTTTCCCAAGACGCTGCAGCTCGCCGGCGCGGCGATGCTCCTCGCGACCGTCCTCGGGATCACGCTTGGCGTGTTGAGCGCGAGGCGGCCGGGCGGCATCGCTGACCGGTTCGCGCTCGGCCTCGCGTACCTCGGCATCTCCTTCCCCGTGTATTGGGTCGGACTACTGCTGATTCTCCTCTTCGCCGTCACGCTGCGCTGGCTACCACCTTCTGGCTACGGCAGCCTGCGCTTTCTCGTGCTGCCCGCGTTGACACTGGGAATGCGATCGATCGCGTTTCAGGCGAGAATGACTCGCTCGGCGATGCTCGACGCGCTGAGCGCGGACTTCGTTCGGACCGCCAGGGCCAAGGGGCTGAGCGAATGGCTCGTCACGGTCAAGCACGCGCTGCGCAACGCGCTCATTCCGGTGATCACGGTGGTCGGCCTGGACTTCGGCGCCTACCTCACCGGCAGCATCCTCACCGAGACCATTTTTTCATGGCCTGGCATCGGGCGCTACGTCGTGAACGCCATCTCACGCCGCGACCTCCCGGCCATTCAGGGCTCCGTGCTCTTTCTCAGCACGGTGTTCGTGCTGGTCAACCTCATCACCGACCTCGCCTACGCCAAAGCCGACCCGCGGGTCAGCTATGAGTAATCCATGAATCTCGACGACTACCAGCGCTCGGCACTCCGCACCGTGAACCCGGCCCTCGACGACCGCGACCGCCTGCTCGACGCGAGCGCTGGACTCGCCGAGGAAGCGGCGGAAGTGCTGGGGCTCGTGCGGAAACGGCTCTTTCAGCAGCGGGCGGTCGAGGAAGCCCGAATGGTCGAAGAGCTCGGCGACGTGCTGTGGTGCCTCGCGGTGACGGCGGACGCGCTGGGGATATCGCTTTCCAGGGTGGCCGAGGAGAATCAGGCGAAATTGGCGCGGCGGCACCCAGACGGCTTCAGGAATGAGGATCGAAAGGCAAGAGGCGGGCGCTAAGACCGGAGGTGCCGAACCGCGGAGGTGCCAAAAAGCGGGAATGCCAAACGGCGAAGGTGCCAAACTGCGTCAAGCGCCTGAATGCCAAAGAGCGGGAAACGGCGCGTTCGCAGTTCTCCGGTGTTTGTCAGATACGCCATTCACGCCGTTTGGCACCTTCGTCTTTTGGCACCTTCGCTGTTTGTAACTGCGCTCTTTGTCATCTCCGCGGTTAGCGCCCGCTCTTTGCTGTTCGCTCTTTGCCGAGTCAGTCGTCGGTTTGCCCGAATACTTCCATATTCGACGAGTGGCCCGGCGCGACTTTCTTGTCCGGGTAGATCCAGTGCACGGCCTGGTTGACGGCGATCGCCGCTTCGCTGAATCCGGTCGCGATCAGCTTCAACTTTCCGGGATACGTCGTCACGTCGCCCGCCGCGTAGATGCCGGCGCGACCGGTCTCCATTTGGCTGTTTACCACGATCTCGCGCTTCTTGTCGAGTGTGAGCCCCCACTCGCCGAGTGGTCCGAGATCGCTCACGAACCCGAGCATCGGCAACACGGCGTCCGCTTCGACCTCGCGTGTGGCTTTCGACTTGACGTCGCGAATGTCGATGTGCGTGAACCTGTCGGGGCTGGCCGTGCACTTGATGTCGTGCAGCTCGTGGAAGGTGAACAGATCGGCGCGCCCCGCGGTGACCGCGGCCTGATACTGCGCGACGGTGGCGGCGTGCGCGCGAAACTGGTCGGTGCGGTGCACGAGCGTGACCCGCGCGGCGCGGTCGAGCAGTTGCGTGCCCCAGTCGAACGCCGTGTCCCCGCCACCAATGATCACCACCCGCTGGCCGCGAAACGCTTCGGGATCCGAGACCACTTCGAAGATCCCGCGCCCGTACCAGCGCTGCGCGCACTCCTGCGGCAGCCGTCGCGGCGAGAACGCGCCGATGCCGGCGGCGATGACGATCGAGCGCGAGGGAAAGCGGTCGGTCCCGGTCACCAGCACGAAGTGATCGTCCTCCTGCTCGAGCGCGACGACGCGCTGGCTGAGGTGAATCGGCTGATTGAACTGCGCAACCTGCTCGGCCAGCGAGCGGACGAGGTCCTTGGCGAGGACTTTCGGAAAGCCGGCAACGTCGAAGATGAATTTCTCGGGGTAGAGCGCCGTGAGCTGGCCGCCAAGTTCCGGCAGCGCGTCGACGATTTGCGCCGTCGCGCGCCGCATTCCGGCATAGAACAGAGCGAAGATCCCGGTGGGACCGCCGCCGATGATGGTGAGATCGCGAATGTCGTGGAGCATGCGCTGAAGAATAGTGAGTGCCGCCATGGCGGCGCGCTCTTACATTCAAACGCGCGATGAAGATCTACACGAAGACCGGCGATGCCGGCGAGACGGGCCTCTTCGGCGGAGGGCGGGTGCCCAAGAGTCACCCGCGCGTCGAAGCATATGGTGACGTCGACGAATTGAACGCGACCATCGGGTTCGCGCGCGCCATCGCACCGCTGCCGCGAGTGGACGACGTGCTCCTGCCCGTGCAGCGCGACCTCCACGCGATCGGCGCGCTGCTCGCCACGCCGAGCCGGGAGAAGATGGCGCACCACCTCGAGAAGGCGCGCATCGACGAGAACCGGATCCGTGAGCTCGAGCAGGCGATCGATGCCGGTGACGACGAGCTCGAGCCGCTGCGCGCCTTCATCATCGCGGGCGGCACGCCAAAGGCCGCCGCCTTGCACATCGCTCGCACGGTCTGCCGCCGCGCGGAACGACGGGTGGTGCAGCTGGCGCACGAGGCGGAGATCCCCCAGCTCGTCATCATCTACCTGAACCGCCTGTCCGATCTGCTCTTCACGCTCGCGCGCGTGGCAAACCATCGGGCGTCGGTCGAGGAGACGAGCTGGTGAGACGGGAGCGGGAGATCACACTCCCGTGGTACCGCGTCACCATCGCCGCTGGTGCGCTCGATCGCGTCGGCGAGATCGCTCGCGCCACGGCGCCGGCGCACCGCTACGCCGTGATCACCGACGACAACGTGGGTCCGATGTACGCCTCGCGGGTCACCGCGACGTTCGACGCCGCGCGCGTGTCCGTGTTCACCATACCCGGCGGCGAGGCGCAGAAGACCCGCGAGTCCTGGATGCGTCTCACCGACGAGCTGCTCCAGGCGGGATTTGGCCGCGACAGCGCGATCATAGCCCTCGGCGGCGGCGTGATCGGCGATCTCGCCGGGTTCGTCGCCGCGACGTTCATGCGGGGCATTCCGTACGTGCAGGTTCCAACGAGCCTGCTGGCGATGATCGATGCATCGGTTGGCGGCAAGACCGGCGTCGACACGCCGGCGGGAAAGAATCTGGTTGGCGCGTTTCACCAGCCGACGGCCGTGGTAGCCGATCCTGCCGCACTGACGACGCTGCCGCGCGATCATCTGCGCGCCGGGATGGCGGAGGCGATCAAGCACGGCGTGATCGCCGACGAACGCTACTTCGAACTGATCGCGATGACGGCCGCTGGAATCGAAGGCGTCGATCTCGCGGGCGATCCGATGATCGAGCTCGTCGCGCGGAGCGTCGAGATCAAAGCGGACGTCGTGCGGCGCGACGAGCGCGAGAGCGGCGTGCGCAAGATCCTCAACTTCGGACACACCATCGGCCACGCGGTCGAGATGTTGAGCGGCTACACGCTGCTTCACGGCGCCGCCGTGGCGATCGGAATGTGTTACGAGAGCGCGCTCGCCGAACGACTCGCGCTGGCGACACCTCCCATGTCCGCGCGCGTGTGGTCCGCGGTGATCGGCGCCGGTCTCCCCAGTCGTGTGCCGTCGTCGATCTCAATGGACGACGTCATCGCCGCGACGCGCTCCGACAAAAAGTCGCGCTCCGGACGAGTGGAGTACTCGCTTCCGTCGCGGATTGGCGCGATGGCAGGAAGCGAGCGCGGCTGGTCGATTCCGGTCGAGGATGAAGTCGTGCACGAGGTGCTCGCGGCTCCGGACCGTTCGGATCAGTGACCGGGCTGCCGCAGCGGCGCCAGTGCCCGGCGCCTCCGATCAGGCTCGCGGTTTGCGGAGTTCGACCGACGTCATCAATGCCGAGCCCAAACCATGTCCTCGTTCGCCACGTATCTGATCGGCTTCATCGTCCTCATCGTCGGGCTGGCGATCGCCGCGTACCTGCTCAATGTCCCGACCACCTGGATCGCGGTCGGAGTGATCGTGCTGCTCGGGATTGGAATCCTGAGCGCGACCAGTCGCACCAAGGTGCGCGACCCCGCACCAGGGACGGGTGGGACCACGACGGTCGTCGAGCGCCGCCCGCCGAGCCCGCCGAACGCGTGATGGTGCGAACACCGGAATTGGAGTGACGAGCGGCAGTGTCGATGGGACGATCGCACCGCCGCTCGCCCGAATAAATCCTGAAAATGAGAAAAATCGGTCAATTTGACCGATTTCTGGATTATTCGGCGGCCATGCAGAGTAACCTGCAAAATCCTATCAGATCAACGAGATAGAATCATTCGCACGTGACCGCGCGCGAGAGCGGTAGAAAATTCTGTTGACGCTTCCAAAGCCCAACATTATCCTGCCGTCCCTGCTACAAGCTCTGCATCGCGCGAGCGGAACTGCGCTCGCTCCACTAACCGGCGCCAATCGGGAAGGAGCGTGTATGGAGCAAGTGACCGAGACCAGATCGTCGAAGGGTTACTTCCGATCGTCTCCGTCCACCGCGTTCGATCAATACCTGCAA
>DATISA010000339.1:0-82074 GCA_035469245.1 Gemmatimonadaceae bacterium
CTCGATATCGTGGTGCGACGGGTTGATGCCGAGCAGTCCGGTCGAGCCGTCGAGGATAGCCGTTTCGGTCCCGATCAGCTCCTGAGTGGCGGTCCTCAAACCGACGATCGCAGGAAGGCCGAGCGACCGAGCGAGGATCGCGACGTGCGACGTGCGCGTGCCCGCATCGGTCGCGATGCCGGCAATCGCTTCGCGATCGAGCTGCACGGTGAGGCTTGGCGTGAGATCGTGCGTGACGAGAATCGCGTTCGATCCCTTGGGCAGATCGACCGGATCGTGATCGGGCAGATCGAGCAGCAGCGTGAGCACGCGAATCTCGACGTCCTTGAGATCGCCGACGCGCTCGCGAAGCATCGGATGCGTGGCCCGCCCGAAGCGCTGGCCCCACTCGAACATCACGATCTCGAACGCCTTTTCGGCGCCGAGGTTCTGCCGGATGAGATCCTCGACGGCGGTGATCAGCTCCTGATCGCCAAGGATGGAGCGCTGGACGTCGAAGATGGCGGCTTCCTGCGGGCCGGCGGTGCGCTCGACACGATCGCGGATGTGGGCGAGGCGCTCTTTCGCGCGATCGAGCGCGGCGTGCAGACGTTGCACCTCGGCGGGAACGGCTTCGTCGGGAATGATGCGATGACGGACGTCCGGGATCTCCCAGCGCAGGAGATGCACGCGGCCGACCGCGATACCGGGCGAAGCGGGAATGCCGAGGAGCCTTCGATCCACTCAGCTCTCTCCGAACTTGTTGCCGACGAGCGCGGCGAGCGCGTCGAGGGCTTGGTCGGCGTCGGGACCTTCCGCTCGAAAGGTAATCGTCGAGCCGTGCTCGGCCGCCAGCATCATGACGCCCATGATGCTCTTGCCGTTCACGTCGAGGTCGTCCTTCACGATCGTGATGTCGGCCTTGAACCTGGCCGCGAGCTTGACGATCTCCGCGGCCGGCCGCGCGTGCAAGCCGTTTCGATTGACGATCTGAACGGTTCGTTCAGGCATTAGACGATCACGGAGATGAGGACGAGCGCCGCCAGCACGACGAGGGAGAGCCGCCAGCCTTCGATGCGGCCTTTCAAACGGACGATCACGAACGAGCCGAGGGCCACCGCGACGAGCACGGCCCCGAGGAAGCTGCGCCCGGGCCCGATCACCCGGCCGAGCGCGAGCGGGATCGCGATGCCGGTGGCCACGGCGGCGAGGCGGCCGATCTGTTGGGGACCTTTCCGGAGCACTGGATTGGCGAGCGCCGTCGCGACATGGAGCCCGTGCGTCCAACCCGTCCGCAGCCCCCACAGCCGCAGGCCGAAGTGTCCGGAGTTATAAACGAGTAAAAAGAACGCGAGCACGACCGCCGTGTTCGCGCCAAGTCCAAAGATCGCGAGCGATGCAAGTGAGCAGAACGGCAGCCACCCCGCCCACACGAGCCGATCGCCGACGCTTCCCAGCGGTCCGCACAGCGCGGTGCGAAAGCGCTCGATGCGCTCCGGTGGCTCGCCGTCGAGTTCCGCGCGCGCAAGCGCTCCGACGGCGACCGCGGCGAGATAGGGATGCGCGTTGAAGTAGTGACTCTCTCGCGCCAGGGCCGACTTGAATCGCGTGGAATGTATCCCTTCGGGCAGCAACCGCAGCGCCGGCTCGAGGCAGAAGCCGATGCCGTTGCCCAGCAAGCTCTCGTAATTCCAGGCTCCCTGGATCGCGAGGAGCCGGACGAAGATCGCGATCCGCGTCTTGAGCGGGAGCGAGGCGACGGCGGATTCGCGCGGCATCGTCGCCGTCGTCATCGCAGAAAGAGCATGAAGAGGCCCACGACCAAACCGCCGACGAAGAACCAGCGCGCGCCGTGCGTGGAGTGAAACAGCTTCCACGCGGCGCCGCCAGCGACGCTCGCGGCAACGGTGATCGCCATGCTGCGCGAGAGGCGCGCATCGACGTGCCAGTGCGCGATGCTGAAGTCGGCGAGGGGAGCGAGCAGTGCGAAGGCCACGGCGGTGAGCGCTGCTCCGCGGAGCAGATCGGCGGTCATGCCGATGAGCTGCAGGGACGTGACCGCGCCGCGTGAACCCGCCTCGAGCGCGTCGCGCCGGTGGCGCGCCCAACTCGCATTGGCCTGGCGCAGCTTGACCATGGTCCAGCCGCCAACCCAGGTCGTTGCCAGGGCGGCCAGCATTCCACAGGTCATTGCGCCCGCGGGATGCGACGGGTGCGAGGCGAAGATCGCGCCGCCAACGACCGACGCCGATCCCCACTCGGGATACCGCGACGCGCCGAACGGCAATGTCTCGAGCGCGATGAGCTCGAGCACGGCGCCGATGAGAAGCCCGCTCGCCGGATGCCCGATCAACACGCCGGCGAGCGTGGCGGCAACGAGCGGACGCGAGATCATCGCCTGCGGAAAGCTGACGACGTCGAGCCCGAGCAGGCCACCGAGGATGGCGATCGGGAGCACGTCGAGCGCCGTCACGGCTGGACCCCGGCGAGCATGTCGTCGAGCGGCACCGGGCGCGCGCCCGGAACGTCCTGCGCCGTCACGGTGACACCGCGTGCGTCCAGCGCGCGAAGTTGTTCTTCTTCTTCGGGCGAGAGGAACACGTAGCGCATCCGCTGCACGCGGCCGGGGCGCGAGTGAATCCCGCCGATGTTGACCTCCGTGACCGCCGCGCGATCCACGAGGCTGGCCATCGTCGCGATATCGCCGGTCACGAGAATGCCCCGACGCCGATCGGTCCGATACTGTTCCAGCGCGGCGATCGCTGAATCCGCGGAATGAAAGTAGACGTTCATCTCCGGCGGCACGCCCATGCGGTAGAGCTCCTGTTCCCACTCGCTCGCGGCGACGGCATCGTCGACGAGCACGATGAACTCGACGTCGAGCGGCTGTCCCCAGCCGACGACGACCTGTCCATGGATCAGGCGGTCGTCGACCCGGTACAGCTGAACGGTCACGCGGTCGCCCCGTGGACCGAGATCGAGGCGCGACCGCGCTCGGCCGCGTGGCGCGCCGCCTCCGGCGCGGTGCGGTCTTCGGCGAACACGAAATCGAGCAACGTCGGCAAGTTGGTGCCCGCGACGAGCACGGCGTCCTCCATGCCGCGGAGAACGCGACGCGACGCCATCGTGCAGCTGCCGGCCTGCAGATCGGTGAAGATGACACGCACGCCCGTCTCGAGCATGCGCTGGCGAAGCAGCTCCTCGATGTCCTCGACACCCAGATGGTGAACGGACACCGCGATGAGCTGATCGCCGCGCCCGGTGATCTGCTGGACCGCCGACACGAGCCCCGGGGCGAACTCTCCATGTCCGGCGATGATCGCCCGCGGCTTCGCGCGCGACCCGCCGCCGGTTTCCCGGACGTCGCTACTCATTGTCCTCTCGAAGATATTCCATCAATTCCGTTCGGCCGCGCATCTGCCGCATCAGGCGCTCGTTGAACCGTTCGGCGGGATTGATGCCGCTGTACTTGAGCAGATGATTCATCGCGATGACTTCGGCGACGACGGTGATGTTCTTTCCCGGATTGAGCGGAACGCGCACCTTGGTGAGCTCGACGTCGAGAATCCTCGTCGTCTCCCCCTCGAGACCGGTGCGATCGACCGGCGCGTCGTGGTCCCACTCCTCGAGCTGGACGACGACCTCGATTCGCTTCTGCTGGCGCACGGCACGAATGCCGAACACCGATGGAATGTCGACGAGCCCGACGCCGCGGATCTCCATGTGATGGCGCTGCATCTCGTGGCCGCGGCCGATCAGCACGTCACCGCCGCGCCGCCGCACGATCACCAGGTCGTCAGCCACGAGCCGGTGGCCCCGCTCGACCAGGTCGAGCACGCACTCGGACTTTCCGATGCCACTGCGGCCCACGAACAACAGCCCGACGCCGAACACGTCGGCGAGCGAGCCGTGCAGGTTGGTGGTCGGCGCGAACTCTTCCTCGAGCCACGGCTTGAGCCGCGTGTAGAACTCGTTGGTCTTGAGGTGCGATCGAATCAGCGCGACGCCGGCGGCGGCCGCGAGATCACGCAAGTCCGGCCCGGGCTCGAGGCCCTTGGTTACGAACACGCACGGGATGGGAAACGAAAAGAACTGCGTCAAATTGCGGCGTCGATGCTCCGGCTCGAGCGACTTGAGATACGTGATCTCCGTTTCACCCAGGACCTGGAGGCGCTTTGCCGGAAAGCGATCGACGTAACCAGCGAGGACGAGGCCGGGACTCGATGCGTTCGGATTCTCGATCGGTCGATCCAGCCCGTCCGTGATCTCGATGTGCTCGAGCTGCAGCGCGTCGCGCATGCGCTCGACCAGGCGTGCGACGGTCAGCGTGGGAGGCATCGCTCAATCCCTCGCCGCGACGTGCAGCAGGTGTCGAACGGTCTGATCGGCCGCTCGTTCCCAGGTGAAGCTCTCGGCGAAGAAACGCGCCTCGACGCCCAGGTGCGCGACGAGCGCCGGCGACTCGGCAAGCCGCCCCATCGCCGCGGCCATCGCCGCCGTGTCGCCGTGCGGAACGAGAAATCCGGTATGGCCGTCGCGCACCGACTCGCGGATTCCAGGCGAGTTCGACGCAACGACTGGAGTCGCGCACGCCGCCGCTTCGAGATTCGTGATACCCCAGCCCTCCTTGGGTGACGCGAACACGAGGGCCCAGGCTCGCCGCAGCAACGCGAGCTTTTCGGCCTCACTGATGCGCCCAAGAAATCGCACGCGATCGCCGAGGTCAAGCGATCGCGCGAGCCCTTCCAGCTCGTCGCGGTAGTCTCCCGCGCCTGCGATCTCCAGGACCGCGTTGGGCGATGGCATTGCGGCGAACGCACGGATCACCAGGTGCACGCCCTTGTACTTCTTGAGCCGCCCGAGGTACGCGAACACCGGGATTGGCGATCGCTCAGCGCCGTTCGGCGTGTACGAGACCGTGTCGATTCCCGGATAGATGACCTCGACCGACTGCCGCGGGATGCCACGCGCGGCGAGATCTTCGGCCGTGCTCTCGCTGATCGCCTCGAAGGGAACGCCACGGTACATCCGGCCGAGGGGCCGCTCGGCGGTCCACACGGCGGCGGCGAGCGGCGCGGCCAGCTCCTGGAACGCCGTCGATCCGAACAGGTGCGGCACGAGCGCGACGGTGCTCGGTGCGTGCCATCGAGGCGTGTACAACGGAACCTTGTTGATGTCCTCGACCAGGATCTCCGGCCAGTCGGACAAGTGCCGCTTGTAGAAACGATGAGCGAAAAACGGGAACGTGTGCCGCTGGCCGACGCGGTACACATCGATGCCATCGAGTTGCGCGCGCGGCGGACAGTCGGGCCAGCCGCCACACAACAGGCGGACTGAATGCCCACTCGCGGCAATGCGTCCGAAGATCTCGTGCAGATGAATTTCGGCGCCGCCGGCCTGTGGATTCTCTCGATCCTGCCAATTCACGACGAGGATGCGCACTACATGCGTCCCATACGCCGCGCCAGCGCGTCGAGCACGCCGTTCACGAATTTGGCACTCTTGACCGTGCCATAGCGCTCGGCCAGTCGCACGGCTTCCTGGATCACGACGCGCGGCGGCGTCTCGCCGCGCGACAGCTCGGCCGCGGCAAGCCGGAGCACCGAACGATCGATGACGCTCAGCCGCTCGAGCCGCCAGTTCGTCGTGACCTCAGCGAGCTCCGCGTCGAGCTCGGAACGGTGTTGCGCGAGCTCGCGCACCAGCGGCACGGCGACGCGGCGTTCGTCGGCGTCGACGGCAAGGTCGTCCCAGATCTGCGAAGCGACGCGCTCGAGCTGCTCCCCGCCGCGGAGATCCCAGGCATAGAGGGCCTGGAGCACGCGCGCGCGGGCGCGCGTCTCAACTCGCGTCCGCGGCATCCAGGCGATCGAACAGGTCGGCCATCTCGAGTGCGGCGAGCGCGGCGTCCCAGCCTTTGTTGCCGTGCGCGCCGCCGGCGCGGTCCCGGGCCTGGGCGTCGTCGTCGCAGGTGAGGAGCCCGAAGCCGATCGGCGTCTCGAAGTCGGAACTCGCTTGCGCCAGTCCGCGCGACGCTGCACCCGCGACGTAGTCGAAGTGCGGCGTGCCGCCGCGAATCACGGCGCCGACCGCGACGAGCGCATCGTAGCGTTCGGTGGCCAGGAGTCGGCGAGCGGCAATCGGCAGCTCCCACGCTCCCGGCACCCAGACGACGTCGACGTCATCGGCACGAACACCGTGACGCACGAGCGCGTCGAGCGCGCCATCGACGAGCCGCTCGACAATGGTCTGGTTGAATCGACTGGCGATGACGGCGAAGCGGCGTTCCTGCCCCGCCGGCGTGCCCGCGAATTCGGCCATTACGACGCGAGCAGGTGTCCGAGCTTGTCCCGCTTGGTGCGCAGATAGCCCTCGTTCTCGTCGTGCGACGGCTGCACGATCGGTACGCGTTCGCCGAGCCGAATCCCGTAGCCCTCGAGCCCGATCATTTTGCGGGGATTGTTCGTGATCGGCCGAATCGACTTGAGGCCAAGGTCGAGCAGGATCTGCGCGCCGATGCCGTAGTTGCGGAGATCGGGTTTGAATCCGAGCTGCTCGTTCGCTTCGACCGTGTCGGCCCCGCGGTCCTGGAGCTCGTACGCCTTGAGCTTGTTGAGCAGGCCGATGCCCCGCCCTTCCTGATCGAGATACACGATCACGCCGCGGCCCTCGGCGGCGATCATCTCCATCGCTTTGTCGAGCTGCCAGCCGCAATCGCAGCGCAGCGAGTGGAACACGTCGCCCGTCAGGCACTTCGAGTGAATGCGAACGAGCACGTCCTCGCCGTCGGCGACGTCACCGTAGACGAGCGCGACGTGCTCGTGCGCGTCGACGTCGTTCTTGTACCCGACGATGCGCCACGTGCCATACTCGGTTGGCAGTCGCGCGTCGGCCACCCGGTGCACGAGCCGCTCGCTCTGAAGCCGGTACGCGACGAGCTGCGCGACGGTGATGAACACGATGCCCTGTTCTTCGGCGAAGCGCTCGAGCTGCGGCCGGCGAGACGCCGTTCCATCTTCGTTCAGGATCTCGCATACCACGCCGGCCGGAAGCAATCCGGCGAACCGCGCCAGATCGACTGCGGCCTCGGTGTGGCCGACGCGCTGCAGCACCCCTCCCTCGCGCGCGCGCAGCGGGAAGACGTGACCGCCGTGGCGCAGGTCCGAGGGAATCGCCGCCGGATCGACCGCCACACGAATCGTCGTCGCGCGATCTTGCGCGCTGATGCCGGTCGTGACGCCATACCGCGGCGACGCATCGATGCTCACCGTGTACGCGGTCCGGTATTCGTCGGGATTCGCCTCGGCCATTGGCGAGAGGCGGAGGCCGTCAACCCGGTCGCCGGTCATGGCAAGGCAGATCAGCCCACCCGCCTTGCGGATCATGAAGTTCACCATCTCGGGCGTCACGAGCTGGGCGGCGCAAATGAGATCGCCCTCGTTCTCGCGGTCTTCGTCGTCGGCGACGATCACGAACTTGCCGGCGCGGATGTCGGCGATCGCCTGTTCTATCGTTCCAAATGCCATGATGTCGGTTCCTTGAGCAAACGCTGTACGTATTTCCCCAACATGTCGGCCTCGACATGCACCTCGTCGCCGGCGGTCAACGTCCCCAACGTCGTGTGCCGCATCGTGTAGTCAATCAGCGACACCTGAAGTATTCCCGGCGCCGGAAGGTCGTTCACGGTGAGGCTGACGCCGTCCACAGCGACTGACCCGTGCTGCACCATAAGCTCGGCGAGCCCCGCCGGCAGAGCAAGGTCGACGAGGCGGGCGTCTCCTGCCTGCCGGACATCCGTAACTCCAGCAACGCCATCGACGTGGCCCTGGACGAAGTGTCCGCCGAGCCGGTCGCCCACTCGCAGTGCGCGCTCCAGGTTGACGCGACGGCCGGTGGTCCAGGCGCGCATCGCCGTGCGCTCGAGGGTCGTTGTGATCGCCGCGACGGTGAACCACTTCGGTCCAAAACGAAGCACCGTGAGGCAGGCGCCGTTCACCGCGATGCTCTCCCCTTCGCCGAGATCCGCGTACCGGCACACGATCCGGAGCTCTCGGCCCGCGGCCGTTTCGGCGACGCTCGCGATCGTGCCAACGTCGTCGATCAGTCCGGTGAACACGGTACCTCGTGCAGTGCGTAGACGGTCATGCGGTCCGGTCCGAAGGAGCGTTCCTCGACGACCCGAGTGCTCGCGAGCGCTCCGGCAAGACCCGGCGGCGCGAAATCGAAGGCTGCGAGCGCCGTATCGCCGAGTCTGGTCGGCGATTGAAAGATAACGAGGCGGTCGACGAGGTCCGTGGCGAGCATGGATCCCGCCAGCCGGGCCCCGCCTTCCACGAAGAGTGACCGGATGCCGGCGGCGCGGAGCGATGCGAGCGCGCCGCTCAAGTCCGGCGCCGCGATGATGCGTACGCCAACGGCTTCGAGCGCATCGCGGCGTGGCCCGGGCGGATCATTGCGCGCTACCAGGATGGTCTCGGTTTCCCGCGCCGTACGAACCAGCACCGAGTCGAACGGCGTGCGAAGGCTCGAATCGAACACGACGCGCCGCGGCGCGACGCGGGGCGCGGGCGCGTCGCGCACAGTGAGCGACGGATCATCGGCCAGCACGGTGCCGATGCCGACCGCGATGGCGTCGCTATTCGCACGGAGCCGGTGCACCTCACGGCGCGACTCGTCGCCGGTGATCCATCGCCGCGCGCCCGTTGGATCAGCGATTCGACCGTCGGCGGAGATTGCGAGCTTGAGTGTCACCCACGGCCGGCGGCTGCCGTGTGCATTGAAAAACGATGCGTTGAGCTCGATCGCGCCCTCGCGCTCCGGCCCGAGGTCAACGGCGATACCGGCGGCGCGAAGCCGCTCGGCCCCGCCGCGCGCGATGTCGCTCGGATCCCGCACCGCCGCCACGACTCGGGCAATGCCGGCAGCGATGATGGCATCGACGCATGGCGGGGTCTTTCCGAAGTGCGCGCACGGCTCGAGCGTGACATAGAGCGTCGCGCCGCGCGCCGCGTCCCCGGCCGCGCGCAACGCAACCACCTCGGCATGCGCGTCTCCGTACCGGGCGTGGCAGCCTTCGCCCACTACTGACTCGGACGCAACGACGACGGCGCCGACCATCGGGTTCGGCGCCGTCTGTCCCCACCCTCGCGCGGCGAGCGCGAGGGCCCGCCGCATGTACTCCGCGTCGACCTGCGTCGCGCGCGCGGCGTTGGTCATGTACCCACTACTTGTTCAATCGTAACCCGATCGAGCCGTACACCTGCGAGCGATCGGCGCGACCGCCCGCGAACGAGTTGTACGTCTGAACCGTGCCGCCGCTCGCCTGTCCGATCTCGCCAACGATCTTGAAGAAGGGAAGGTTCCATGAGAGATCGGCAAAGATGTTCGTGCGGTTGAGCGTCTGGTTCGTTTCGGGCGCCGTGGCCGAGCCATTCAATATGCCTTGCGAAATCGTGCCGCTGACGTTGGCCGACTGCTCGTAGTGGTCTCTCCCCACGCCGACCGCGACACCGAACACGATCAAACTCTTGCTGGCCACTACACGCCAGGCATTGGTCTTCACTTTCGCGTTCAGCACGTCGAGGCGCGTATTGCCTGCCGAGGCGGTGATGTCCGTCGTCGGCAGATCGCGTTCGATCCACGTAAACGAAACGCCCGGTGTGACGATGGACTCGGACAGCAATCCCAGGCGCGCGCCGTACCCAAATTGCCAGTTCGAGTGCGGCTTCACCGAGACGCTACTCTCGTTCACGTTAGGCACGTAGGACCCGCTGAGGAGCGCGTCCAGACCGAGGACGTTGGTCAGCGCAAGAGGAAGACCTCGGAACAATCCAATCGCCGCATCAGCCGTCGGAAGCCCGACCCACTTCTGTGTCGTCGGCAGCGTCCGCCGCTGCACGCCCAAGGTGCTCTGCGCGAACGCGGGGTCGGAAACATCGGGCAGGAGGCCGCGGAACACGTTGCCGCGAATCCCGACCGAAAAATGCCCGACGCCACCAAGCACGCCACCCTGTCCCGCCGTAGCATTGCCGCCAGTAAGCGAAAGCCCAAGTTGCGGAGACAGGAACTGATAGACGTCGTACGCCTGCTGGCAGGCGTCCTGGGCGACTTGCGCCGCGGACAGCGGCGATCCACCCGGACATTTTGGAGTTTGGAGATCTTGTGCTCGCAACGAGGTCCCCACGACCATCAGCACAGCGGCAACGACAAATCGAACTTTCATGCGGCGACTCCTAGTTGAGGATCACTCGGCCCGAGCCGCGCTGAACCACGCCGGCCCGCCACGCATTCACGCCACATGCAGTGGCAGCCGCGATCACGTCGTTTGCGTCGTCGACAGGGCCGATCACTAGCATTCCGACGCCCATGTTGAACGCCCGAAACATCTCGTCGCGGTCCACGTTGCCAGCCTCGGCGAGTTGCCGGAACAGGTTCGGAATCTCCCAGGTCGACGTGTCGACGACCGCATCGAGCGTTGGCGGCAGCGCGCGGTTCAGGTTTCCCGGAATGCCGCCTCCGGTGATGTGCGCCATCGCGTGCACGCGCGACAACACGGGTCGAAGCGATTCGAGATAGGACCGATGCACCGCGAGCAGCACGTCGGCCACCGAGCGCGCATCGCCGGGGAATCGATCGTTCGCGTCGAGCCGCATGCGCTCGTCCACGATGCGGCGAGCGAGCGAAAAGCCATTGGTGTGAAGGCCGCTGCTCTCGAGCGCAACGAGCACGTCACCGTCGCGCACGCGCGCGGGGCCAAGGATCGCATCTTCGTCGACGTACCCGACGATGAAGCCGGCGAGGTCATAGTCGGGCGGCGTGTACACGCCGGGCATCTCCGCCGTTTCTCCGCCGAGCAGCGCGCAACCGTTCTCGCGGCAGCCGGCGGCAACTCCGGCCACGATGGCTTCCGCGACGACCGGGTCGAGCCGTCCAAAGGCGACGTAGTCGAGAAAGAAAAGCGGGGACGCGCCCTGCACGAGAATGTCGTTGACGCAGTGGTTCACGAGATCGTGTCCCACCGTGTCGTGCCGATTGGCTTCGATCGCGACCTTGAGCTTTGTGCCGACCCCGTCGGCACTGGCGACGAGCACCGGCTTGGGCACGTCCGTGGGAACGCGAAACATGCCGCCGAAGCCGCCGAACTCGCCGCGCGCGCCAGCCGTGAGTGTCGAGAGGACGTGAGCCTTGATGCGCTGCTTCGCGTCGTCCGCGGCGTCGATGTCCACGCCGGCGCCGCGATAATCGAGTTGTCCGCTCACTCGATGTCTCGCTCGAACACCACGAGCCGGTGGAAGTCAGCCACGCGCCGCCGGATGTCGTCCGCTGTGATCTCGAGCAGCCGATCGATCGAAAACTTTTCCACGGCGAATGATCCCATGGCCGAACCGTACACCACGGCGCGGCGCAGGTTCTGCTCGGACAGATCCCCGGTGCGCGCCAGATAGCCCATGAAGCCTCCGGCGAACGAATCGCCCGCGCCCGTTGGGTCGAAGACGCTCTCCAGCGGATAGGCTGGCGCAAAGAAGATGTTCTCGTGGGTGAACATGAAGGCGCCGTGCTCGCCCTTCTTGATCACGACGTGCCGCGGGCCGTGCGCCATGATCCAGCGCGCGGCGCGGACGAGGTTGAATTCGTCGGTGAGCTGTCGCGCTTCGGCGTCGTTGAGCGTGATGAGATCGACCTGCTCGAGGAGCGCCATGAGATCCGGGCGGCGGCTCTCGATCCAGAAATTCATCGTGTCGCAGGCCACGAGCTCGGGCTTGGCGACCTGCTCGAGCACCTCGAGCTGGAGGCGCGGATCGATGTTGCCGAGGAAGACGAACGGCGCACTGCGGAACTTCTCGGGAATCTTGGGACGAAAATTCGAGAACACGCCGAGGTGCGTCTCGAGGGTTTCCGCCATGTTGAGGTCATGCCGGTATCGTCCGCGCCACCGGAAGGACGCCCCGTCGGCACACTCGAGCCCCGAAAGATCGATCGGCCGGTTCGCGAGCACGCGGCGCAGGTCGTCTACGGGAAAGTCGGTGCCGATGACACCGACCAACTGCACGGGCGCGAGGTGGCTCGCAGACGCGGAAAAGAACGTGCCCGAGCCCCCGAGCACGTGCTCGGCTTTCCCGAACGGCGTCTCGACCGAATCGAGCGCAACGGAGCCAACGACGAGGACGGACATGGGCTGGAGGGCCGGAGGGGTGGAGGGCTGGAGGGCTGGTTGCGTCGAGGGTTAGAAGGCTCGAAGGCTAGAGGGCTCGAAGGTTGAAAGCAGAAGTTTGGATGTCGGCTGTCATCGAGCCCTCCAACGCTCGAGCCCTCGAGCCCTCGAGCTCACATCCGCTCCGGCGCCGTGATGCCGAGTAGCTCGAGCCCGTTGCGCAGAACGAGCTGCGAGGCGCGCGCCAGCACGAGCCGGGCTCGGAAGATGGGCTCGGGCTCGTTCAACACGTGCGCCTTGTGATACCAGAGGTGCGCCTTGGACGCGGTGTCGTGCAGGTACGTCGCCACGCGATGCGGCTCGAGCGCCTGCGCCGCCCCCGCGACCAGCGCGGGATAGTCGACCAGCGCCTTGATGAGCTCCTGCTCTTCCGGGAGCGACAGCACCGAGAGGTCGACGTCGTTGCCGGTGATCGATGCCGGATCGATCTCGCCGACGCGGAAGATGCCCGACATTCGCGCGTGCGCCATCTGGATGTAGTACACCGGATTCTCGTCCGACTGCGCGCGCGCGACATCGATGTCGAAGACGAGTTGCGAGTCCCCCTTTCGCATGAGGAAGAAATAGCGAACGGCGTCACGGCCGACTTCGTCGATCAGATCACGAACCGTGACGTAGCTGCCGGCGCGTTTGGAGATCTTCACCTCTTCGCCACCGCGCATCACCGTCACCATCTGGTGCAGCACGTACTCCGGATAGCCCTCCGGAATTCCGGCATCGAGCGCCTGCAGACCGACTCGCACGCGCGTCACCGTGCTGTGATGGTCGGCGCCCTGAACGTTGATCGCGCGCACGAAGCCGCGCTCCCACTTCGTGACATGATATGCGACGTCGGGCACGAAGTACGTGTACGTGCCGTCGCTCTTTCGCATCACCCGGTCTTTGTCGTCCCCAAAGTCAGTGGTCTTGAGCCAGAGCGCGCCGTCTTTCTCGTAGGTGTGACCGGCGCCGATCAGCCGCTTCACCGTCTCGTCGACGCGCCCGTCGCTGTACAGCGTCGTCTCGAGAAAGTACACGTCGAACGAGACGCCGAACGCCTGCAGATCGCGATCCTGCTCCTTGCGCAGCTCCCGGACGGCAAAGCGGCGTACGGCGTCCAGATCGTCGGCCGAAGGATCCGAGGGATGCTCGTCGATGTAACGCTGCGCGAGATCGCGAATGTATTCGCCGTGATAGCCGCTCTCGGGGAACGCGACGTCCTGTCCCCCGAGTTGGCGCACTCGCGCCTGCACGCTCGTCGCCAGATTCATGATCTGCGCGCCGGCGTCGTTGTAGTAGAACTCGCGCGTCACCCGCCAGCCAGTCGCCGCGAGCAGCGACGCGATCGCGTCGCCGATCGCCGCCTGGCGTCCGTGTCCAACGTGCAGCGGTCCCGTTGGGTTGGCCGACACGAACTCCACGTTCACCGGGCAGGCCTGCCCGATATTGGAGTGGCCGTACTGGTCGCCCGCCCCGATCAGTGCGCGCAGCGCCTCGGCGAAAACGTCCGTGGCCACCCGGAAGTTGATGAAGCCCGGCCCGGCGATCTCCGCCGCGCTGATCCCGGCACGCGCGTGATCCAGGCGCTCGACGATCGCCGACGCCAGATCGCGCGGCTTGCGGCGCAACGGCTTCGCCAGGACCATCGCCAGATTCGTCGCCCAGTCCCCGAACGCTGGATCTCGCGGTCGCTCGATCTGCGGTTCAATGTCGTCGGGCGCACCCAGTGATTGCGCGGCGCGCGCGAGCTCGGCGCGCAGCAGATCAGTACCGTCCATTACTTGTCCGACTTGGGCTTGGTGGACTTGGCCGCAGCCGCCGTGCCGCTCGCACCCGATGATTCGGTCGACTTGCTGACGGCGGGCTTCGCATCGCTCGACGACTCCTTGCCCGCCTTTTCGGCCGCCTTGCCCTCGCCGCCACTGTCACCGCCTTTCTCGCCCGACGACCCCGCAGGCTCGCCTTTGCGATGCGCATTCTTGCCGTAATCGGTGAGATAGAATCCCGACCCCTTGAATACGAGCCCGGCGCCTCCAGTCAGTTGCCGCGCGGCGACCTTGCCGCACTGCGGGCAAGCAAGCTCGGGCGCCGCATCGCTCATCTTGCGATAGAAGCGCTCGAAGCTGTGACCCTCAGGACAGCGATACTCGTAAGTCGGCATTTGGCTGATACTTAGACGATTGACCGCGAACGTCTAAGCTATGCGTACTCCGCGCTGCGTTCAAGTGACTCGGTCACCCAGGACGATACTCGCCCCACGATTCGCGGAGCGTGTCGGCGATCTCGCCAACACTCGCCCGCGCACGGACGGCATCAACGATCAGCTCCATCAGCGGGGGGCGCCGGGTGCCGGCCGCAGCATACTCGCGGCTCGCGTCACCCAGTGTCTCGAGTGTGCGACGCACCTTGGCTTCGTCACGCGCGCGCCTGACCTCGGCCAAGCGCGTGCTCTGCTCTCGCGCGAGAGCGCTGTAATCGGGCGCCGCGATGAGTGGCGGAGGCGCCTCGTCGGCGTACTTGTTGACGCCCACGACCACGGTCTCGCCATGCTCCACGCGCATCTGCTGCTCGTAGGCGCTACGCGCGATCTCTTCCTGAAAGAACGACGCCTCGATCGCCCGCGCCGCGCCACCGAGCTCGTCGACCTTGGCCAGTAGCTCCTGCGCGTGACACTCGAGCTCCGTCGTCAGACGCTCGACGTAGTAGCTCCCGGCGAGCGGATCGGCCGTTAGCGCGGCACCCGTCTCGTTGGCGATGATCTGCTGCGTACGGAGGGCGAGCGTGGCCGCTTCGGCGGAGGGAAGCGCGAGCGCTTCGTCGTACCCGTTGGTGTGGAGCGATTGCGTGCCGCCCAGCACGGCCGAGAGTGCCTGCATCGCGACCCGAACGACGTTGTTGAGCGGCTGCTGGGCCTGGAGTGTGACGCCTCCGGTCTGCGTGTGAAACCGCAGCCGGGCGCTGGCGTCGCTCGCCTGGAACCGGTCGCGCATGAGCCGGGCGTACAAACGGCGCGCCGCGCGGAACTTCGCGACCTCCTCGAACAGATCGTTGTGCGCCGCGAAGAAGAACGACAGGCGTGGAGCGAACTCGTCGACGCGGAGTCCCGACTCGATGGCTCGGCGGACATACTCCATGGCGTTCGCGAACGTGAATGCCAGTTCCTGAACCGCCGTGGCGCCGGCCTCGCGAATGTGGTACCCCGAGATCGAGATCGGATTCCAGTTCGGCACCTCGGCCGCGCAGAAGCGAAAGACGTCGGCGATGAGCGCGAGACTTGGCTCGGGCGGATAGATGTACGTGCCGCGAGCGATGTACTCCTTGAGAATGTCGTTCTGGATGGTGCCGCTCACCTGCTCGCGCGCGATGCCACGCTCCTCCGCGACGACGATGTACATCGCGAGCAGCGTGGATGCCGTCGCGTTGATCGTCATCGACGTCGACACCTTGTCCAGCGGGATGCCCTCGAACACGCGGTGCATGTCCTCGACGGTGTCGATCGCCACGCCGACCCGCCCGACCTCGCCCAGCGCGCGCGGCGAATCGGAGTCGATCCCCATCTGCGTCGGCAGATCGAAGGCGACGCTCAAGCCAGTCTGTCCCGCGTCGAGTAAGAGCCGGAACCGGCGATTGGTCTCGGCGGCCGTGCCGAAGCCCGCGTACTGCCGCATGGTCCACAGGCGGCCGCGGTACATGGTTGGCTGGATGCCGCGCGTGAACGGGAAGACGCCCGGGTCGCCAAGGTCGCGCGCGTAGTCCACCGGTGCATCGTCGGGGCGATACACCGGCGCGATCGGAATTCCGGATGGCGACGTGACGGGGCGGTCGGGCATGAGACGGGGCTGGGCGCCTGCAAGATAACGCGACGCCCAGCCTCCGAGCCCTCCAACCCTCTAGCCCTCTAGCCCCCGCGCTACGCGCCGACGAGCTCGGGCTGGCCCGTGAGGATGCGCGTCGCGAGCTCGACCTCGCTCTTGCTGCCGATGTACAATGGCGAGCGCTGATGCAGCTCGTCCGGAAGAACGTCCTGAATCCGCTGCGTTCCGTTCGATGCCGCACCGCCCGCCTGCTCGACGATGAACGCGAGCGGATTGGCTTCGTACAGCAGACGGAGTTTGCCCTTTGGCGTTTTCCGGTTGGACGGATAGGCGAAGATGCCGCCGCCGAGAAGGTTGCGATGGAAGTCGGCGACGAGCGAGCCGACGTAGCGCGTGCTCAGCGCCTTTCGCCCGCCCTCGAGCCCCTTGTAGTGCCGCATGACCGACCGCACCCGATCATCCCACAACTCCTCGTACGAGTCGTTCACCGAGAGATAGCGGCCCTGTTCGGGAATTCGAATGTTGGGATGCGACAACAGGAACTCGCCGATCGACGGATCGAGCGTGAAGCCGTGCGCGCCTTGTCCGGTGGTGTACACCATCATCGTGCTCGAGCCGTAGATCACGTAGCCCGCGGCGACCTGGCGGCGGCCCGGCTGCAGCATGTCCTCCAGCTCACCATGCCGCCCACGCGTGATCTTGCGAACGACCGAAAAGATCGTCCCGACGGGCACGTTGACGTCGATGTTGGACGAGCCGTCGAGCGGATCGAACAACAGGCAGTACTTGCCACACTTGAAGTGCTCCGGGATCTGGATGATCCCCGGTTCCTCTTCCGATGCCATGGCGCACAGGCGGCCGCCATGATCCATGGCCTTGACGATGATCTCGTTCGCCATGATGTCCAGCTTCTGCTGCACCTCGCCCTGCACGTTCTCGCTCTCGGCCGAACCGAGGATGTCGGCCAGGCCCGCGCTGCGAACCTTGTTGGCGATCATCTTGGCGGCGAGCGCCAGGTCGTAGAGGATGCCGGACAGCTCGCCGGTGGCCTCGGGATGGTTCCGCTCTTCCTCGATGATGAAACGCTCGATCGTGACGACCGACGTTGCCGTGTGCTTGACCACTGCTACCTCACCGTGTCGGGAGCCTGCTTGGTCGTGGGCCGAACGCGATTGGCCGCGTAGCTTCGGGCGTCGACCTCGAATCGATTTCTCGAATAGCCGCGGCGAATGGATTCCCAGACGTATCGCACCGGAAACCAAACGCTGGCCTCAAACTGGGCAACGTGCCGAATCTCGTGCAAGAGCAATTCTTCGGACACCTCGAGGTTGGGTGCCAACCAAATCGTGTGCCACAGTGTGATCGCCGACACAGTCGAATGGCCAAGGCACCAGCCCCCGACGCGCACGGGCAGGCCGCCGCGTCGCCAGCGCGCGCAAGCGAGTTCTGGATGGCGATCGAGCAGATGACTTGGTAACTCGGTCGGGTGGCCCGCTACGGTGCGGGCCGCGGCGATGAGCGTGGCGGCAATTCCCATGTGTCTCCAGCGGCGTCCACGAACACACGATGTCCGTCGGTCCTCGCGACGATCGTACCGAGCCGATCGGTGCGCAATACCTGCGCCCCCCGGGCGGCGAGGCGGTGCATGACCGCCGGCGTCGGCAGTCCGTACGAGTTGCCCGCACCAACGGAGACCAACGCCAGGCGCGGCTGCACGGCGGCCAGGAACTGGTCGCTGCTACTCGTACGACTCCCGTGATGAGCGACCTTGAGCACGTCGGCGCGGAGTGCGCTGCTGTCGCGCTCGAGCAGCCAATCCTCTTCCGGCTCTTCGGCGTCTCCCATGAAGAGCATGGAAATCTCGCCATATCGCACCTGCACGACCACACTCGCCAGGTTCGGGTCGACCAGCGACGCGGTCCATGCCGAATCGGGCGCCAAGAGCCGCAGCGAGACGCCGTCGATCGTGAGCGTATCGCCAGGGTGCGCCCGTGCCCAGTGGACGCGATCGCGGCGAGCGATGTCGAGACTGACCCGATATGCGTCAGCCGATCCCGGGAAACCCGCGTCCACGAAGGTGCTGGGCCGGAGAGCGTGCAGCACGCTCGCCGCGCCGCCGACGTGATCGGTGTGCGGATGCGAGAGCACGAAGAGGTCGAGCCGACCGCCGCGCCGGCCGATATACGGGATGACGGTCGCGCGCCCCGCGTCGCCGCCACGCCAGGCGCGGCCGGCGTCGATGAGGATCCAGTGGGCGTGCGGCGTACGGAGCGCGATCGCGTCGCCCTGGCCCACGTCGATCACGTGCACCTCGAGCTGGCCCGAACGCGACGGCGCGAGCGGCAGCCATACCAGCAGCCCCGCCGCGCCGACGGCGACACACGCCGGACGCTGCCAGTCGCGCGATGCGCAGGCGATGATCGTCGCGGCCGACATGATTCCGGCGATCGCCGCCGCGAACGCAGTCGGCGCCACCGGCACGGAGGCCCACGAGATTCCGGCGGCCGTCGTCGCCACCCCGTCGAGCATCGCGAGCAGCGGATGCGCGGCGTCCGCAAAGACCATCGCGATCGGGTGGAACGGCGCGAACACCATTCCGCAGAAGATCATTGGCTGCGCAAAGGCGATGAGGGGCGTCGCCGCGAGGTTGGTCAGCGGCGCGGCCACGCTCACGCGCCCAAAGACCCACGCGACCACCGCCGCCGAGCCGATCGTCGCCACTGTCGTTCCGAGCAGCGTCACGGCGACTTCCTTGGCGAGCCATGGCAGCCGGTGCACGCCGAGCCGACGACCCAGCATGCCCGCGGAGATCATCGACAGCACGCCGAGGACGCTCAACTGGTAGCCAGCGTCGAGGACGACGCGCGGATCGACGATCGGCTGGGCAGCGCCGAGCGCGACGATCGCCCAGCGCGACGTTGGCCGCTGGCCGAGCCGGCTCGAGAACAAGGCCGTCAGCATCGTCGCCGAACGCACTGCGGGAACCGGGGCGCCGATCATGGCGACGTAGCCGACGACGACGACGATCGTCACCACATTTGCCCGTCGCCGCGGTACGCCCGCCAGCTCGAGCGTGATCTCGATGAACAGTGCGATGATGCCGACGTGCAGCCCGGCAATCGCCAGAATGTGCGCCAGCCCCGCCGCGGCGAATCGATCGCGCACTTCCGGCGAGAGCTGGTGGCGATCGGCGATCAACAGCGCGCGAACGAGCGGCGCGTCCGAGCCGAACGTTCCATCGATACCATGGCCGGCGGACGTGCGCAGCCTGTCGAGAATGCCGGGCTGGCGCACCGTCGCGACCCGCGCGTGTTGAACGAGGAGCCCGCGTTGCGTCCTGACGACCTCGCCGGTCGCAATCACTTCCGATCCCGACGCCGCTTCGCCGCCCTCAATGGCGAGCCAGGCAGCGCTATGGCAGGGCAACGTCTCGGCGCCGACGTAGCCGCCCGGCGCGACGCTGTCGTCGAGGACGACGCGAACCGTTCTCGCGCGCACGAGCCCCGCGCTGCACTCGGCGCGCTGCCGCTCCGTAGCTCGTGCTACCACGGCGCCCGCCAGGCAAAGCGAAATCAGCGCGACCGCAATCCACCGGTCGCGTTGCACGCCGACGATGATCGCCGTCGTAGCGACCGCGGCGACGACAATGAGAGAGCTCGAATATCCGGCGAGCAGGCCGGAGACGTACGCGCCGAGCGCGAGGACGACGAGGGGCATGGCACGCGCATTCTGGCGCGCGTGCTCTCCCTCCATCGCATCGTTGTGTTGCGGACGGCGGCGCCATGCCGCCGAGTCTCAGCCGGCGAGTGGCAGCGGCTGGCGCTCGCGGACGATCTGGCCCGTGAAGGTCGATCCGGTCGTACCGGTGATCTCGACGTTGACGTAGCGGCCGACCATTGAGCCGTCACCCGGCACGAGGACGGTCTTGAAGTCGCGCGTGCGCGCCTGGAGCAGATCGCCGCCGCGCCGAGCTTCCTTCTCGATGAGCACTTCGTACCGTCGCCCGAACTGCTGCAGGTTGGCCGCGCGCGATATACCACGGATCGTCGCCACGAGTGTCGCCAGCCGCTCGCTCGCCACTTCGTCGGACACGGTCAGCTCCGGGGGCATTCGCGTGGCCGGCGTGCCGTCGCGCGGCGAGAACTTGAACGTGAACGCATCCGCGAAACCGACTGCGCGGACGACATCCAGCGTCTCCTCGAAATCCTCGTCCGTCTCGCCGGGAAAGCCGACGATCACGTCGGTCGTGACCGACAGTCCCGGAATCGCCGTGCGCAGCTTGGCGACGCAGTCGAGGTATTCGTCGCGCGTATAGCGGCGCAGCATTCGTTTCAGCACGCGCGAAGAGCCCGACTGCATGGGCAGGTGCACGTGCTCGCAGACCGCATCGACCTGCGCCATGGCCTCGATGACCCGATCGCTGAAGTCGTTCGGGTGGGGGCTCGTGAACCGGATTCGGCGGACGCCATCGACCTTGCCGACGGCGCGCAGCAGATCGGCGAAACCGGACTCGCCGTCGTGATACGAATTCACCGTCTGGCCGAGCAGTACCACCTCACTCATGCCATCAGCGACGACGCTTTCGACTTCTCGTACGACGTCCGCCAGCCGACGGCTGCGCTCGGGTCCGCGCGTGGTCGGCACGATGCAGTACGTGCACCGGTAGTCGCAGCCGCGCTGCACGGGAATCCACGCCTTCACCTTGTCGAAGCGGCGCGGCTGGAAGTCCTCGTAGTGCTCCTCGAGATCGAACGTCGTGGCAATCGTGCGTTCGCCGCGCCGGGCGCCTTCGATCAGCGCCGGCAGGGCGCGATAGCCGTCCGGGCCGATCACCACACTCACGTGCTTGGCTTTTGTGAGGAGCTGAGGGCCGAGCCGCTGCGCCATGCAACCAGTCACGCCAACCACCGCGCCGGGCTTCATGTTGCGGCGCAGCTCGCCGAGCCGGCCGATGACGCGTTGCTCCGCGTGATCGCGAATCGCGCACGTGTTGACGAGAATCACGTCGGCGCCGTCTGGGCTATCGACCGGATCGTAGCCGTGCGCCGCCAGGTTTCCGAGCATCAGCTCGGAATCGCTCACATTCATCTGGCAGCCGTACGTCTCCACGTAGACCGTCGGTCGCTCGTCGCAAGTCATTCAACCAAAATAGCTTGAAGACCGCCGCCGGGCGACGCCTGCAAACGGCCGACGAACCGCGCGCCGGGTTCGAATGGTCGCGGCTCGAGCTGGACGCTGAGATAATCGCCGGTCATGCCCGCACGCTCGGCGCCACGACCGATCACGACGACGTCGGCCGAGCCGCCCGCTCGACGCAATTGGTATTCGGCGGATTTCCGCGCAGCCAGCGATCGCAACTCCGCCGCCCGCCTCGTCGCGATGCTCGGCTGCACGCGGCCGGAGAGCCGTTCGGCCGGGGTCCCGGGCCGCACCGAATACGGAAACACGTGCAGGTACGTGAATGGCAGCGATTCGACCATACGAATCGTTGCCGCGTGATCGTCCTCTGTCTCGCCGGGAAAGCCAGTGATGACGTCGGCGCCGAGTCCAAGTGTGGGCATGTGCCCGGCCAACCGATCGATGACAGCGGAGTAGCTCGCGCTCGTGTACCAGTGGCGGCCCATTCGCTTGAGCACGGCGTCGGAGCCGGACTGCAGCGGCGCGTGCACATGAGGACAGAGCGTCGACGGCGCATTCACGAGTAGCTCGAGTAGCGCGTCGTCGATCTCGGTCGCCTCGACGGACGACAACCTGAAACGCGCCCCTGAGACATCCCGCACGAGACGCTGCATCAGCTCTCCGAGTGACGACCTGATGTCCGCCCCGTACGTCCCGATGTGGATGCCGGTGATCACGATCTCGGGATGATGCTCGGCGAGCGCCAGTGCTTCTTCGACCAGTTCGCCTTCGGGACGACTGCGGTTTGCGCCGCGCGCGAGGGTCGTCGCGCAAAAGGTGCAGTGCTCGTCGCACCCGTCCTGAATGCGCAGCAGCGCACGAGTTCCGGACTGGATGCGCGTCATTAGCGGCATTGTCGTCGGCGACAGCTCCAGGGCGCTCGCCAGCTCGGGCAGATCGGCACCAGCGACGACTCGGTCCACCGTCGGCAGCGACGCGAGGCGCAGCGCGGCGGGCCGTGCGTGTTCGAGCGCCGCCGCGCAGCCCATGACGATGCTGCGTAGCGCCGGACGCTCTCGCGCGACGTGGCGCACGACCTTGCGCAGCTCGGCCTCGGCCTCGGACGTCACCGCGCAGCTGTTGAATACCGCGACATCGGCGTCGCTGGGCGAGGCGACGACGGCGTGCCCGCCCGCCTCGACCATCGCCCGGACCGCTTCGGTATCGTAGTGGTTCGCGCGGCACCCGAAGGTCCGCAGATACACGTTCACGCCGACCCCACCTTCGCCACCGGCCACTCGGCCGTCACGATTCGACCCTCGCGCGGGATCGGCCTGGGAGGCAGCGAGAAATGGAACGAGCTGCCCTTCCCTTCGCCGGCGCTCTGCACCCAGATGCGCCCACCGTGCGCCTCGACCACAAGCTTGCAGAACGCGAGGCCGAGACCCGAGCTGCGAGTGCGCGGCATGTTCGGGTTCTTCACGCGCTCGAACTTTCGGAAGATCACTTCGTGGTACTCCGGGGGAATTCCGGGGCCGTTGTCGGCGACGGTGAACAGGATCCCGTCACCGTCGCGGCGGGCGCTCATCTGCAGCCGGACGGCCGTCGCCGAGTGCGTAAGAGCATTCTGAACGAGATTTCCAATTACTCGTTTCAGCAATGCCTTGTCGGCCTCGAAGACGGGCGCGTCGTCGCTCACATCGACCGTCGCCGCCGCGCCTTCCTGCTGAAAGCGAATGTCCCACTCGTGGATCACCTCGTTGAGCAGCGCTGCCGGCGCGATCGGCTGCACGTCGAGCGTCATCGTGGCTTCTTCGATGCGCGACACCTCGAGCAGGTCGCCGATGAGGGCGAGCAGATCCTCGGCCTTACTCTCGGCGTCACTGAGCATCTTGCGCTGCTGCTCGTTGAGCGGCCCGAAATCGCCGTCGGCCAGCATCTCCATCGTCGCGAGGACCGACGTGAGCGGAGTCTTGAGATCGTGCACGATCATCTTCATCAGATCGTCGCGCATCTTCTCGACCTCGCGCAGCTTGCGCAGCGTGTCCTCGAGCGAGTCGGTCGCCGCCTTGAGCTTGAGCAGGCTGCGCACGCGTGCGCCGAGCACGAGCCGGTTGTGCGGCTTGGTGAGAAAGTCGTCGCCGCCGGCCTCGATCGCCTTGACGCGATCGGTGGTGTCGTTGAGCGCCGTGACGAAGATGACCGGGATGCTCTTGGTGCGCGGGTCGCGCTTGATGCGCCGGCAAACCTCGAATCCCGTGGAGCGATCGTCGACTCCGAGGTCGCCGGCCGGCATCGACACGTCGAGAATGCAGAGGTCCGGCCGGTGCTCGAAGCACGCCGACAGCGCCGATGGCCCGTCCCAGGCCGCTATGGCGCGAAAGCCGAGTACGTGGAGCTGATCGAACAACAGCTCCACGTTTGCCGACACGTCGTCGGCGACCAGAATCAGCGGTGCATTCGGCGGTAGCGCGGTGTCCTGCACGAGCGGCTCATGGACGGACGCTGAACCCCAGACTGATCAACCAGGCGTGCTCTGATGCGGCAATATTAGCACTCCGGGCGGCGTGAATCACGGCAACGTCGGCCAGGATCCGGTTGTTTGCGAAGGTCGTGCCCAGCCCGCCCGTGACGCTCTTCTCGGTTACAGTACGGCCGGACGCCTGAAACGGAAGGGTCCGGTCGCGATAGCCCGCTCGGACAAACACGATCCGATCGAACAGCTTGGGGCCCGCAACGTCCGCTCCCACGCTCGTATCCCACGAGTCCACGCCCTTCAACCCGGCCTCTCCGAGACTTCCGAGCGACGACCACTTGTCGTGGGACGTGCGCACGGAGAAGAACGAGTTGGCGAGGCCGGTGTACGTCAGCGACCCGCCGAAGCGGGTCGGCACCGTTCCGTGGCCGAGCACCGTGTCCTCCGCGGTCAAACGAACCGTGCCGCCAGTCCGGGCAGAGGCGGCGAACGTGAACCACTTGGCCGCGGCCTGGATCCCGGCCGAGCCGGCGCCGCCGCTGAAGCTCAGCGTGCGTTGCTGCGTGAAGGCCGAGAACGCGATGGAGTCGGCGAATGTCTGCGTGACGCTCACGCGATTGTGCCCCGTGATGGCGTGCGCGCCGAATCCGATCCGCAGCCACCGTGCCGGCGCCCAACCAGCACCGAGGCGGACATCGTCCATCGCCCCGTCGATCTCGAACTTGGTCGTCATCCCAACGCTGTCTCCGGCCGTGAGATGCTGAACGGAGGTGAACGACGTCGTGGATGTCCGATCGAGCAGCGTCGACGCGGACAGACTGGCGACCCAGCCGCGGCCGATCGGGATCGCGCCAAACACTACCGGGTAGCGCGCCGTGGTCGTGCGCTCGGTGCCGGCCGATGTCGTGACGGTGCGAAACTCCGGCTCGATCTGAAAGAACACCATGCGCGTCGGGACGATCGCCAGGCTCGCCGGGTTGATCGGCGAAAGCGGATCGATTTCGGCGATGGCGCCGCCGGTACCCGCGGAGCGCGAGCTGAGTTGGCCGGTCGGATACCCGAAGCCCTGGCTGCTCAGATTCGATTGAGCGGCGAGTGCCGGCGCGATACCGAATGCAGCCACGATCGCCAACAGCACACTGCGGGTGCGGCACGAAAGGCTGGTCGTCATGGCACCCCGTAGCTGGTTTGCGGCACGTACGTGATCCGAAGGCGCGGCCGAACACTCGGTGGCGCCTTCGTGGAGAAGAAATCGATTTCGGCCGGGAGCTGCGCTTCAGCCCCGCTCAGCAACCCGAGGGCGCGAGGACTCGCCGTGGCTGCCTGATTTCGCCACGTACGCACCACACCGACGATCTCGAATGACCGAAGGCCGCTGTCTCCGGGCGCCAGTCGCAACGAATCCAGACCAAGGAAGCCCGCGGAGCTCACGAAGCGGAGCAACGTGGCCGGTTCGGTGATGGCCGGGGCGGCGAGGATGGCGAGGGGGAACACGTACACGGAGTCGTGCACGTCGACCCGTCGATTCGGAGTCTGCGTCAGGAGCAACGATGCGCGAACGATGGTCGTCGAGTCGACGATGTGCGCCGGGACGTCGAAGCGAAGGAGCGAGCGCCGCGATGGGATTCCGCCAACGGCGAGCTGTGTCTCGGGCGTCGTCGTCGGTCCTTTGAGGACGATCGTATAGTCCGCCAACGGCCCGGAGATGAATGCCTGATCCGTGGGCGTGCGCGACACGGGACTGATGATGAGCGGCTTGGCGGCCGTGTCGCTCGACGCCCGTAGACGCAAGCTCGCCGCGTTGCCGCCGAGTGTGGTGCCGATCCGGATGTCGTATCCGCGTGACGCGTCGGTGACGAGCCGCAGCCCGAGTCGCAGATGCGTCCCACTGTCGATCCGCGCGAGCACACTGTCCTTCGCGATGGGCACGCGAATCGTATCGAGCAGCGATTCGGGCGCGAACGTCTTGGAACCGAGAAAGCGATCGGGCCGAAAGAGCGCGCCGAGAATCGAGCTCACGGTATCGGTGGCCGCCGTGTCGACGTCGTACACCTCGATCGTCACGGGGGTCGCAGGGCGATGCGCGCTATCGGGCTTCGCGATGGGCAGCACGAGCAGCGCGCTGTCGAGCTTCTTGATCGCGCTGTCCACCGAATTCGCGGCGAGGAACGTTTGCTCGAGCGTGTCGAAGCGAACGATCGCGCGCGTCTCCACCGTGTCGCCGTGCGACGACAACATCAGAAACGTCTCGGAGCCGATCGGTGGCAATCCGGTGATGGTCGTGTCGCCGTGGACCGCATCGATGATGGTGTCGCGGAGCGTGATCGCCTGTTCGGGGCACAACAACGGACACGATTTGCCAGCCTCCAGCTTGTCACTGCAGGCGGCAATCGTGAAGGTCGTGGTGGCGATCGCCAACAGGATCGCGACCTTTTTATGCAAGACGGGTTCTCCGGGTCATCGCCGGTCCAGTGACTGAGCAGTGAACGCCTCGGGCAGCAACGCGTCGAGCGTCCACCGGGTCTCGCGCCCATCGCGCGTGGCGGCGATCACCAGCATCCGTGGTGAGAATTCGTGTAACACCTGGCGGCAAACGCCGCATGGTGGTGTCGGCTCCTCGGCTTCGGTCGCGATCAGCACGACTTCGAAGCTGCGATTGCCTCGTGTCACCGCTGCCGCGACCGCCGCGCGCTCGGCGCAGATTCCGGCCGGCGATGCCGCGTTCTCGACGTTGCAGCCTTCGCTGATGCTGCCGTCGGAGGCGAGCAACGCGGCGCCGACCCGGAATCTGGAGTACGGGGCGTATCCCCGCTCCATTGCGGCGAGCGCGCGCTCACGGAGCAGGGTCAGAGTCCGTTCCTCGACCGGCAGGTCGACCCCCGGCCGCTGTTCAACCGCCATTCTCGTGCGTGCCGAGCTGCGGGAGAAACGACGTGCCGCGACCGCGGAATCCGGTCCCGAACCAGTCCGCGACCGTCGCGCCCAGATCGGAGAACGTGTCGCGCCGGCCAAGTGCGACTGGCTTGATCGCGGGGCCCATCACGAGCAACGGCACACACTCGCGTGCGTGGTCGGTCGATTCGGTTGTCGGATCGTTACCGTGGTCGGCGGTGATGAACAGAAGATCGTCCTCGCGAAGCAAAGCCAGCAGTTGCGGCAGGGCCGAATCGAACTCGCGCAGCGCCCCATGAAACCCCGGAACGTCGTTCCGGTGCCCGTATGATTGGTCGAAATCTACCAAGTTGGCGAAAAGTAACCCCTCAGGCGCTTTCCCCAGCCATTCCGCGATGGCGGCGATGCCTTCGCCGTTACTGCCCGTATGACGGGATCGAATGCCTCGGCCGGCGAACAGGTCGTCGACCTTCCCCACCCCATCGCGCGGAATGCCGGCGGCCTCGAGGGCGTCGAGCAAGGTTTCGGCGGGCGGCTCGATCGAGTAGTCGCGGCGATGCTTGGTTCGCTCGTACGCGCCCGGCTCGCCGATGAACGGCCGCGCGATCACGCGCGACACGTCATGAGGCGCGACGAGCAGCGAACGCGCGATCGAACATCCCCGATAGAGCTCATCGAGGGGGATGACCGCTTCGTTCGCCGCCAACTGGAAGACCGAGTCGGCAGACGTGTAGAGAATCCAGGCACCCGTTCGTTCCTGCTCCGGACCGTACGCGTCGATGATCGCGGTGCCGCTGCCGGCGACGTTGCCGATGACCCGCCGGCCCGTCGCACGCTCGAACGGCTGGACGATTTCTGCCGGAAAGCCGTTGGGATACGTGGGGAACGGTCGCTCCAGGTGGACGCCCGCGATCTCCCAGTGACCGGTCGTGCTGTCCTTCCCGGCGGATCGTGGCGTCATGAGCCCCCACGCCCCCGCCGCCGCGCGCGTCTTCGCCACGCCGTGAAGCGGGGCGATGTTGCCAAGTCCGGCGCGCTCGAGGTTCGGCAGACAGAGGCCGCCGACCGCGCGAGCGATGTTTCCCAGCGTGTCGCTGCCCGCGTCGCCGTATCGCGCCGCATCGGGTGCTTCGCCGATGCCGACGCCATCGAGCACGATGATCGCGGCCCGCCGCCTCACGGCTCCGCCTCGATGTAGCGCCGCGGCAGGCGTGCGCGCAGCCCGGTGAGCAACTCATACGGACTGATGTCGCCGGCCGTGGCCAACTCGCTCACATCGATCGCGTCGTCGCCGTCCCGCCCGATGAGCGTCACGATATCACCGATCTCGCATTGCACGCTCGACACATCGAGCATGGTCATGTCCATCGTCACGACGCCGACGACGGGCACGCGCCGCCCGTGCAGCAGGGCGCTGGCCCGATTGCCCAGGACGCGACGGTAGCCATCCGCATACCCCACCCCGACGGTCGCGATTCGCCGGCGGCTCGTCACGCGGTGAGTCGCGCCGTAGCTCACCGTCTCGCCAGGCTCGATGGTGCGGAGGTCGATGATCCGGCAACGCACCGATACGACTGGCTCCGGGGCAATCCGCGGATCGCCGCCGCTGCCGACGCCATACAGAAAGATGCCGGGCCGTACGACGGTCCAGCGCGACCGCTCGCCATGCTGCAGCGCCGGACTGTTCTCGGCGTGGATCATCGGCGGACGCACGGGAAGCCTGGATAGCACGAACTCGAAGCGCTGCTCCTGCACGTCACGCGATCCGTCGCGCAGCTCGGCCGAATGGAAGTGCGTGAACACGCCCTGCGGCGGCTCTGGCGACAGGAGGTCGAGGACCGAGTCTATCTCGTTCCACTGGATGCCGGCGCGGCTCATCCCCGTATCGACCGCGAGATGCCACGGCAGGCCGGTCTCCTTCCACCGCTCGATCGCCCGACGATCACCGAGCGTCGGCGTGAGGCCCGCGCGCGCCGCTGCATCGAAATCGCCCACGAGCAACGGTGTGAACACGACGATCGGGCGCGTGATCGCGGCGTGGCGAAGCTCTTCACCCTCCGGTATGGTCGCGACCCCAAAGCCCCACGGCTCGAGGCGGTCCAACGCGCGAGCGACGGCGACGGCTCCCAACCCGTACGCGTCAGCCTTGACCATGGGCAGGAGCGGAACGCCGGCGTGCGCCGCGGCGGCCGTCGCATTTCGTGACAACGCGCCCAAGTCGATGTCGACCCAGGCGCGCCTGTTCAAGCTGTACATTGACCCATGGTTCTGAGGGCGGGTAGTATACCGGACCCGCGGAGGCAAGGCAAGTGAAATCGTCGCTTGAAGATACGCTGTCCCTCATGCGCGATCTGCGCACGCGCTGTGAGTGGGATGCCGCGCAGACGCACGAATCGCTCCGGCCGTATTTGATCGAGGAAGCGTACGAGGTCGACGACGCGATCCGCGCCGACGACGACCAGAGGCTCCGCGAGGAGCTGGGCGACCTGCTGCTGCAGGTTCTCTTTCACACGGTGCTCGCCGAAGAGCGCGGCGCTTTCGACATGCACGATGTGGCGACCGGCTTCATCGCAAAGATGAAGGCTCGGCATCCGCACCTGTACGGAGAGGGCGAAAGGCAGCCGTGGGAGCAGATGAAGGCCAGGCGACGGCCGAGCATCGTCGACGGTCTGCCGGCGGACCTTCCCGCGCTGCACCGCGCGTTTCGATTGCAGGATCGCGCGGCCGGCGTAGGATTCGATTGGCCCGACGTGGACGGGCCGATCCAGAAAGTCGAGGAGGAATTGCAGGAAGTTCGCGACGAGCTGGCAGCCGGAACGCCGCGCGACGCGCACGAGCCGCCGCGATATGACGAGCAGCATGCGCGGCTCGAGGGCGAGCTCGGAGACCTCCTGTTCGCGGTTGTGAACCTCTGCCGCAAGGCCGGCGTTCACCCCGCATTGGCACTCGACAAGACCAACGTCAAGTTCGCGCGGCGATTCGGCGCCGTTGAGCGCATGGCGACGGAGCGTGGCTTGAAAGTTGGCGAGGCCTCGTTGGATCAACTGGACGCGATCTGGGACGAGGTGAAGGGGAGCGAGTGATGCAGCTGCGCCGATTGGCGCTCTCGATCATCGCGTTGGTCGCCGCCGCACGGCCGGCGATTGGGCAGGAATTGCGCGGGACGGTCACGGACAGCGCCAACGGCCAACCGGTCGGCGGGGCTGTGCTCGTGCTCCTCGATAGCGCAGGCGCTGTCGTGACTAGGAACATCACGAACGAGGCCGGACGGTATCGAGTCTCGATCGCCGATGGCGTTCGACGCGTGCGATTCCTGCGCATCGGATACCGACCACGTGAGCTGACGATCCCCGCCTCGAGAGACGCGATCGTGCAGCTCGACGTCCGCATGGCGGCGGTGCCGGCGTTCCTGGCGCCGGTGCACGTAGTAGCAGGCGCCAACTGCCCGCGCCGCTCCGATCGTGACGCGGCATTCGCGCTGTGGGAGCAGGCACGCGACGGACTGCTCGCGACGGTCGTTGCGCGCGAGGCCAATCCTGCGACCCTGATCCGGCTTCGCTACGAGCGAGTGCGCGACGGTCCGAGTCTCGACGACCGGATCGTGCGTCAACAGGTGCGCCTCGACTCCGCCGAGCGCGCGACGACGTCGTTCGTGGCGGCCCACGCAGCCCGCGACTTCGTGCGCCAGGGATTCGTCCGCGTGAGCCACGATACCGGTGCGTTCTATGGACCGGACGCCGACGCGCTGCTGGACGAGGAATTCGCGGCGGGCTATTGCTTCCGCGTCGCCGATCGTGATCGTAGACGAGTGAATCAGGTTGGTCTGGCATTCGCGCCGGCCGACCGACGCCGCGGCCGCATCGACATCGAGGGCGTGCTGTGGATCGACACGGTGGCGCGCGCCCTCCGTGACATCGAGTACGGCTACGTGGGCCTCGATGATCGCGCGACGCGCATGGTCCATCCAGGCGGCAGCGTCTCGTTCGCCGAGATGCCCAACGGCGCGGTCCTGATCGATCGCTGGTCGATCCGCATGCCGCAAACCGAGGTCGATTCGGCGGGGCGGAATCGTGCACCGCTTTACCGCGTGCTGCTCACGGTTCGGGAAGTCGGCGGCGAGATCGCGCGTGCTGCGTGGCCGGACGGTGCCGTCTGGTTCGCGCCACTTGGCGAATTGTGGCTGCACGTCGTCGATCGCGAAGGCAGGGCGTCGACCCACCTGTTCGTGCGGCTCGCCGACACGGACTACGGAAGCTTTCCGGATTCGCTCGGCGATCTGAAGATTCGATATCTGTTGCCTGGCCCCTACTCGGTGACGGTACTCGATTCCGCGCTCGCCACCGTCGGCGTCGCGTTCGGTACGCCGATGCGGCTTGTGGCCCAGCGCGACAGTGTGATTCGCGCGACGCTCAGCGCGCCGAGTCTGGACCAGTTCACCACCGAGACGTGCAGCGGCGCTCCGACGTCGGTGTTCTCGGCGCCGCCGATCGCGGGCGATCCGGCCTGGCTGCTCGTGTTGGTAGTCGGCAAGGAAGGTCAACGCATTACGGACGCGAACTGGGAGCTGAGCCGGCAGGCTGGCAGCTCGTGGACGTTGCTCGCCTCGGGACACGGCACGGGCAAGAAGGGTCTCGAGCACTACTGCTGGCGCACGACGATCGGCGACGCGATCCAGGTGAAAGTGTGGCGCGACGGCAACTCGCGTTCGGTGGTGTCGCACGACATCACGCAGCGCAGCACCGTGCTTCGCGTGGAGCTTCCGCCGCGGTAGATCGGAGCCGCGGTCAGAGTCGGATAAAGAGGATAAAAAGGATAAAAAGGGTCAGAGTCGAATTAGCCACCGCTAATTCGACTCTGACCCTTTTTATCCTCAATTCGACGATGACTCTTCTTATCGCTAAGTCGACTCTGCCCCTTTTTGTATTTCGACTCTGACCCTTTTTAACCAAATCCTTGCGCGTCAGGGACGCAGGCGGTGCATCATTCGCGGGAAGGCGATCACTTCGCGGATGTGCTGCAACCCGCAGATCCAGGCCACGGTGCGCTCGAGGCCCAGCCCGAAACCGGAGTGCACGAACGTTCCGTACTTGCGAAGATCGAGGTACCAGCCGTAGGCATCGACGGGCAGATTCTCCTCGTGGATCCGGCGTAGCAGCTTGTCGTAATCGTCCTCGCGCTGCGAGCCGCCGATGATCTCGCCGTAGCCCTCGGGAGCCAGGCAGTCGTCGCACAACACCGTGCGAGGGTCCTCGGGATTCTCCTTCATGTAGAAGGCTTTCGCTCCCTTGGGATAGTTCATCACGAATACCGGACGGTCGAAGTCGGCGACGAGCAGCGTTTCGTCCTCCGCTCCGAGGTCGTCGCCCCACGTGACCGCGCTTCCCTTCCGTTGCAGGATCGCGACGGCGTCGGTGTATTCCACGCGATGGAACGGCGGCTGCACGCGGGCGAGTGGCGCGGTGTCGCGTTCGAGCTCCTGCAGCTCGGCGGCGCGCCGATCGAGGCACCGCTGCACGATGTAGGATACAAAATCCTCCTGCAGGCGCATGTTGTCGGCCGAATCGTTCCACGCCACTTCCGGCTCGACCATCCAGAACTCGGTGAGGTGGCGTCGCGTCTTGGATTTCTCGGCACGAAAGGTCGGCCCGAACGTGTAGATTCGGCCGAACGCCGCCGCCGCGGCCTCGCCGTACAGCTGACCGGTCTGCGCGAGATACGCCTTGCCTTCGTCGAAGTATTCCGTCTCGAACAGTCCGCTGCGTTCGCCGATCGCCGCCGTAAGAATCGGCGTGTCAACGCGCAGAAAGCCGCGCTCGTAGAAGAAATCGTGAATCGCCTGCTCGATCTCGTTTCGGATGGTGAAGATCGCGCGAACGCGGTTGCTGCGCAGCCAGAATTGCCGGTGATCGAGCAGGAAATCGATCCCGTGTTCCTTCGGCTGAATCGGGTAGTCGAGCGGGCTGGTGCCGATCACTGTGAGGCCGGTCACACCGAGTTCGTGACCACCGGGGGCTCTGGGTTCGGCGCGAACCTCGCCAGTCACATGGACCGAGGTTTCGAGGGTAAGTTCTTTAAAGCGCTCCCACACCTCGGGCGGGACGAGTGTCTTCACGAAGACGCACTGCAACGTGCCGGTACCGTCGCGCACGACGGCGAAGGCCACCTTGCCGGAGGATCGGACATGCGTGACCCATCCGCGAATGGTGACGGTCTGTCCAACGTGGGATGAAAGCTCGGCGATACGCGGTGTGGGATCGGGCATGGAAGACAGGCTAAAGGGCATGGCGGGCGGACTAAGGCTATATGGGCGTTGGTCGGGGTGGTACCCCTGCTGGCGCCCTCGTGAGTTCGGCGTTTTCCTTGCAATGATGATTCATCCACCAGGACTGTTCGCCCATCCTCAATGACCTTACGATCGAGGCTCGCGGTCGGGCTGGTCACCATCGCGATCATCCTGGTCGCGCCGCTGGTCTTTGCCATTCAGTCGCTGAACAACCTGCACGACGACGCGACACAGCTGCGCGATCACGAGTTCGGCGCGTCGCTGCTGATTGGCCGACTCCGGGATGGCTTGAACGACCTGCGTCGCGACGAGCTGTCGCTGCTGTTCGCCAAAGACACGGCCGCCGTGACGGCGATGGAGCGCATGAACCAGGGCATCGCGCACGTCGACGCCCTGGTCGACACGCTCAGGACGTACGACCTGCCGGACTACGCCAACCGCGTGGGGCGTGCGATGGCCGATGCCGCCGCCGCGGCCAAGGCCGAATACCACGTAACGCAGCTGGCCAAGCCCGACACGTCCACCGCCGACAGCCTTTCCCAGAAGGTCTTCGCGCCGGCAATCGCACACGCGGACAGCGCAGCCCACGACGCGGAGAACTTCGTGCTCAGCCAGACGACCAAGCGTCTCGAATCGGAGTCGGAGAACATCACGAACGCGAAAGTTTCATCGATCGTGGCGTTGATCCTGGCCCTCGTCACTGCCGGCATCATCGCGTTCTGGCTCACGCGGACGATCAGCGCACCGATCATCGATCTTCGACAGGGCATGCGCCGCGTGGCCGACGGCGATCTCACGTACCGGCTCAAAATCCCCAGCGATCGTGACGACGAGTTCGGGCAGCTGGCAAACAGCTTCCAGGAGATGACCCGGCAGCTCTCGGAGCTCGACAAGCTCAAGGCGGAATTCGTGTCGGTTGCCTCGCACGAGCTCAAGACTCCGATCAACGTGATGATCGGCTACCTGCAGCTGCTCGAGGAGGGCGTGTACGGACCGCTCGATCCGGCAAAGCGCGACGTGCTCCGAACCCTCAACGTCCAGGCGAATACGCTTTCCCGGCTCGTGCGCCAGTTGCTCGACGTGAGCCGTTTCGAGGCCGGCGGCGGCAGGCTCGAACCGCGCACGGTGCCGCTCGAGCAGATGTTGACGGATCTAGAGAATGCGTTCCACGTCCTCGCCGTGCAGCGCGAGATCCGATTCCGGGTGGAGCGCAGTCCCGGCCTCCCCGACGAAGTCCACTGGGACGTTGACCGGGTCAACGAAGTCGTCGGCAACCTCTTGTCCAACGCGTTCAAGTTCACGCCCCATGGCGGCGTGGTCTCGCTCACGCTGGCAACGGTCGACGATTCCGTGCTCATGAAGGTCTGCGACACTGGCGCGGGAATTCCGCCCGAACAGCTGCCGCGTATCTTTGACAAGTTCTACCAGGCCGACAATCAGCGCGCCGCTCGGGCTGCTGGTTCGGGCTTGGGACTTGCCATTGCCAAGCAGATCGTAGAGGCCCACGGAGGCACGATTTCGTGCGAGAGCACGCTTGGGGTCGGCACAACGTTCGCCATTCGGCTTCCGACTCGCGTCACACGACGGCCGACGGTTCAGCGCGTCGTAGCGGCGCCTGTCTGACGCACCGCCCCGCGCCCCACATCCTGCGCGCAGCCGGTGGGCTGTTCGTCGTGCTGGCATCGTGCACGCGCTTGCATACGTCGCCACCCGGTCCGCCGTCGGCGGAGCGCGCCTGGCGCCCGACGCTGGCCACCGCACAAGCCCTGGCCGCGCGGGGCGAGTTCGCGGCGGCCGACAGCGCGCTCGCGGCGTTCGCGACTCGCTATCCAGGAAGCGCCCAGGCGCTGGAGACCGACTATTGGCGGTCCGTGTACCGGCTCGATCCTGGCAATCGTGACCTGTCGATCGAGGTCGCCATGGCGTCGCTCGACGGCTACCTGGCCGACACCCGCGTGCACGAGCACACCGCCGAGGCGCGCACGCTTCGGCGCATTGCGGGCGAACTGGATCGACTCAACCGGCTCGCCGGGAACGCACTCACGCAGCAGAACAAGGATGCCAGCGCAGCGCCAGTGACGCGCGTCGGCGCCAACGAGCCGAACGCTCAGCCGGCCAAACCAGGCTCCGACGCCCAGGCCGCCGCCGATGAGATCAAACGGCTGAAAGACGAGTTGGCGAAGGCGAACGCGGAGCTCGAGCGCATTCGGCGCCGGCTTGCGCAACCGCCTCCAGGCAAGCCCTGACGTCGGCGCCTGCTCGCCAATTCAACCGACGCGGAACAGCTCGAGCGATTTGGAGTAGCGGCTGCCCAGAACGCGCCGGAGTTCGGCGTGCTCCGGCCGATCCAGCGACGGATCGCGGGTGAGCAGTGCGCCCGCAGCGTCGCGTGCGCGATCGTTGAGCGCCTCGTCGCGGAGCGGATCGGCGATGCGGAAGGTCGGAACGCCGCTCTGCCGCTCCCCGAACAGATCGCCCATGCCCCGCATACGCAAATCCTCACGCGCGATCTCGAATCCGTCTTCGGTGCGAACGAATACTTGCAGCCGCGCCCCGGCCTCGGGGCTCACGTCGCCGAGCAGGATGCAGTACGATTCGGCCGCGCCGCGGCCGACGCGCCCGCGCAATTGATGAAGCTGCGAAAGGCCAAATCGCTCCGGGTGTTCGATCAGCATCACCGTGGCATTGGGCACGTCGATGCCGACTTCGATCACGGTGGTCGCGACCAGGACATCGATTTGCCCATCACGGAAACGGCGCATGACCTGGTCTCGCTCGTCGCTCGGCATGCGGCCGTGGATCAGCGCGACGCGCCTCGCCGCGAACGGTCCGCCGGCGAGCGTGTCGTACATCGTGGTCGCCGCCTTGAGATCGGACTTCTCCGATTCCTCGATCACGGGATACACGACGTACGCCTGCTGGCCCTGCTCGACCTGCCGGTCGACGAACTGGAGCACGCGGTCGCGCGCCGATTCGCGACGAAGCGCCGTCGCGATCGGGTGGCGCCCGGGGGGCCGTTCGTCCAGCATGCTGAGATCGAGATCGCCGTAGAGCGTCAGCGCGAGCGAACGAGGAATCGGCGTGGCCGACATGAGGAGAACGTCGGGCGCTTCACCTTTGGCGCCGAGTGCCTTGCGCTGTTCGACGCCGAATCGGTGTTGCTCGTCGATCGCCGCAAAGCCGAGGCGCCCAAAGACCGTCGCTTCCTGCACCAGGGCGTGTGTGCCAATGACCAATGTCGGCTCGTAGCCGGCCAGCCGGTTGGCGACCTCCTTGCGCTGGCGTGCCGAGAGGCTGCCGGTGAGCAGGATCGGCTCGATGCCGAGCGGTGAGACGAGTCGGGTGATCGTCACCGCGTGCTGCTCAGCGAGCAATTCGGTGGGTGCCATGATCGCCGACTGGTAGTCGTTCTCGATCGTCAGCAGCGCGGCGAACAGCGCGACGATCGTCTTGCCGCTTCCGACGTCGCCTTGCAGGAGTCGCTGCATGCGCCGGTCGCTGCACATGTCCGCGAAGATCTCGCGGATCGACCGTACTTGCGCTCCGGTGAGCTGGAACGGGAGTGATTCGCGGAGTCGCGTCGTGAGCTCGCGCTTGTTCTCGAACTGAATCCCGCGCCGGTGCTCGCGCGCCAGGTCCTTGGCGCGCTGATGCAACAGTTGTACGAAGAACAATTCCTCGAACGCCAGACGGGCGCGGCCGTCCATGGCCTCGGCGATCGACGACGGGCGGTGCACCATGCGAAGCGCCGCGCCAATGCCGGGTACGCCGGCCTCGCGCAGGATCTCGGCCGGGAGATACTCGCTGACGAGCGGCAGGAGCGCGTCGAGGTGCGCGTCGACGATCGAGCGGATCTGCTTGAACGACAGCCCCTCCGTGGCGGGATAGACGGCGAGCACTCGCCCCTCCGCGGTGGCGCCTTCTTCCTCGCCAAGATTGACGAACTCGCGCGGTTGGAGCTGCCGGCCGTGGAAGAAGCGTACGTTCCCCGTCACCAGCAGCACGTCGCCCTTGTCGATCGTCCGGTCGAGGAACGGCTGGCCCGGCCATGAGGCTTCTATCATTCCAGTGTCGTCGCGCAGGACCGCCTGGAAGATTCGCAATCCCTTGCGCGTGGGAATCACGCCTTTGGAGATCACGGTCCCGATCACCGTACCGTGCATTCCCGGCTCAAGCGACCGGATCGGTGTGACGGTGCTCGCGTCTTCGTACCGATGCGGCACGTGGAACAACAGATCACCGGCCGTCACGATGCCGAGGCGCCGGAGGGCCTCGGCGCGGGCCGGTCCCACGCCCTTGAGGTAGGTGACCGGGGTGTCGAGGTAAAGCCGCTGCGGCTGCGCGCGAGCCGTCACCGGTCGGTCACTCGTTGGACAACAGCTCCCGCGCGAACGCCGCCGCGTCGAATGGCTCCAGGTCGTCGACGCCCTCGCCCACTCCGAGGAACTTCACCGGGACGTCGATCGCCTCGTGCACGGCGACGACGACGCCGCCGCGTGCGGTTCCGTCCAGCTTCGTGACGACCAGCCCGGACACCGGGACCGCTTCCGCGAACGTCTTGGCCTGCTGAACGGCATTCTGGCCAATGGTGCCATCGAGCACGAGCAGCGTCTCGTGCGGCGCACCGGCAAGGCGCTTGGTCACCACGCGCCCGACCTTTCGCAACTCGTCCATCAATCCTTCGCTGGTGTGCAAGCGACCGGCGGTGTCGACGATCAGCACGTCGACGCCACGCGCGACAGCCGCGTCGATCGCGTCAAAGGCGACCGCCGCCGGATCGGCCGAAGGCTTGGCGCCGACGAACGCGGCTGCCGTTCGATCGGCCCAGACCTTCAACTGGTCGATGGCACCGGCACGAAACGTGTCCCCCGCCGCGATCATGACGCGCTTTCTCTCGCGGCGAAAGCGCTCGCTCAGCTTCCCGATGAATGTGGTCTTGCCGGCACCGTTCACGCCCACGACGAGAATGACGGTCGGCGGTGCTGAAGCGAGGTGCAAAGCGGTAGCGCTGTTCCCGGCGCGCAACGCGGCTTCGATCCCTTCGGCGAGTGCGGCCCGGAATTCATCCTGGGTCCTCACCAGGCCCCGGCTCGCGCGACGCTCGACCTCCTCGACCAGCCGGAGCGTGACCGGTACGCCGAAATCCGCTTCGAGCAGAAGCTCCTCGAGCTGCTCGAGCGAACCTGGCGCCACACCGCCGCGCGCCAGGACCGTGACGTCCATGACCGCCACGTCCTTGATGCGCTGCCAGAGTGAGCGCTTGGGAACGTCCCCTGATTTACGTAGTAGCCGCATGCCTCTCCACTGCTATCGCATTCCTCGCGTCCGCCGCACGATCCACTCGGCGCACAACATCAATATCGCCAGCGCGTACGCCCAGCCGAACAACCGCAGCCGCGGCGTGGCGTCCGTGCTCCGTGCGCCGCCCGAGCCCGCCGCCGCAACTCGCGGCGCCCTCGGCAGCCACTCGCGTGATTGATTCACCGGCAGCAGCGCCATTCCACCTCGGCTCGAGACCTCGTAGACGCCCGCGGGGAGCGGCCTCGTCTCTACGATATTGGTGCCGGCGGGAAAGCGGAGCGTCAGCGAATCGCCGCGCGCCGCACCGCGCTGCCGCAATTCGACGCTGACGACCGAGTCCTGCGCCGAGCCGCGGCGCCAGCGCACCGGGTCACCCGCCCGCACCACCCGATCGTCCGCGACCGCGGCGCGACGATCCGCCCGCTCGGCGGCGAGCCAGTCGAAGATGCTACCCCAGAACGCCGTGAACGCGTCGGACGCGACACCACCGCGGAACTGCCAGCGCCACATGCCTGACGCAGCGACGATGGCCACGCGACGCGGTTCGTCCGTGCCAACGACGATCGGCTTTCGCTCCTCGCCGCGTCCCCGTCGCGCCTCCACGCCGATCCAGGTCCCCGTTGGCGGGCGGCTGACGACGCCAACGGGTGGAAGGCTATCCCAAACCAGTCCCGACAACGCCGGTGCGAGGGGGGATGTCGGTGCCGACGATGGATACCATTCGCCGTCTGTTCCGGACGTGACGATGAGCGCCAGCGGTCCAGGCGCGATCGACCGCGGTGGTCCGAACGCCGCCGTGTCGCCGTGCAGGATCACCACCGGTGCCTCGCGAACCGCTTGGCGCACCTCGGACTCCAGGACCGAAGTAAGCGCCCCTTCGACGCGCCATTCGCCTGGCGCTACGTGCAAAAAGCCGCGAGTCGGAATTCCGAGCGATCCCCGCAGCACGGCGAGCGCATAGCGCGAGTCGAAGTCCGGCGAGGTCGACACGAAAACTGCGCTGGCCGCGCGCGACACGTCGACCGCCACGAGGAGCGTGTCGTTCCGCGGCTCGGCATCCTGTGGCGACGCAACCACCGCACGCAGCAATGCGGGTCCAGCCGCGGCGTCGAATCGCGTCTTGATGGCGATGGCCCGTTCGCCGAACGGAGGGAGGGAGTCCACGGCAGCGCGCGCCAGCGGCTTGTCGCCAATCGCAAGATCGAGCGAACCGCCGAGTGAGCCAGCTCCGCCGGCGGCGATCGTGACATTCACCTGCACGCTATCGCCGCTGACCACCGCGCGCGGCACGTCAATCGACGACACCGCCAGGTCGCGCTGCGACTTCCGCCGGAGGACGATTACGCGGGAGCCGGCGGGGAGTCCGCGCGCCGCGTCGGGGTCGTCGAGCTCACCGTCGGTCACCACGACGAGTGGATGCCCGGCGCCGAGCGCGCGCTCCACGGCCGGCCTGAGCTGCGATGATTCGTCGTGCGGCGCGGCCGAGGAATGCTCCGGGCGAACCGAGTCCCCAAACACGAACACCGACTCGGCGTGCGCGTGGTCGACTGAATCGCGCGCCGCGCGCCAGAGCGCGCTGTCCCCACGGCTCATGCTCAGGGATGCATCGAGCGCCGCCCAGGTGGCCACGGGCTTCGCGCAGCCGGCTGGTGCGTCGAGCAGCAGCGCCACAATCAGTGTGACGGAGCAGACACGAAGGAGCGCGGCAGCCAGGCTCGTTCCGCCAGCGCCGAGCACCCGCACACCGTACTGGACGAGCGCGAGCAGAACTCCCGCGGCGATGGCGAGCAGCCACAGCGACATGGCCGAAACCTAGTTGCTCGGCTATGGCCGAGCGACGGCGTCGGGACGGTCTCTGATCACCCTGGGGCGATCACTGCAGCGCGAGCTTGACGACGCCGTTGAGCGGAGGGGGAGCGTCGAGCGCCGCGAGAATTCTGTCACGAAGCTGCGCGAACGCGGCGCGCTCGTCGTTCGGCACCGGCTCGCCGCCCGTGGACTTGAGAGCTTTTCGCGGGTCCCGCTGCTGCCCGTTCACCAGCACCTCGAAGTGCAGATGCGGTCCCGTCGCCAGCCCGGTGCTCCCCACGAACGCCACGAGTTGGCCGATTGATACGCGCGACCCCGCATGCAGGCCGGATGCGAACCGGCTCAGGTGTCCGTATCGGGTGACGAAACCGTTGCGGTGGCGAATCTCGAGCACGTTTCCGTAGCCGTTGCCCCACCCTTCGCGCACGACCACGCCATCGCCGATGGCGCGCACCGGCGTACCGGCCGCCGCCGCGTAGTCGGTTCCCTTGTGCTGGCGCCAGCTTCCGAGAATCGGGTGCTCGCGCATGCCGAACACGCTCGAGATGCGTCGGAACTCGAGTGGGGCGCGGAGAAATGCCGCGCGCATGGATTTGCCGAACTGGTCGAAGTAGTCGCCGCGTGCCGAGCCGCTGTGAAAGCCCACGGCATCGATCGGCGTGCCCGACAGATTGAACGTCGCGGCGATGATTCTGCCGATCCGGACGGAACCGTTCGACGCGACCATCCGTTCGGCGGCGACGCTGAAGTGATCGCCGGTCTGCAGATCGCGGCTCATGTCTACCCGGTACTCGTACACGTCGGCCAGCGACCAGGCGAGCTGTTGGCGTGCCCCGACCGGCAACTCGCCGCTCGCGCTCGAGTCCATCGCCTGGTACAGGTTGGACGTGATGGTCCCGCCGACGACGATCGTGTCCGTGGCCCACGGCAGGCGCTCGTCGGTTCCTGTCCACGAGTCACCGCTGCGCTGCAGCTTGAGCAGGTGATCGGTGGACAGTTGGAGCGTCACCTCGGAGGGCTCGGAGTCGGGTGCCGGGGACGTGATGGTGACCGGCATACCGGCCGGGACGCGACGCTCGTCGAGCGCGGTCTTGTACGCGGCGTCCAGGATTCGCTTGATCGCGGAATCCGGGAGCCCACCACGCGAAAGAAGGGAGCCAAGCGACTCGCCGCGGCGCAAGGTATCGAACTGCAGGCTGAGCGATGGTTGCGCAGCCTGCGTGACCAGCATTTCGCCGGGCTTTCGATCTGGATCGGGAAGACGGGGGGTGAAGCGAAGCGCGCCGGCAAACGCCAGCGCGACGAGGGTGTACGTGCCGATTCTGACGATTCCAGGGGTCAATCCATTTGTCTCCGAATGAACGTCGGGATCTCCATGTCGTTGAGATCCTGCGATCCCTTCTCGGGCGCGGGCCGCGGAGGGCGCGGCGCTTCCGCTGGGCGATTGACGCCGGTGGCAGTGACACGGGCCGGACGATTCCCGGGGAACGGGATCACCGGAGAGCTCTTGGGCAGCGCCACTGTCGACGGCGTCGCTTCGTGCACGTGCGTGTTGCCCACCTGCAGCGCGCGATCGAATCCGGTGGCAATGACCGTGACGCGGATTTCGCCCTGCATGGCCGGCTCGTGGACGGCGCCAAAGATGATCTCGGCGTCGTCGCCCACCGCATCGTGGATGATCTCGTTGATCTGATGGACTTCACCCAGCGTCAGATCGGCGCCGCCGGTGATGTTCACCAGAACGCCCATGGCGCCGGAGATGCTCACGTTGTCGAGCAGCGGGGAACTGATGGCCTGCTGCGCCGCTTCCATTGCGCGGTTTTCGCCACGGCCGATCCCGGTGCCCATCAGGGCCGAACCGCCAGCCTGCATCACCGTGCGCACGTCGGCGAAGTCGACGTTGACCAGCCCCGTCACGCTGATGAGCGAGGAGATGCCCTGGGTGGCATGCAACAGGACTTCGTCGGCCTTTTTCAGCGCATCCTGGAACGGGATTCCTTTGCCGACCACGGCGAGCAACCGCTCGTTGGGCACGACAATCATCGTATCGACGTTCTTGCGCATGTCGGCGATTCCCTGCTCCGCCTGGCGCATGCGCTTTCGGCCCTCGAACAGGAAGGGCTTGGTCACGATGCCCACCGTGAGCGCGCCGGCCTCCTTGGCCAACTCGGCGATGATTGGCGCGGCTCCGGTGCCGGTGCCGCCGCCCATGCCGCAGGTGATGAACACCAGGTCGGCGCTGGAGAGAGTCCGTCCCACCTCGTCACGGTTCTCTTCGATCGCCTGACGGCCGATCTCCGGCCGCGCGCCGGCACCAAGTCCGCGTGTCAGCTTTTTGCCGATTTGGACCTTGATGTCCGATTTGGAAGACAGCAGGGCTTGAGCATCCGTATTGACGGAGATGAACTCGACTCCCTCAAGATGCTCATCGATCATTCGGTTGACGGCGTTGCCGCCGCCACCGCCTACGCCCACCACCTTCATTCGGGCGTTTTGGGTCGCGCTCTCTTCGAACTCGAAGATCATTGAGAACGGTCCGTACTTCGGAGTGGTGTGATCGGGACAGCGAGGAGGGAACCAACCAGGAACCGCGGGGGAGATCGGCTACCGCACCATGCACGGTTCGAAACGCACGGGCAATATAATGCTTTCTGGCGTTCCGACTACCCCTTTTTTGACGATGCGTCGGCGAAATGATCACGACGCCGCATCACAATACTTATCCACAGCACGGCGCTTCGAAAAAGAAATTTGATGCGGCTGGCAAGAACTGCTGATCGAGCGGCCGAGAATCACGATCACCAGGCAAAGGCCTTTTCGTTCGCATTCTTGGCGTTCGCTCGCGAACCGCAACGCGAATCGCCGAGCCCGGACACGCATCGGGATTTATTGATCGCGTATTAACAAACTAGAAAAAGTCCTGCAGCCAGAACTTCACCTTGGCAGCGATCCCTTCCATCCCCTTTCCGATCGGGATCCGCCTCAGCCCGACGACCGTGCCCAGCGCCACGCGGTTCGCGCCGTAGAGCGCGAGTCCAACGGCCGTCGCGAAACGCGGCGATTCCACGGAATCGAGCAGACCGGACAGATTTTCCGACGGCACACCCACCCGCACGCCCGTGCCGAACACGTCGCTGGCCAACTCCGCGGCGCCGTGCATCGCCGCGGCGCCGCCCGTCAGCACCACGCCGGCGCTCAGCTTGCCGACGTACCCGGCAGCGGAAACGTCCTGCTGGACAAGATCGAACACCTCATCCATGCGCTGGTGGATGATGTGCGCCAGAAGCTCTCGCGGGATGTGGCGCTCGCCTTGCGCTTGCGTGCTCGGGAGCTGGATCACCTCGCCGGGATCGACGAGCGGTTCGAACGCCGAGCCGTAGCGCTCCTTGAGCCGCTCGGCGTCGGCTTGCGTCACGCCGAGCCCGTGCACGATATCCCGCGTGACGTTCTTGCCGCCGAACGGTACGGTGCCCAGGTGGCGAATCTTGCCCTCGTGAAACACCGCGACGTTGGTCGTGCTCGCGCCCATCTCGACGAGCGCTACGCCAAGCTCCTTCTCGTCCTCGGTCAGCACCGCCAAAGCGCTGGCCAATGGGCCCAGAACGAGCTCACGCAGCCTGTAACCGGCACGCTCGATCGATCGCCGGATGTGGACCGGCGGTGAGCTGCCGACGGTAACGAGATACATCTCGGTCTCGAGCCGCGTGCCGCTCATGCCGATGGGGTCGCGGATGCCCGTGTTCCGATCGACCGTGTATTCCTGCGGGATGGCGTGCAGGAGCTCGCGATCGGGCGGAATCGCCTGCGCGCGAGCCACCTCGTTGACGCGATCGACGTCGGATTTGTCGATCTCGTCATGACTCACGGCGACGATGCCCTTGCTCGTCATGGCCTGCGCATGCTCGCCAGCGATGCCGCAGTAGACGTCCTCGACCTCGGCGCCCGCCATGCGCTCGGCATCCTGGATCGCCTTCTTGATCGAGCGCGTCGTCTCCTCAATGTCGGCAACGACGCCGAGGTGCAGTCCGGTCGTGCGCGCCTGGCCCACGCCGAGGATCTTGATCGTGGGATGGCGTGGCAGATCGCCCTCGACTTCGGCGATGATGGCGGTCGTCTTCGCGGACCCGATGTCGAGTCCAGCGACGAGGCGTTCCGTGTTCATTGGAGTCTAGCGATCACCTGGTCACGGTAGCGAAGGTCGATCTCCGCCACGAGAAGTTGCCTGCGATTGAGATCCGCCGCGACTGGTTCGATGTCGGCGAGCCGATCGAGCGTCACGGTCTCCATGGCCCGCACCACGCTGGTCTTGAGCTCGAACTGGAACTCGTTTCCATTGACGCGGCGAGCGGCGCTCACTTTAGCATACAGCAATGGCAGCCCCGTGCGCATCTGGGCGAGCAACCGAAATAGCGGCACGTCGCGTTCCGCGGCCACGGGCAGATCGACCGGAACGCGCGACGGGTCGATCGGAAGCACGACGCCCCGGTCGTCGTAGAGCCGGAAGCCACCACTCGCCGGGACTAGCACGACGGGCGTGCGCTCGCTTACCGCGACCACGAGCGTGCCGGGCAGCTTGCGATGGACGTCGACATGTTGGATTGCCGGATTGACGGCGATACGCGCGGCGAGCGGACCGGTCGGGTCCCAGACGGAAGCCGTCGTATCGACGTGCAGCCGGGCCAGGATGTCACTCGGCGCGATGAAGTGGGCACCGAGGATCTCGATGCGCCGCACGCGAAAGAAGGACAGTCGGCGCATGAGTAGCGGCGCCCATAGCGGCGAGAGTATGACGAGGAGCGCGCCGATGCCGAGCAGGGAGAGCCTGGCGCGTCGGCCGATTCCCCGTGGCGCCGATTCGGATGGCGGGGCCGAGCCGTCTTCGTTGCCGTCGGTCACGAGCGGCTTCCCTCGCGAAGGCGCTCGAGGAGCTCGGGACCGGTTTTCGTGATGTCTCCCGCGCCCACCGTGAGCACGACGTCCCCCGAGCGCACCGCGTCGGCCAGCGCGCCTGCCAAGTCGTCACGCCGCCCTCGCCAGGCGAGGCTGCCGCCGGCGACTTGCAGCGCGTCCGCGATCAAGGTCGCGCTCACACCATCGATCGGCTGTTCGCGCGCGGGGTAGATGTCGGTGAGGAAGACGCGATCGGCGTTTGACAGTGAGACGCCGAACTCGCGCGCGAAATCGCGCGTCCTGGAGTAGAGGTGCGGCTGGAATGCGGCAATCAACCGCCGATTGGGGAACGCCGCGCGCGCGGCGGCGAGCGTGGCGCTGATCTCGGTAGGGTGATGGGCATAGTCGTCGATCACGAGCACGCCGCGCGCTTCGCCGAGGCGCTGAAAGCGCCGCTCGGCGCCGCGAAACGCGGCAAGCCCCGCCGCCAGCGCCTTGAACTCCGCACCCAACGAAAGTCCCGCGGCGAGCGCCGCGAGAGCGTTCAGCACATTGTGGCGGCCAGGCACTTGAAGCTCGACGCGGCCGAGCTGTTCGTCATCGTACACGACGTCGAAGCTCGTGCCGCCGCCGCCGGAGTGAATCCGGGCAGCGAGGAGGCGCGCGTCCCCAGAGTCGATTGCGTATCGGATCACTTCGGTCGTACTCGGCGTCGACAACGAATTGGCGCCGGGGTCTTCCGCGCAAAGAACAATCGTCCGCGCGCCACGCACGAATTGCGCGAACGCACGCTCGATGTCGGCGAGGTCGGCGTAGATGTCGAGATGGTCGGCCTCGATGTTCGTGACCACCGCGACCGTCGGCGACAGAGCGAGGAACGAGCGATCGTACTCGTCCGCTTCGACCACGTACAACCGGTCGCCGCCAGCGCGCAGATTCCCTTCCCACTCGGCAACCCTGCCGCCGACTAGCGCCGTGGGATCGCGGCCAGCCGCCGCGAGCGCCGTGGCCGTCATCACCGTCGTCGTGGTCTTGCCGTGCGTGCCGGCAATGCCGACGAGTTCTCGGTCGGCCGTGACCTCGCCCAGGGCTTCCGCGCGGCGAACGACCGGAATCCCGAGCTCGCGGGCACGGGCAAGCTCCGGGTGGTTCTTTGGCATTGCCGACGTCACGACGATCGCGCGCGCGCCGTCGACGTGCGCCGGATCGTGTGGTCCGACGATGACTCCCAGGCGCGCGAGATCGCCGGCGCCGGACGGGTTGGCGTCACAGCCTGTAATGGCGACGCCGCGGCGAAGAAACAATTCGGCCAGCGCGCTCATTCCCGCGCCGGCAATGCCCACGAAGTGGACCGGGCGCGCGTCGCGCGAATCAAGAAGTCGCATGTCGGGAGCCGGAATATAGGAACCGGCTCAGCGTGCGTCGAGCAATTCGAGAATACGGTGCGCGATGTCGTCGGCCGCGTTGGGTCGCGCGCGCGCGGCGGCGCCTCGCGCGAGGGCGTCGAGCTGCGCCGGGTCACCGAGCAGGCGCCGGATCGTGCCGTCGAGTCGTTCGACGGTGAACTGGGGTTGTGGTATGTGAATGGCGGCCCCTGCCTGCTCGAGCGTGGCGGCGTTCGTCGTCTGATGATCAGCGGCGGCGGTCGGCAATGGGACGAGCATCGCGGGGATGCCCCACGAGAACAGCTCCGCCGTCGTCATCGCACCGGCGCGCGCCACGGCAAGATCAGTGGCCGCGTACGCCTCGGCGATCGGCGAGATGTAGTCGCGCACGCGCACACGCGCATTCTCGCAGTGCTTGAATTGCTCGTACGTCGCACGGCCAGTCGCCCAGATGACGTAGAGGTTCTCGGGGAGGCCGCGATCGATCCACTCCGCCGCGACGAGATTGATCGCCAGCGAACCCTGGCTTCCGCCGTAGATGAGCAGCACGCGCCCGCCGGACGGTGGAAAACCCCACGCCGCGCGCGCGGCAGCCCGATCGGGGCGCGGCGACGGCGGCGGCTCGATCGGCGCGCCGGTGTCGATGAGCGCACGCGGATCAGCGGCGCGGAGCACGCGCGACGCCTCGGGGAAATTCAGATAGACCTGCCGCGACCAGCGACTGAAGAACTTGGCGGTCAGACCGGGTACGCTATCACCCGCTTGCTGCACGACCGGGATCCGATGGACGACCGCATACGCGAGCATCAAACCGGCCGCGTATCCTCCGGTGCCCACCACCAGCGCCGGCCGCTCTTCACGGACCAGGCGAGAGATCCGACGCCACCCGCCCAACGCGCCCCAGATCGTTCGCCAGTTGTTCCAGATGGCCCGACGGTAGAGCGGATGGAGGTCGAGCAGGACGTTCGCAAACTCGGTCTTGGGGAGCACTTCGCGCTCGATGCCGCGGAGCGCGCCAACGAACAGCGGCTCGATCGACGGCCGCGCGCGAACCAGGGCACGCGCGATGGCGATGCCCGGATAGAGATGCCCGCCCGTACCCCCGCCGGCAAAGACGATCCGGGTCATGGCGGCGTGCGGTCGTCTGTCAGGCGGCGACGGCGAGCGGGTCGGTGGCCGAGCTTCCGATGACGCGTTCTCTCGCGCTGCCGATGTTCACGAGAATCCCGGTGAACAGCATCGTCAACACGAGGTTCGACCGGCCGTAGGAAACGAACGGCAGCGTCAGCCCCGTGGTTGGCAACAAGCCGATCACGACGCCGATGTGGAGGAACGCGGTCAACACCGTGGTGAAGGTCAGTCCGACCGCCACGAGCTGCAGAAATGGTGTGCGCGCCTGCCGCGCGATGCGAAAGCCGAACAGCGCGTACATGGCGAACGCAATCGTGATGCCGGCGAGCCCGGCGAATCCCCATTCTTCGCCGACGTTGCTCGCCACGAAATCACTATACGGGAACGGCACGAAGAAGGCCTGCTGCATACCCTCGCCAAATCCTCGGCCGACCCAGCCCCCGGACCCGACGGCGATCAAGGACTGCTGCAACTGAAAGCTCACCGCTTCCGGGGCGTTGCCCGGATGGAGAAACGCCGTGAGCCGTGAAAAGGCATACCGCCACTTCTCGATCTTGGTGAGCGTCACGGGCAGACACATCGCGGCAAGCACGATGAAGTGACTCATGCGCGCACCGCCAACGAACAACAACAGAGCCATCAACAGCGTGAAGAGCATCGCGACGGACAAGTCGGGCTCGAGAGCGGCCAGCACGTCGAGGACGCCGATCACGACGACGAACGGTACGAGGCCCTTGGTGAACCGCTTCAGGCTCTCTCCCTTCTTGACGATCAGCATCGAGACCCACACGACGACGGCGAGCTTGGCGAACTCCGACGGCTGAAACGACGCACCGAACAGAAACCGGCGCGAGCCGTGGATCGTGGGCGCGATACGGTTGGGCAGCACGAGCACGGCGACCATCGTGACGATCGTGAACCACATGATGGGCCACGCCAGCTCGCGCAGCTTGTCGGCATCGAACTTGGCGGCGACCGCGAACGCCACGATTCCCACCGCGACGCCGCCGAGCTGTCGAATCAGGAAGTACGCACCGGATCCGTGCTCAGTCACCGCCACGAAGGCGCTGGCGCTGTAGAGGACCGCCAGCCCGAATGCGGTCAGCACGGCGCTGATCAACATGAGGCCCCGCGCCTCGGACCCCATGCGCCAGCGCAGCCGCACGTCCGTGGGCTGGGCGACCGAGTTCCGGAGGGCGATCGGTTGGATGTCGCTCACCATATCATCGCGAAGCGCCGGAGTCCGCGAGCTGTTTGAAGACAGCGCCGCGGTGCTCGTAGTTGTCGAACATGTCGTAGCTGGAACAGGCGGGAGACAGCAGGACCACGTCGCCAGGCTGCGCCAGCTCGCGAGCTTTGGCGACCACGTCCTCGAACGACGATCCGAGCCGGAACAAGGGCACGACCCCGTCGAGGTCGTGCTGGACGAGGTGCGCCGCTTCGCCGTAGGCGATCACCGCGCGGCCGGTGCGGGCGAGTTCGGACCGGAGTTCCGTGTACGGCTCGCCCTTGTGTCGCCCGCCCAGCAGCAGAACGGTCGGTCGATTCATCCCGCGCATGGCCACGATGGTCGAGGCGACGTTGGTGCTCTTGGAGTCGTTGATCCAGGTGACGCCGCCGAACTCACCGACGGTTTCGATGCGATGCTCCAGCGCGCGGAAGCTCCGCAGCCCCTCGCGGATGCGATTGAGCGCGTGGTGGGTCCGGTGCCCGCCATCCGCCATCATCACGGCGAGCGACGCCGCCAGTGCGTTGGCGACATTGTGGTCGCCAAGAAGCGTCAGCTCGTCCCGGCGGACGAGCGGATGCCCCAGCGCCACCAGCATGTCGTGCGCTCGATCCAGATACGCATCACTGGTTGCCTTGACGGAGAAGCGCGCCTGCATGCCGGGAACGGCGGCCGTCATCGCCTGCACCGCCGGGTCGTCGGCATTGGTCACCCAATTGGACGCCGCGGTCGCGTTCCGGAATAGGAGCGCCTTGTCGGCGTAATACGCCTCCACGCTGTCGTACCGGTCGAGATGGTTCGCCGAAAGATTCGTCAGCACGCCGACACGAGGCGCAATGCTCGGCGTATCGTGCAGCTGGAACGACGAGACCTCGAGCGCCGCCCAATCGGGAGGCGTGCGCGAGAGCGCGAGCTCGGTGAGGGGGATCCCGATATTGCCGGCGGCGGAGGCATGGTGCCCGAGCGCCTTCAGCAGGTGCCCGGCGATGGACGTCGTCGTGGTTTTTCCGTTCGTGCCGGTGATGGCGATGTAGTTGAGATCGGGGAGGAATCGCACGCCGATCTCGATCTCGCTCACGATATCGATTCTCGCATCGCGCGCCGCTCGGAACGGCGGCGCATCGGGCGGCACGCCCGGACTCGCGACGACGAGACAACAGCGAGAGAGGCGATCGAGGTCGTGCGCGCCGAGCTGCACGTCGACCTTCTCACGCACGAGCTCCACGGCCGTGTCCTCGAGCTCCGGCGACCGGGCCGAGTCCGACGCGAATACGCGGGCGCCCGCGCGCGCAAGCAACAGCGCGGCAGCGCGGCCACTTCGCGCCAACCCGACGACGGCGATCTCGCCGATGGTCCACTCGGGCTTGAGTGCGAGGCTCGGCGTCGTGCTCATGCGATCACCGCAGCTTGAGCGTACTGAGCGCGAAGAACGCGCACAGGATGCCGATGATCCAGAAGCGCACGACGACCTGAGTCTCCTGCCAGCCCAGCTCCTCGAAGTGGTGGTGCAGCGGCGCGCGCCTGAAGACGCGGTGCGTCTGCGCGTACTCCAGGCCGTATCGCCGACGTCGATACTTGAACACGTAGCGCTGGAAGATCACCGACAGCATCTCGGCCACGAACACCGCGCCGACGAACGCGAGCACGAACTCGGACTTCAGCAACACCGCCACCGCGCCAAGCCCTCCACCAAGCGCGAGCGATCCGGTGTCGCCCATGAATACCTGCGCCGGATGGGTGTTGAACCACAGGAATCCGATCAGGGCGCCGACCATCGCCAGACAGAACACCGTGAGCTCGCCGGAATCCTGCATGTAGAGGAATTGCAGGTATCGACTGTAGTCGACACGACCGATGATGTATGAGAAGATGGCGAACGTTCCGAACGCGATGGCGGACAATCCCGCGGCAAGCCCGTCCAGCCCATCGGTGATGTTCACCGCGTTGCTGGTCCCGGTGAGAATGAAGGTCGTAAACAACACGTAGACCCAGGCAAAGCCGGGGATGAACAGGACCAGGTAATACTTGAAGAACGGCAGCGTCGTCGAGGCGCCGGGCAGGTTCGGCGCCAACGGGTGCTGCCACAGATACCAGCCGAGCGCCAGGCCGGCGAGTACCTGCCCCGTGAGCTTGTACCGCTCGACGAGCCCGCGGTTCTTCTCGCCCCGCTTTTTCTGTTGAAGCTTGAGGTAGTCGTCCAACAACCCGATGACGCCCATCCACAGCGTGACGAAGATCGCGATGAACAAATACGGATGGCTGAGGCTGAATCGTCCCCACAGAGCAATCGAGATCAGCGCGCTATTGAGGATGATCAAGCCGCCCATCGTCGGCGTCGTGCCCTTGCCGGCGTGCGACTCGGGCGTGCCCTCGCGCACCACCTGATGCACCGACTGCCGCTTGAGCGCCCGCAGCATGATCGGTCCGACGATGAACGAAAGCAGCAACGCCGTGACCGCTGCTCCGACGGCTCGCAACGAGATGTACGTGAGAACGTTGAGGACCTTGAATTCTCTGGCGAACGGCAGGAGGAAATGGTAAAGCACGAAGTGACGGGTCGAGGTAGTTGCGGTCGTCGGTCAGGTCAGCGTGCGGCCGGCGCCGTACCGGCCCGCTGCCGTGCCCATTCGGTAATTGGCGCCACCAATCGCTCCAGGCGCATCCCACGCGAACCCTTGAGGAGAATAACGGCGTCCGGCGAAAGCCGCGACGAAAGCCGCTGCCACAGCACGTCGACGTCATCGGCTGCCACGACGCGCGCGTCGCCGGGCGCGATCCGCTGGAGCGCTGCCGCGAACTCCCCGATTGCTCCGATCACGTCCACGCCGCAGTCGAGCGCGTGCCGCGCCACCTCCTCGTGGAGTCGCGGCGTCTGCGGCCCGAGCTCGAGCATGGTGGCGAGCACCGCGACACGCTGGCGTCCGGTTCCCGCATGACACAGGAGCTCGACAGCCGCCCTCGCCGATCCCGGGTTCGAGTTGTACGCGTCGTTGATCAACGTGGCAGATCCAATCTGGTCGACGTTGGCGCGCATCGGCGGCGGCGTCATGGCAGCGATGCCACGCGCCGCTTCCTCCATGGAAACCCCGAGCTCCGTCGCCACCGCCAGCGCGAGCATTGCATTCCGCAAATTGTGCACGCCGCGGAGCGGAACCTGGATATCGATCCCGCGCACGCGAAGCCGACCGCTGCCATCGGGATTGACCTTCCACTCCTCAGCCCGAACGTCACCCGCATCGAGCCCGGCTGCCACCACACGCCGGGCGCGCTTGCGCGCGGCGTCAACGACTTCCGGCTGCGATGCGGGAACGACGGCGACCGCGACGCATTCGGCGGCTGACAACTCCTCTCGAAGCACGCCGGCCAGATCGCCCAGTCCCTCGAGGTGCTCCTCCGCGACCGACGTGACCACTGTGATGTTCGGCTCGACGATCGCGCGCAGGCGCGGCACCTCGCCTGGCTGATTCGTGCCCATCTCCACGACGGCCAGGTCGGCCTCGTCACGCAGCGCGAGCAACGTGAGCGGAACGCCGACCAGGTTGTTCAGGTTGCCCGTGGTCGCGTGAACGTCGAGGACACTCGCCAGCGCGGCGCGGAGCAGTTCCTTCGTGCTCGTCTTGCCGTTCGTGCCGACAACTCCCACCACAGGCTTGTTCCAGGCGCGTCGCCGATACGTGGCGAGGGCGCCGAGCGCGACGAGCGTGTCCGGAACGACGTAGGTTGGGACGCCGAGCGCGCGCGCGGACTCCGCCCTGGAGACGACGAGACCGGACGCGCCTTTGGCGACCGCTTCGGCGAGAAAGTCGTGCGCGTCGAACCGCTCGCCAGCCAAGGCGACGAAGAGATCACCAGGTTCGATCGTGCGGGTGTCGGTCCAGACGCGGCCGAACACTGCGGTGCCGCGTGGCAGATTCTCGCGGGCGAGCGCGGCAAGCGCTTCGCCAACACGATCTCTGCTCCAGAACGTGGTGCGCGCGACCGACGCCGTCGCGGTGCTCATCGCGCGCACCGTGCTTCGCTCTCGCTGGAAAGCTCGGCGACGATGACCCTCTCGTCGAACGGATATTTGGTCGTGCCGCGCACCTGATAGGTTTCGTGCCCCTTGCCCGCGAGCACGATCACGTCGCGCGCCGACGCGATGGCGAGCGCGCGCGAAATCGCCGCGCGGCGATCTTCGATACGTTCGTGGTTCGTGCCGGACATCCCGGCAACGATCTCGTCGATGATCGTTTCCGGATCCTCGGTACGGGGATTGTCGCTCGTGACGATTGCGACATCGGCCTTACGCTCGGCGATCGCGCCCATCACAGGCCGCTTGCCACGATCACGATCGCCGCCACAGCCAAAGACCACGATCAGGCGCTCCGGCGCGAACGGGCGGATCGCCTCGAGCGCACGCTCGAGCGCATCGGGCGTGTGGGCATAGTCGCGCAGGACGGTTGGCTCGTCGCGCAGCACCTCGAGCCTGCCGGGCACCTGCGGCATCGACGACAACCGCTCGCCGATGCGCGTCGCGGGCAGCCCGAGCGCGTACGCGCAGGCCGCCGCGCCAAGCGCGTTGGCGACGTTGAAGTCGCCGATGAGCGGCAACCGCACTTCAACCGCTTCGCCGGCGAGCGACAGAGTCCACTCGCTCCCCCGCGGACCGAATCGCACGTCGCTGGCGTGAACTTCGGCGCTGTTCACGCGCTCGCTGAACGCGACTCGGCGCCGATCGGTCTTGAGCGCCTGCCACGCCTTGTCGTCCAGGTTGTAGACCACCGTGCCGTGCGGCGTGAGGTGCTCGAGCAGACGCGCCTTCGCCGCGAAGTAGCGCTCCATCGTGCCATGATAGTCCAGGTGGTCGCGCGTCAGGTTGGTGAACGCCGCCACGTCGAACAGCACGCCTTCCACCCGATGCTGGTCGAGCGAGTGCGACGAAACCTCCATCGCCACGGAGCGCACGCCGCGATCGCGCAGCGCGCGAAAGACGCGCTGCAGTTCCACCGGACCTGGAGTCGTGAGCCCGCCCCCGCCAGGGAACGTCTCCGCCTCGCTCCCGACGAGCACGCCCAGCGTGCCGAGCGACGCGCTCCGCGCGTCGCTCGAGTCGAGCAGGTGGCGGATCATGTTCACCGTGGTCGTCTTGCCATTTGTCCCCGTGACGCCGACGAGTTGCAACTCGCGCGCGGGCCAGCCGAAAAATGCCGACGCCGCCACTGCCGCGGCGCGCCGGCCATCGTTGACGACGAGTGCGGGCAGCATCGTCGCGGATGCATCCTGAACGATGGCCGCCACCGCGCCCGCGCCGGCCGCGGCGCTGAGGTAGTCGTGCCCGTCGCGCTCGGTGCCACGAACGGCGACGAAGAGCGCGCCGTCTCGCACGACGCGACTGTCGTCAGTGATGTCGGTGATGGATTTCGGCAGCGACCCGCGCCGCGCGACGAGGAGGCCTGCCTCGTCGAGCGCGCGCGCGATCGTATCGATGTCGTGACGCATTCAATAGTCGTAGAGCAGTCGAACCACGGTACCTGTTCGGGCCAGCTCACCCGCGGCGGGAGCCGTGGTCGCCGACAAGTTCGCCGGGCTTCGCGTGAGCTGGACACGGAAACCGGCGCTGTGCAACGAACGCACCGCATCGCGCAGCACGAGCCCGTGCACGTCGGGCACCGTGCGCAGCAGGCGCGGCGCTGGCCGGTCGGGAGGCGCGGGAAGCGCTACCACGAATGGCACGGACCCGCCGTCACCGGCCGAGTCCGCGTTCTGCGTGGGCGCCACCGTGTTGGGCGTCACCTCGCCGGCCTGGGCGACCGCCGTCGGCGCGGCCGAGTCGCGGCGCGACGGCACCACGCTCGAAGCGAGCTTGCCGCGATCGAGCGCGGCGTTCTGCGCGGCGACGGCCGCCTCGAGAATCGCCTTCGTCACCGGCGCGGCGGTCTGCGCGGCATAGATCGAGCTTTGCGGCGCCGTCATTTTCACGACGACGACGTACTGAGGGTTGTCGGCGGGAAAAATCCCGACGAAGTTCGGATTGTACCGGCCCGCGACGTAGTGTCCGCGCACCGTGCTGCGCGGTGTGCCGGTCTTGCCAGCCAGCGTGTAGTTGTCGAGCGCCGCCTCGAGGGCCGTGCCCTCGTCGACGACGTCGAGCAGCATGTGCCGAACCTTGTCGGCCGTCGGCTTGGAGACGACACGCCGCACGACGCGCGGCTTGTGCGAGTACAGCACCGTGCCATCGGGGCTCACGATCTCCTTCACCAGCGACGGCTGTACGAGTTCGCCGCCGTTCGCGAACGCGGCGTATGCGGTGGCAAGCTGCAGCGGAGTCACGGCGACCTCGTACCCCATCGCCATCGAGATCCCGGACTGGCTCGACCAACTCACGGGCGAGCGCAGGGTCCCGCCCGATTCCGTGGGGTACGGCAGACCGGTCGGAATGCCGAAGCCGAAGTCTCGCAGAGTCTCGAATTCTTCGCGCGGCGTCAATCGGGACGCGAACTTCACGATGCCGATGTTGCTCGACCACCGAAGGACAACCGAGAGCGGGGCGCGTCCAACGAGATGGTCGTCGCGAATCGGATTCTTGCGGCCCTTCACCTCAAGCACGCCGTTGCCGGTATCCACCGAGTCGCGGTCGGATACCTTCCCGCGGTCGATCAATCCGGCGGCAATGAACGGTTTGAACGTCGATCCCGGCTCGAACGGCTCGGTGATCACGGTCGCCGCGGTCTGTCGCGGATCAGGACGGCGACTGGCCATCGCGCGAATCTCGCCGGTGTGCGGATCGAGGATGACAATGTCCCCGCCCTCGGCGCCGAGGCGCGCCACCGCGTCGGACAGCGACTTCTCGGCGATCTCCTGCAGATCGGCGTTGATCGTGAGAACGATGCTGTTCCCCCTGACGGGCGGAGTTCCGGGCGCAATCGGTGATTCGCGCCCGCGGCCACGGGAGTCGCGGACGATCGTCGCCGTCCCCGGTACGCCGCGGAGGATCGAATCGAGCGACATCTCGAGGCCATCGACCGGCTTGTTGTCGATGTCGACGTGGCCGATGATGCCCTGCGCTCCCTCCGAGACCTGATAGGACCGCTCCACCGACGCGAACGAGTGCACGCCGCGGAGCGACGTCGCCATGACCGCATCGGCAGCCGGGAATCGGCCGGGGAGCACGAGATACTTGCCCGACGTGTCGAGCGCGCGCTTGATGAGCGCCGGTGCAACCCGAAGCTTTGACAACGCGAGTCGCAGCTTTCGCGGATCGGTCACTTCCCGCGGAGCGATCTCGAGACGGACGACCGAGTTGCTTTGGGCGAGCACACGATGCGTCGCGTCGAGAATCTCGCCGCGCTCGGCGGGGACGACGCGGTCGCTCGTTTGCTGCCGTTCGGCGCGGGCGCGCCATTGCCTACCCTGAACGATCTGGACACGTGCCGCCTGCACGAGCAGGGCGACCGCGAAGAGGCCGAGTATGCTGTGAGCCAGCCCGATGCGTCTAGAGCGAATCATTTCGGGTTGCCGGGGTGCGACGCACGGCGCGGGGGAGTAGGACTTGCTGCTCGGGGGTCGGGATGTGCATGTTGAGTCGCTGCTCGGCGATCGGCTGCAGTCGCACCCGGCTCGATGCGTCGCGAATCACGCTCTCCAGCCGGACCCGCTCCGCTGCCAGCGAATCCCGCCGCTGACGCGACCGGCGAATTTCCGACTGCTGCCGTACGCCGTAGACGCGACGTGTAATGACGCCCGCCGTCACCAAGACGAAACCGACGAGCACCACGGCGATCATCGACCGGCGGCGCGACGCTACGCGGCGCTTCGCCATGCTCTGAGCCGCGCGCTGCGGGCGCGTGGGTTTTTCGTGATCTCGTCGTCGGAAGCACTGATGGGCCGGCGTGTGAGGGTGCTGCCGAGGGGACGCCCGCGGCACGTGCACACTGGCTGCCTGGGCGGACAGACGCAGGCAGCGCTCCACTCGCGAAACGCGTTCTTGACCAGGCGGTCCTCGCCCGAGTGGTACGCGATCACGACCATGGTTCCGGCCGGCGCCAGCCGGTCACGCAGGGCGGGCAGCGCTGTTTCCAGTCCGGTGATCTCCTCGTTCACGGCGATCCGCACGGCCTGGAAGAGCCGCGCGAAGTCGGGGGCGCCGCTTCTGGCGCCGAGAACCGCGCGGATCGCGCCGACCAGATCGTCGCTGGTGGAGAACGGACGATTGGCGCGCCGGCGGACAATCTCGTGTGCGATCCTCGCCGCGCGCGGCTCGTCGCCATAGTCACGAAAGACCGCCGCCAGCGCACGTTCGTCCGCCTCGTTGAGTAGATCGGCCGCCGTGCCGGTTGCATCCCCGCCCCCGCCCCCGCCCATCCGCATGTCGAGCCGAGCGCCGGCGCGGAAGGTGAACCCGCGGTCCTCGTCGTCGATTTGATGCGAAGACACGCCGAGGTCGAGCAGAATACCGTCGAAGCTCGCCCCCGCCAGCGACGGCACGTCGTCGAGAGCGGCGTAGTTCGATTCCACCGTGATGAGCCGGCCGGCCTCGGTATAGGAGCGCAACCGCGCGGCCGTTGATTCGAGCGCATCGGGGTCGCGATCGACGCCGACCACGCGCTCCACGCCCGCCTCGAGCAGGGCGAGCGCGTGCCCGCCGCCCCCGAGGGTGCAATCGAGCACGGAGCGGCAGGCGCCGAGCAAATCCGTGACCGCGCCGGCGAGCACAGGCGCGTGATATGCGCTAGGCTCGGGCATGCGTTCGAAACACATCGCGCTCGTGGTCCACGGCGCGCGGGTCGACCGTCCGGAGCTTCGGCACCTCGTGAGCTGGGTTCGCGAAAAGGGCCATCTGGTCGAGGTGCTGCCGACGTTCGAGGCTGGAGACGCGGCCGTGCTGGCGGCGTCCGCTGCACGGCGCGGCGTCGACGTCGTCGCCGCGGCGGGCGGCGACGGGACGGTCAACGAAGTTGTGAATGGGCTCGACGGATACGACGTACCGCTTGGGATCATCCCGGTAGGAACAGCCAACGATTTCGCACGACAGGTGGGCATACCGGCAGATGCCGATCATGCCATGGATGTTATCCTGCAACGCAAGCCAAAGCGACTCGACACGGCGTCGCTGAATGGCCGGCGCTTCCTCAATGTATCGACTGGAGGCGTGGGCGCTGAAGCCACCGCGGAGACTCCCGCTGAAGTGAAAGAGTCACTCGGCGCGCTCGCCTACGCGATCAGCGGAATGCGCAAGCTCGCCGACTTTCGCGCGCAGCACGCGCGGTTCGTGGGAGACGAGTTCGAGTACGACGGCGAGTTCCTGATGTTCGCCGTCGGGATCACGCGCTCGACCGGCGGCGGAACGCTCGTCACGCCAATGGCCTCGGCGACCGACGGCCTGCTCGACCTGTGCATCGTGGAGCGGATGTCGCGCGGTGAGTTCGCGCGCACCGTGCTGCGCGTCAAGCGCGGAGAGCACATCGGGCAGGAGGGCGTGCACTACGTGCAACTCAAGTCGGTGCGGATCGAAGCGGACGAGCCGATGGCGGTGAACGTGGACGGCGAGATGTCGAACGGGCGGCGGTTGGCGTACCGCGCGCGGGCAAGGGATCTCTGGGTGCACGTGGTGCACCTGCCCGGCGAGGCAGACTGAGTTTGTCGATCACGACGGCGGAAAGACAAAACCGCCCGCTGTCCTGAGACAGCGGGCGGTTTTGTGAAGAGCAACTCTTCAGCGACTCATTTGCATTTGAGCGCGGTCTTGAATTGCGGGACGTACCCGGAGAGCTGCGTGGTCTGCTGCAGGACCTGCCCCGCGGTCGCCGGGTCGAACTTGCCGCCGGCCGGCATCGCGACTTGTGTGATCGCGAAATTGTCCTCCGCCACCTTTATTTCAGCGCACGCCTGAGCCTTGTCGTCTTTCTTCGTGCTCTTGTAGAGTTTGTTCACGTTCTGGATCGCGTCGGCGGCGATCTGGAAGGCCGCCACTCCAACGAGAAACTTGCTCTGCGTGGAAGGGGCAATCGCGTCTACCGTCTGCGACGCCTTCAGCGCCGCTTCCCAATCTTCACGAGCCTTGGACTCTTGCGCCTTCTTGAGCGCTGGAACTGCCGTCGAGAGCAATGATGCACCGATCGTGTCCTTGGAGATCCCCGCAGCGATCGCCTTCTGCGCAGTCGCGACGGCACTGTCCGTCTGATTCATCTGGGTCTGAACCGCAATGGCAAACTGCCAGCCACGCAAGTCCTTCGGATCGGCCTCCGACGCACGACGCGCCGCCGCGAGCGCCTGCTGGAGCTGGCCGCTCTTCAAGTAGCCTTGGGCGAGCAGGAGTTGCAGACTCGCATCTTTCGGGAACTTCTGCGACGCCCTGGCCGCGAGCTCCTGCACCTTTGTCGCGTCGCTGTCCTTCTGCGCCGCACCGATCTGCCGCTGGTAGAAGTCGAGAGTCGCCTTGGACGTGTCAGCCTTGATCAACTCGTCGCCGGTGGCGATCGCCTGTTTCCACATCGTCTGCGCGCCCTTGTCGGCCGTGGCCAGCTGCAGCTTCCACTTGGTCTCGAGCATTCTCGCATCGCCCGGATTCTGGGCGAGGAGTGTGTCGATGATCGGCAACGCTTTTTCGGGCGCGCCGGAGTTCACCAGCGAGGTGATGATGCTTTCGATTACCGCCTGATTGGACGGGTCGGCTCTCCAGATTCGAATGTTGTACTCGACCGCCTTGTCCTTGTTGCCCTTCGCGCTATAAGCGTCAGCGGCATTGGAGAGCGCGATCATGCTCGTCGGGTCCTGCGCGAGGATCTGATCGGCGATGGCAATGATCGAGTCTGGCGACGCCTTCTGGTAGTTGTACGCCGAGAGGATGCAGAGGCGGTTCAGCGCCGAGTTGGGGTACGCCGCAATGCCCTTTCGCGCGTCGATGATCGCCTGGTCGTACTTCTGCGCGCGCAGATCGTTCGCGCACGCCTTGTACGCCGGCATGCTCTTGAGCGCTTCGGAGATCTGACGCTCGACCTGCTTGGCAACGTCGCCCACGTCCTTGCCGTCGACCGGCGTGAGAGGCTGCGCGAGAGTCTGCTGACCCGTGCGAGTCAGAATGCGCGCCTCGAGGTGCACGCCGCTTCCGGTTTTGCTGATCTTGCCATCGAGCACGAAGTCGCCGTGGACTTGCTTGGCGAGCTCCATGAGATCGGACGAGTTCAGCGCGGAGTCCGGGCGATAGCCGGACGCCTCCAGGGTGTTGTTGATCGCCGTCTTGGTGACAGCGTACAACTCCTTCGCCGTGTGCTCGACCTGGATGCGGCGCCGGATCTCGTCGGCCGCCTGGACGCCCAGTCCACGTTCGTTGCTCTGCAGGACCGACACGAGGATCTGCGGCGTGTCCGGCCCTGCCGGGCCACCGCGCTGCGCGGGCTCCCCTGTACCGCGCCCCTGCGCGAGCAATGGAGCGCCGCCCAGGACCAGCATCAGAAGGCCCGCGGCCGCCGCCGCATGGCGTTGCGTTGACTTCACGGTCTTAACCTCCCAAACGTTGACTGAAGTACCCTGGACCCGCACTCGGGTTCGCAATTCGCACTACGTGCGCATCAATGGGCGAAGAGGGACTCGAACCCCCGACCCCCTGCGTGTAAGGCAGGTGCTCTAACCAGCTGAGCTATTCGCCCCACCGAAGGCGATCGGACGCGCTCCCTCGCTGAACGTCGAACGATCTAACCGTGCACAACGAGCGCCGCGCCGCACGCCCGTAGGCTGCCTGCCGACGCACGAACACTCATTTCAGAATCGCAATCGGAACGAGCACACAGTATCCAATGGCTAGCAAAATCGGGGCGATCGTCTCGCCGCCCCGCGCAAGATCCGCAAAGCCGGCCACGAGCACGAGCCCTGCCAGGCCCCACCAAATCAAACTGCGCGACCGATTCGTCGTCTCGCTCTCTACCATAGGGCGTGTAGTGTAGGCGCGCCCAAGAATGCTGTCAAGCAACGTGCTGGCGCGAAGTTACGCGATGATGAGTCCCACATTACGGACCGATTAAGGTGGCCCGGCGCCCGTCCGCTCGTCCCCGGGACCAGGCCAATCGTCCCCGCTCAGCAACGCCTCGATCGCGCTCTCGCGGGCTGCTCGCTCGGCGGCCTCGTCGGCCGCGACCAGCGCCGCCATGCGCACCCGGTCGCGGTGCCGGCGCGCGATATAGAGCGGGAATAGCAGCACGAGCACGAAGACGCCTCCAATCGTGACGTTGCTCACGAGCGCGAGCGCTCCATACCGCCGTCGCGTCCGCTGTTGCCAGCGCTTCTCGAAGTCCGCGAGCGTGATGCCGTACGACGCACGCACCGCGCGGTCCATCGACCCCTCGCGTTTCCATGCGGCAAAGAAATCGGCGAGTCCCCGCGCCGTGTCGAGCGCGGCAAGCTCGATGATCGCGCGATAGGCCAGCGCGTAGGCGTTCTGCGCCGTGCTCGCGCCGCCGCCGAACTCGGCCTCGAGCTCGTCGAAGGTCGGCGTCCCCCGAAGCGCGAGCGCGAGATTCGCGGCCAGCGCATCGTCACGGTCCCACTCGCGGGCCGCATAACTCGCATACCCCTCGTCGAACCATCGCGGCGGCAGATCGCCCAGATACTCGTGGAGGGCCAGGTGAGCGAGCTCGTGTCTGAGGATCATGCCGGGATCACCCGGGCCGGCGCCCGCGGAGCGGCCCTGCATCACGACACGTCGCGTGTCGACGAAGGTGATCGCGGCGCCCCACTCCGGCGCGCTGGGTCCGGTCCAGTCGCGGAAACGGCGCGCGTCCGGCGCCAGTTCGAGCAACACCGTGGCGTGCGGCCGCGGCAAGCCCGGAAACGTGTCGGTCTTCGCCGCGACATCGAGTAGCGAACGCGCCAGAGTCTGCTCGGTTGGATAGAACACCGCGGTAAAGCGGCCGCGGTCCAACCGGATTGGCGCCTGCGCCTGCGCCCGGCGGACCGTCGGGACGAGCGACAGCAGCAGGAGCATCAGCGCGAGCAAGAGACGCCTCGCGCGCCCTCCGCTCAGGGGACGCCGCCGCGAGCCACCGTCTCGAGCACGGCCGCGCAGCGCTTTCCCCACGGGTTGAACTTCGCGGCGGCTCCCTCGGTCCACGTCTCCTTTGCCTCGTCTGTGCGGCCGGCGTACCAGTACGCGCGGCCCAGCTCGTAATATGCCTCGATCAGGTTGGGCCCGAGGATGACGGTCTTCTCGAAGAACGTCTGCGCGTCCTCGTACATCTCCCGTTCGAGATACACGAGCCCGAGGTAGAAGTGCGCGTACAGGTTCGCCTTCTTGTCGTTGTCCAGGCGAATCGCGCGCGACAGATGCTCGATGGCTTCGCCAAAGATGCGCTTCTTGAGGCAGATGTAGCCCACGTTCACCCGCGCCAGCGCATTCTGCGGCTCGCGCACCAGAACTTTCTGAAAATTGAGCAGCGCCTCGTCGAAGTTGTCCTGGAGCATCTGCGCCCACCCGAGAAGCGATTCGGCCTGCGGATTGTCGGGCGAGAGCTGCAGCGCCTTCGACAGCACACGCTCGGCGCCGGTGTAGTCGCCGGCCGAGATCATGCTCCACCCTTTCTCGATGAACGTGGACGCGCCGATGTGGTCGGCGTGCACGGCCGGCGGCGCACCGTCGAGCTGAGGGGCGTTCGACGGCTGCGCATTCTTGAGCGTCTTCCAGGCTTCGATGAGCTCGAGCGTGCTCTCGCGGAGCGCGGTGAGCTCGGCGATGTGGTGCTCCACGCTCCTGAACAGCGCGCCGATGTCGCGTTTGAGGGGAATCAGCTCGGCTTCGGTCTCGGCACCGGACAAGCGCGCCGCCAGCGCCTCGTGCGAGGCACGGAGCGACTCGAGCGTCGTGTCAGTCACGATCTCCCGCCGATGCCGCCGCGTGCTCGTCGATCACGACGCGGTCGGCCCGCGTGAGCACGCGCTCGACGTCGAGCACCACGACGAGCTGGTCGTGGACCTTGGCGACTCCGCGCACGACGTCGGCGGCGAGTCCCTTGAACAACGGCGGCGGCGCCGACATGGCCGTCGCCGGCACGACCGCGACCTCGACCACGGCGTCGGCGATGGCGCCCACGAATCCGTCCGAGGTGTTGAGCACGAGAATGCGCGTGGTGGCGCCGATCGACAGGTTGGGTCGCTCGATGCGCCGCCGCAGGTCGACCACGGGAATCACGTTGCCACGATGCTCGAGCACGCCCTCGATCCAGCGCGGGACGTCGGGCACGGGATTGGGCTGCGTGTACCGCAGGACGCGGTCCACGGCGAGCACTTCGGCGGCGAAGAGATCGTCGCCGATCCGGAAGATCACCAGCTTGACGACGTCGGTCTTCATGCGCGTTGTCCCTCGGTATCCATACGGGCGGCCGCGAGCAGCGCGTCCACGTCGAGCACCGCGATCAGCTCCGATTCGCGCCGTACCAGGCCAACGAGCAGCGCGTCGGCGCCACCGGCGCCGGGCGCGGGCCGAAGCTCGTGCTCCTGGATCACCAATGCGTCGTGGATGTCGTCGATCGCGAGCCCGATCGTGCGGCCGTCGCGCGAGAACAGCAGCGCGCCGCCCATCGAGCCGGCACCGGCGTGCAGCAGCGGACGAAGATCGTGGATCGGCACCAGCTCTCCGCGCAGCATCGTAATGCCGAGGAGCGTCGGTGGGGCGTCCGGCACCGGCTGCACCGCCGGCGTCGCGATCACCTCGGCGACAGCAGATAGCTCGACGGCGAACCGCTCGCTACCCACGCGAAAGACGAGAAGCCGAGCGGCGCCGTCACGAAACATGACGCACCGACTCCAGAAGCTCGACGATCGCGTTGCCGATGTCGCCGAGTGGGAGCACTCTGTCGGCGCCGGCATGTTGGAGCGCCGCGTGCGGCATCCCGAAGATCGTCGACGTCTCGCGATCCTGAACCACGGCACGGCCGCCGGCGCTGCGGATCGCACGCGTGCCGTCGGCGCCGTCACGGCCCATACCGGTGAGCACGACCGCGACGACCGATGGACCGAACTGCTGTGCGGCCGAGCGAAAGAGATGGTCGGCGGCGGGGCGCACGCCCCACAGCGGCGGTGTGTCGTCGAGCGCGATCGCCGAACCCTGTTCGCCGTCGCGCACCGTCATGTGCCTGCCGCCCGGCGCGACGTAAATCCGCCCGTTCACGATCGTATCGCCGTCCTGCGCCTCTTCGGCGCGCATCGGACTCACCGTGTCGAGCCGTTGCGCAAAGCTCCGCGTAAAGCCGGCGGGCATGTGTTGGACGACGAGCACCGCGGCGTCGAGCGAACGCGGAAGGCGCGGCAGCACGGCCGTGAGCGCGCGCGGTCCGCCGGTGGATGCGGCGATCACGACGAGGTTCGTCGCCGGCGCCGAGTTCGGCGCCGACAAGTCCACCGAGATGGGCGTGTGACGCGGAAGCGTGCGATGCGCCAGCGTGCGTAGTCCGGCGGGATTCGCGCGCGCCGCCGCACGCAAGGCCTCGAGCAACCGTCCACGGATTCGCGCCAGGTCGAGGCTGATCGAGCCGGAGGGCTTGAGCACGAAGTCGACCGCGCCCAGCTCGAGCGCCTTGACCGTGGCCGACATTCCACTCGCCGTCGTTCCCGCGCTCAGCATCACGACCGGCCGCGGGGTCTCGTTCATGATGCAGGCGAGCGCACCCAGGCCGTCGAGCTCCGGCATGTCGACGTCGAGCGTCACGATGTCGGGATCGAGCGCGCGAATCTGCTTCAGTGCGTCGTAGCCGTTCCGCGCCGTGCCGGCGACGACGAACTCGCCCGAGTCGTCGATCACCTGCGACGCGAGCTGGCGCATGAACGCGCTGTCGTCCACCACGAGCACGCGCAATCGGTCAGAGGACACGCGATCCCTTCCGGAGCGAGCGGATCTCGACACGACCGTCGTCGAGGAAGAAGAACACGCTGCGGCCGTAGTCGCTGCCGGTGTCGTCGGCGACGACGGGGATCCCCGCCATCTCGAGCGCGCGACGCACGGCCTGTACGTTGCGCTCGCCGATGTTCATGCCGCCCGTGCCCATGAGATTGCCGAACATGCTGGCGCCGCCGGCGATCTTGGCTCGGATGCGACCGACGTCGGCGCCGAGCTGGCGCATCTCGGCGAGCAGTCGCGGCACGACCGTCGCCGGAAACTTCGCCGGGTTGGACCGGTCGCGGGACATCGTCTCGTTGGGCAGCAGCACGTGCGCCAGCCCTCCGATCGCCGACTCGGGGTCGTAGAGGACGATCGCCACACACGAGCCGAGCCCGATCGTGGACAGCATGCCGCCCGTAGCGACGGCGTAGTCCGCCACCTTGACGCGAACTTCCGTGAGCGTGGCGCTCATGATCGCCTGAAGATGCGCTGACGCGCATCGACCGCAGTGAACTTCGCGCGCGATGGTCCGAGCAGCGTCTCGACCTTCCCGAGCATCAGGTAGCCGTCGGGCGCCAGCGATTCGTGGAACAGGTCGAAGACCCGGATCTGCGTCTCACGGTCGAAGTAGATCAGCACGTTGCGGCAGACGATCAAGTCGTACGTCCCCGCGCGCGGCCGCGCGCTCAGCAGGTCGCGGTACTCGAAGCGCACCATCGCGCGAATCGCCGGAGCCACGGTGAACGGCGCGCTCGCGCTGAAGTACTGCGCGCGCAACTCCGCGGGCGTGTCGGCAAAGTCGGCCTCGACGTACTCCCCGCGTTTGGCCGCGGCGAGGCACGACCGGTCGATGTCGGTGCCGAGCACGTCGACGCGGTTCAGTTGCTGGAGCACCGCGTTCGCCGCCGCGTAGCGGTGGAACAGAATCGCCAGCGAGTAAGGCTCGTGCCCGGACGAACAGCCGGCGCTCCATACGCGGATCGCCCGCGCATCGCGGGACCACAGCTTCGAGACGACCTGCCTGGCGAGGGCGTCGTAGGCCTCCCAGTTGCGAAACAGCTTGGTGACGTTGATCGTGAGCGCGTCGAGGAGCCGGTCGTACTCCGACGCGTCGTCGTCGAGCAGGCGCGCGTAGTCCTCGTACGTGTGCACGCCGCGCGCGCGCATGCGGACCGCGACGCGGCGTCGCAAGCACTTCTCCTTGTAGCTCGCGCACCCGAAGCCGCGCTCGAGCGTGATCTTGCGCGTGAGGCCGGAGAAATCGCCCAGCGAGACGTCCATCAGAACACCTGCCGGATCGACTCGAGGTTGGTGCGGACGATGGCGTTATCGGGATCGAGCTCGAGCGCCCGCTCCCAGGAACGAACCGCTTCCTCGCGCTCGCGCCGTCGAAGCCGGATGTTGCCGAGCTTGAGGTACACGTCGGCGCCGAGGTCGGGACTCACTTTCGTGGCCCGGACGTAGGACTCCAGGGCTTCGTCGTAGCGCGTGGCGCGATATCGCAGGTCGCCCAGCGTCTTGTGGAGCTGCGCCATGCCCGGCTCCTCCTGCAGGCCGCGCTCCACCGCGGCCAACGCCGCGTCGTATTCACCGACGCGCTCGAGCACGGCGGCGAGATTGTTCAGCAGGACCGCCGATCGCGGATTGGCCGCCACGCCTTCGGTGAGGATGGCCGCCGCGCGCGAGGTCTGCCCGAGCAGCGCCTTGGCGAGCGCCGCGTAGTGGTACCAAGCCGCGCTCGGTGGCCGCCGGCCAAAGAACTGGCGCGCCGTCGTGAATGCCGCGTCGGCGCCGTTCAGGTCGCCGGACAGCAGGCTCACGATGCCGATCGACGTATGCACACGCGCGTGCTCGTTGCCACCGCGACGCATCGCCTCGTCGAGCGCCGCGCGCGCTTCCTCGTATCGCTTCTGCTGCTCGAGCGCGAACGCGAGATTGTGGAACGCCGCCGCGCTCGCGCCAGGCTGCGACGTGCACTCGACGAATGCCGCCGACGCTTCGGCCCAGTTGCCCTGTCGTGAGTAGACCAGCCCGACGTAGAACCTCGCCGTGGAGTCGCCGTCACGAAGCTCCATGACGCGACGGAACTCGCGCAGCGCTTCGTCGAACATCCCCGTCTTGTAGAACGCGATGCCGAGGTTGAGGTGCTCGTCGGCGCGACTCTCCGACACCGCGGGGAGCGCGCGCGCCGATTTGCCGACGCGATGGATGAAGCCCGCCGCCAGCAAACCGTACAGCGCCTTGCCGGCTTCGAACTCGACGAGTCCAGACTCGTCGACGATCGCCTGCACGTCGCGTTCGCCGTTCACGAGCGCCAGCACCGCGGCCTGCTCGTCCGTCAACTCCGCGTCGCTCTGCAGGACTCGCTTTCGCTCCATCTGAAAGACGATGTCGAAGCTCGGGATTTTCTTCTCGATCAAACCCCATTCGTCCACGCGCCGCGCGCCTTCGAGGAGCAGCGACTCGGGATTGATCGACACCAGGTGGTCGAGTGGATCGGGCGCGACGTCCGCCTCGAAGTTGAACGTCCCCTCGTTCCACGTGAACAGATAGTAGACCGCCTCGCGAATCTGCACGTCGATCGCATCGTCGAGCTGCCTGGCGGAGATCACGCCCTGCTCCACCAGCAAATGGCCGAGCCGGTCGTCACGCCGCCGGTTCTGCAGCGCGACGACGGCGTCGAGCTGCCCCTGCGTCACCAGGCCGGTCTTGACGAGCATGTCGCCCAGCCGGTCGCGTCGATTGACCACCGACGCGTAACAGATACGCCCCTTGTCGAAGTAGATGTAGCCGAAGTTGTTCCGGTGGCTCACGCTCAGGCAGCCGGTCTTCTGGCCCATGGCCAGCAGCTGGAGCACGTCGGGGAGGCTCGCCTCCTTGAGGCTGCCGCGGATTGCCATTACGCGGCCCCCCGGACGCCGGCGGCCAGTCCAATCTCCGCAGGGCGCGCGCTCATCGCGGTTCCTCGATCAGACGCGAGCCGTGGTCGGGCCACTGCCAGATCACCTTTTCGCGATCGAGAAAGAACGAGTCGGCGGCGGTGTGCATCGCCGCCGCGCGCGCCAGCTCCGTCTCGTCGGGCTCGAGCTCGGCGCGAATGAAGCCGATCGTCACCGGCACCGCCGCCACTTCGGCCGACGCGACGATGCGGTTCGCGACGCCGATGATCTCGCGCACGCTCGACACGGGAGTCTCGGCGAGATAGCCGAGCATCTCGCCCGTGGGCTCGACGCCGAGGTCGCGCAGGTAGCGGGCGAACAAGCGCTCGCGCAGCGCGCGGTCGGGCGATTGCATCGGCACCACCAGCCCGCCCTCGAATCGCGAGCGCAAACGGTCCTCGAGCCCCGAGAGCTCGCGCGGCGGGCGATCACTGGCAAATACGAGTTGCTTGCCGTCGGCGTAGAGCGCGTTGAAGACGTGAAACAGCTCTTCCTGGGTGCGCTCCTTCCCCGCCACGAACTGCACGTCGTCGAGCAGCAGCGCGCCGACGCCCCGATAGCGAGACCGCCAGCGGTCCACCGTCCCTTCCTGCAGCGCGGCGATCAGCTCGTCGACGAACAGCTGCGCGGGCACGCAGGCCACGGGCGAGATGCCGGCGCCCGTGACGAGTCCGTTGCCGATGGCGTTCACGAGGTGCGTCTTGCCGACGCCACTCGGCCCGTGAATGAACAGCGGGTTGTATCGCGTGCCCGGTACCGACACGATGGCGTCGGCGGCGCGCACGGCGAGCTGATTGCTCGCGCCGGCCTCGAATCCGGCGCGCGTGAAGGCGGCCGACGGTCCCGGCGGCGGCGGCGTTTGTCGCAGCGCACGCTCCGCGAGCTGTTCCGCCTCGGAGAGCCGATCGGGATCGCGAAACGCGTCGTGCGCGACGAGCGCGGAATCGGCGCGGGCGACTTGCTTGTGCAGCTCGCGGAGCCGCGCGATCTTCGCGTCGAACTCACGGAGGAGCGTCTCGACGCTTCGCGGCGGCCCGTTGGAGTCGAGGGCGCGCGACAGCGCGCCGGCGCGGAAGCCTTCGCTCTCCCAGTAGGCGATCGCCTCGGTGAGACGGTGCTTCCACTGGTCGACGTGCAACGCGACGACGGAGGCCACCTCGCTCACGAAGCTCGCGAACTCCCCGCTCACCTTCACCGGCGCGGCGCGCGGGCGGTGCTCCGCGAGGTCGCCGAGGACGGCGCCGACCGCATCGGCCGTCAACTCCTTTTCGCCGAGCGTCTGGAAGGCGATGAGGCGGTTGAGCGCCCCCTGCAGCTCGCGCACGTTCTTGAACTCGATGCGGCCGACTTCGTCGATCACGCCGGCCTGAAAGCGCACCCCGCGCTGCTCGCACTTGGCCTTGAGGATGGCCATGCGAGTTTCATAATCGGGCATGCCGAGGTCGACGATCAGCCCGCCCGAGAGCCGCGTGATCAGCCGCTGGTCGACATCGGCGATTTCGGCGGGCGGACGATCGCTCGTCATCACGAGTTGCCGCCCATCCGACTGGAGCGTGTTGAAGATGCGCAGCAGCTCGCTCTGCGTCTCGGGGTGTCCCGTCAGGAACTGCGTGTCGTCGATCAGCAGCACGCCGACCTGGAGATACCGGTTCTGAAACGCCTCGGTGTCGCCGGCGGCAATCGCCTCGTGCAGTTCGCCCACGAAGTCATCGAGCGTCACGAGCTCCACCGGCAATCGCCTCGCGCGCATCACGTGGTTGCCGATCGCGCTCATGAGATGCGTCTTGCCGAGCCCCGAGGCGCTGTACATGAACAGCGGGTTGTACACGGTGCCCGGCGAGTCGGCGACGGCACGCGCCGCGGCGACCGCGAGGCGGTTGGCCGAACCGACGATGAACGTGTCGAAGCGGAGCGACGGATCGATCGCCATGCGTGCGCGCCCGCTACCGCGCCATCGCCGGCGCTCGCGCGGGCGCCGCCGTCGCCGCGCCCGCGCTCAACCGCTTGAGCACGAGCTCCGAAATCGCCCGCAGCGTCTCGAACACGCCCGGGCCGTGGAGGGCGTCGGCGGCGAACTCGGGGACCGCGCGAAAGTTCAACTCGTCGCTGAGATCCGCCGCGCTCAGGATGAAATCGCGCGGCAGGTCCTGCTTGTTGTACTGCAGCACGAGCGGCACGGAGCGCGCATCGACACCCTGCTCCGCGAGATTCGCGTGCAGGTCCTGCAGGCTTTCGATGTTCTCGGCGAGCTGGTGCGCCTGGCTGTCGGCAACGAACACCACGCCGTCGGCGCCCTGCAGCACGAGCTTGCGCGTCGTTTGATAGTAAACCTGGCCCGGCACCGTGTAGAGCTGAAAGCGGGTCGTGAAGCCGGAAATCGTCCCGAGATCGAGCGGCAGAAAATCGAAGAAGAGCGTGCGATCGGTTTGCGTGGCCAGCGACACCATCTTGCCTTTGCGATCGTCCGGCACCTGGCTGTAGATGTAGTGCAGATTCGTCGTCTTGCCGGACCGGCCAGGCCCGTAGTAGACGATCTTGCACGTGATCTCGCGCGTGGCGTAGTTGACGAGCGACACGGTATCACATCGCCTCGTCGCGCCCGAAGAGCGCGGCGAGGTTCCGGTTGAGGTCCGCCTCGAAGTTCAGGAACGATGGCGCCACGGTGCGCGCCGCCAGCGGCGGCGCGGCATCCGCCAGTTCGCGGCACAGCTCCGCGAAGTACAGTCGCACGAGGCCGAGCGACGACGCGTCGTCGAACACGGTGAGACACACGAACGTCCCGCGCGCCGTCACCACCGGCGCCAGGAAGAGCTGCTTCTGCGGACCGGCGTAATGGAGCCCGCCAAAGGCGCGCCCTTCCACGTGGCGGCCAAGCTCACCGGCCGTCGCGTAGACCGCGGCGGCGAGCGCGCAGGCGCTCATCACATCGACCTCGCGCGTGAATCCCGCCTGCGCGAGCACCTGTCCCGACGGATGAAGCAGCAGCGCCAGATGTGCGCGCACCTCGTCGACGTAGCGCTTGAGAGGCGCCTCGATCCACGACTCGACCGTGGCGATGTTCATACGAGCATCTCCAGCGCCTTGAAGAGTTCCACCCGAATCAGGCCGACATTCGCGCCAGGTTCGGCGACGACGACGATCACGAGGTCGTTGCGACCCCCCACGGCGCAGATGCGCCCCCGTTCAGCGTCCAATTGCAGAAAAGCGACGGCGCCCAGGCATGCCGCAGTCGCCGATAACCGGGCCTTCCGGTACATCGACGCGGCCAACGCGGCCACCCGGTCGCCGTCCTGGCCAAACCGCAGGCTGGACTCGATCACGAGCCCGTCATGCTCGGAGACGACCAAGCTCGCCCGAACGCCACGCTGTCGGGTGAGGCCATCCACGATCGGACGCAGTGGCGGCGTCATTCGTCGCTCCCGCGCTCGAGCCAGGCCGACGCGCGCCGCGCACACCGATCGAGCAGGCGGCGCACGAGACCGAGCGGCGTCGCGCGTGATGCGGCGACGACGACGAGGCTCGCGTCGGCCGACGGCGCCATGGACACCACCGCGACTTGCGTCTCGAACGTGATCGAGTGCCACTCTCCGACGTCCAGATGCCGCATCGCGCGTCGGACTTCGTCGGTGATGCCGCTCAACTGCGCGCCGACGTCGCTCGACACGTCCGTGCCATTGCCGTCGAGGTAGATGCCGCCGAGCACATATCCGCCGGCGTCGAGCAGGAGCGCCGTCTGCGCATCCTCGACGAGCAGATCGGCGAACAGGCAGCGCGGATCCTGCGGCAGCGTCTCGCGCGCGACGCCCGCGGCAGCCCCCCCGGCCGCCGGGTCGGGCACGGCTGGCAGCGACATCGACGTCCGGCGCACCGTCGCGAGCGCGCTCGTCACGCGCTCGTCTCCGTCGGTCGCGGCGACATGCGACAGGTACCGCTCGGCCTCGGCGAGACGGCCCTCCTGGAATGACAGGTACCCCATGCCCTTGAGCGCGCCTGCGTGTCCCGGCACGAGCTGCAGCACCGTCGCCCAGCGCTCGCGCGCCGTCGGCAGGTCGCCGCGATCGACCGCGATGCGCGCGATGAGATCGTGTGCATCGGCATTTCGCGGATGCCGCTCCACACCGCGCAGCGCGATCTTGTGCGCCACGTCGAGCAGTCGCTGGCGGCGCAGCGTCTCGCCCAGTTCGAGGAACACGAGACTGTTCGGATCGTGCGCGAGCTCGTCGCTCCAGCGGCGGACGTCGTCAGCCATGGGTCCGGTCCACGAGTACGCGCTGCAATCGCGCCAAGGCCTCGAGCGCGTCACGCGCCTCCGGCGCGGCGGTGCCGTTCGGCGACGCGCGCAGCAACTGCTCGACGGCGGCGCGCGCCACGGAAAGCTCCTCGGCCACGGCGCGCGCCGTGCTGGCCGGCGGCGCCGCCGCCGGGGCGGCGCCGTTCGTGGGAGTGCGCGGCGCGGCGCGGCGGACGTCGACGACCCCTGTCGTCGCGAGCCCGTAGACGATTTTCGCGATCTCGAATTCGTCGCGACCGAGCGACGATGCGATCGCTCGAAGGTCGCGCTCGCCGTCGATCATCGTGAGCACCTGCCACTCGTGCGGCAGAAGGTCGAGCATCGGCCCGCCACGCTGGTCGTCCACGGGCGCGAGCTCGGGGACCACCTCGAGATTCGGAATCACGTCGGCGATGCGCGACCATTCGTCGATTCGCCGCGCGCCCTCCATGAGCAGCGACTCCGCGGACACCGAGATCCGCGTGTCGCGAGGCATCCGGTCGCGCGACCGCTCCTCGAACGAGAAGAACCCTTCCTGCCACGACATCAACTCGAACACGACGTTCTCGATCTGCAGCCGGATCTGTCGCTCCAGCTCACGGCGGGACATGGCACTCGCGTCGAGCGAGGGCGTCGGCTTGCTGCGTATCGCCGCCTGCACCACGCGGCCGGCGTCGAAGAACACGACGCCCTCGTCCTCGCGCAGCTCGGACGATACGCGCAGCATTCCCGTCTTCCGGCTCAGGTCGAGCAGCTGGAAGACGTCGTGGATGCCGAGCTCGCGAAGCGGGCCTTCGATCGGCATGGCTAGCTCGCTCGGCGGTGGGCGAGGATCAGCTCGAGGTCGCCCGCGGTGCGCATCTCGCGGCGGGCGCGACGAGCGTACTCGGTAGACGGCCCGAGGTCGACGACCCGCCGCCACCGCTCGACCGCGTCGCGGTACCGGTGCTGCTCGGCGTGCATCGCGCCTTCATGGAACAGCGCGCCGACGTGATTCGGATCGAAGCGAAGGACTCGCGCGAATGCGTGCACTGCGTCGCGCTTGCGTCCGAGAACGAGCAGGATCTCGCCAAGCGCGATCAGCGCGTCGAGGTGATACGGGTCGCGGTGTAGCAGCTCGATGAGCAGGTCGCGCGCGTCGGCTGGCTGGCCGAGCCGGCGTCGCAGCAGCGCCAGCTCGAGCGTGGCCTCGGAGTACGTGGGCACCGCCTCGAGGGCGGCGATCAGTTCCTGCTCCGCCTCGCGGTTGTGCCCCTTGGCTTCGAGCAGGCGCGCGAGCTGAAATCGCACCACCGCCAGGTCGGCGTCGAGCTGCAGCGCTTGGCGATACGCGAGAATGGCTCCCTCGTGATCGCCGAGCGATTGGGCGATGTCGCCCACCTTGTGCAGGACGTCGGCGCGCGCCGGTGCCGCGCGGCGCGCGTGCTCCAGCGTCGACAGCGCGGCGGCGGGATCGCCGGAGTCGGCGCAGGCCGTGGCGACAAGCACGAGGACATCCGGATCGGTCGGCGCGCGCAGCCGCAACCGCTGGGAGAGCGGGCGCGCTTCGCCCGCGCGGCCGAGCCGGAGCAGCGACACCACTTCGCCGACCATCGCCCGCCAGAGATCGGGCTCGAGCTGTAGCGCCTCGCGGTACCGCTCCAGCGCTTCGCCGAACAAACCCTGCTTGACGAACACGTCGCCGAGGAGCGCGAGACCCTCGCCGCGAACGTGTCCGCGCATCATCGCGCGGGTGATCTCGGCTGACGCGCGATCGTAGAGGCCCTTCGACAAGTAGTCCGTCGCCATGGCGTACGGCGACGTATCGCCGTTGCGGTGCGCCGCGCGCGGAGGCGTCGGCGAGATCGGAGCGAGCTCGGTGAACAACGTGTCGAGCGACTCGGGGTCGAACGTGAAGTCGGCGACCGCCGCATCTGCCGTGTGCTCGCCACCGAGATCCGGCTGAATCGAGAGATCCGGATCCTCGTACTCCATGTCCATCGCGAGCTCGAACTTTTGCTGCACGTAGTACGGGTCGAGCTCGAGGGCGCGCCGCGTCTCGCGGAGCGCGCCCTCGAAATCGCCGAGGTTCGACAACGCGAAACTGAGATTGTAGTGCGCTTCGGCGTACTCCGGCCGCGCCTGGATCGCGCGCGCGAACGCGTTCCGCGCGTCGGCGAACCGCCGCAGCGCCGAAAGCACGACGCCCACACCGTTCCAGGCCACCGGGTGCTCTGCTTCCGCGGCGAGCACTTGCCGGTAGGACTCGAGCGCCGGCGAGAACCGTTTGCCCCGGCTCAACAGCAGCGCGAGGTTGAGCCGGGACTTGAGAAACGCCGGGCGCGTCTCGAGCGCGAACTCGAACGACTTGGCCGCTTCCTCGACCGCGCCGCTGTGGTAGAGCGCGACGCCCAGGTTGTTGCGCGCGAGCGCGTACGACGGCTCGGCCTCGAGCGCGCGACGGTAGCTTGCTTCCGCGTCGGCGAAGCGGCCCTGCTGGTGCAGTGCGACGCCGCGCTCGTTCCACAACTTCGGACTGTCGGGCTGTCGCTGCAGCAAGTCCTCGTACAGCGTCAGGGCCTCGCCCGGCGCGCGCGTGAGCAGATGCACCTCGGCCATCGCCTGCAACACCAGATCGCGTTCCTCGCCGCGATCCAGCGCGACGCGATATTCGCCGAGCGCCTCCTGGTAGTAGCCCTTGCTCCGGAACGCGAGGCCGAGGTTGTAGTGGGCCAGTGCGCCCTCGCTCGAAACGCGCAGCTCGTGTTTCTCGGGCGCCTGCTCGAGCGCGCCGTCGCGCCGCCGGTCGAGCGCGAGGTTGGCGTGCGCGCGAGACAGCGACGGATTGAGCTGCACGGCCCGCTTGGTCACGGCCTGCGCTTCCTCGTGCCGACCGATGTCGCCGAGCACGAAGCCCATCAGGTACAGCGCGTCGTGATTCTCGGGATTCAGCTCGACGGCGCGCTCGAGCGCGCGCAACGCATCCTCGTTCAGGCCGCGATGGTAGAGAACCTCGCCGAGCGTGAAGTGGAGGAGCGAGCTGTCCGGATCGAGCTTGAGCGCGCGCTGCAGGTACTCGTGCGCGCGATCCATGTCGCCGGACTGCTTCTCGGCAAGGGCGAGCTGGAGCAGCGCGCCGACGTCCTCGGACGCGTGCTGGAGGAGCGCCCGAAACTCGTCGGCCGCCTCGTCCTGGCGCCCGAGCAACGCCAGGGTGCGCCCCAGCTCCCAGCGCGCGTCGCGATCGGCCGGCCGATGGCGCAGGCGGTCCTTCAACTCCGGTATTCGAGTATCGTAATAGCCGGTATTGAAGTAGGCGATCTCGAGATTGCGCTGCGCGACCTCCATCTTGGCGTCGAGCTCGAGCGCCTTCATGAAGGCCGTGACCGCCTCCTGATACAGGCCCTTGTTGTAGTAGAGCACCCCGAGGTTGTTGTGCGCCCCTGCGTCCGTCGGATCGATCCGACGGGCGAAGGACCGCAGCACTTCGCGGTCGCGCTCGGAGGTGAGCGACGTGGTCACGCGACGCGAATGGCCTTGAGGATCGCCCGCAGCGAGGCGGGATCGGGGAGTAGCAAAAAGAATCCGCGCAGGCGCTCCTCGGTGTCCGACATGAGGAATTCGCTCTCCACGCAAAACACGTAGTCCTTGTCGCCGCCGAACTGCAGATAGGTCGTGGTGAGTACGGCGTCGGACATGTCAATCGCGAGACTCGGCGGCGATGGGATGAGCATCATGCCCATGAAATCGCTCAACGCGTTCATGTAAGCCGAGCTGAGGATGTTGCCGGCCTCCTTGATCGCCGACTGCTCCATCTCGCTGAAGTCGCCCTGCTGGTTCGGACGGCGCAGCAGCAGCTCGGCGAGCCGGATCGCCGTTCGCCGCGGAAATACGAGCAGCGTCCGCCCCGTGAGGTCGCCGAGCATGTGCATGAGCACCGCGGCCACCGGTTCGTCGGGCGCGGCCACCTGAGGCGGCACGTCCTCGAGCCTGGCGACGTTGATCGTCGGCACGCTGATCATGATTCGCTCACCGACCATCTGCGACAACGCCGTCGCCGCGTGCCCGGCGCCGATGTTCGCGACCTCGCGAAGTGCATCGAGCTGGAGGGTCTTGAGCGTTTGGAGTTCTTGCATGGGCATCCTCACAGGAGACTGCTGACGTCGACGATGAGTGACGGGCGGCCGTCGTCGAGCAGCGTCGCCCCGCCGAAGAAGGGCAGCCCCTCGCGGGCCGCGTCGTACGGCTTGACCACGATCTCTTCCTGCGCCGTCAATTCGTCGATCACGAGGCCGGCACGCCGGTCGCCAAGGTCGATCACCACCGCCTGCTCGAGGTCGATGGCGCTCCGGCGCTCGTACGCCGGCAGGCCGACGAGCGAGCGCAGTCGAAGGAGCGGCACGACGTCCTCGCGCAGCAGGAGCACTTCCCGTCCCTTCACGGTGCGCACCAGCTCCGGCTCGAGCTCGATCGTCTCGCTCACGTGGGCCACGGGAATCGCGTACGTCTCGTCCGCGACGCGCGCCAGCAGCGCGCGCACGATGGCGAGCGTCACGGGGAGTCGAATCATCACGGTCGTGCCGCGCCCCGGAGCCGAGCGAATGTCCATGGCGCCGCCCAGGCCGCGCACGCGCGTGTACACGGCGTCCACGCCGACGCCGCGGCCAGACAGCTCCGTCACCCGGTCCGCGGTCGAGAAGCCCGGGCGTGCCAGCAGGCGCAGGAGCTCGTCCTCGGTGAGATCGCTCTTCTGCGGCTCGACGAGCCCGTCCCGCTTGGCACGCTCGAGCACCCGGTCACGATCGATGCCCGCGCCGTCGTCGCTCACCTTGATCACGATCGCCGAGCGATCGCGCACCGCCTGCAGTGCGATGCGACCCGTGTCCGTCTTCCCCGCGGCGCGCCGCACGTCGGGCTTTTCGATCCCGTGATCGACGGCGTTCCGCAGCAAATGAACGATCGAGTCGCCGATTTCGTCGAGCATCGATCGATCGAGCTCGATGTCCTTTCCCTCGATCTCGAGCTCCACGGATTTGCCCGCCGCCCGCGCCGCGTCGCGGACGACGCGTGGGAACCGGTCGAACACGTTGGACACGGGCACGAGGCGACTCGCCGTGATCTCGTCGCGCAGCTCCGTAATCAGCCGCGTCGCCTGCCCCACGGGCTCCTCGAGCGCCTCGTCGCGGAGTTCGGCGGCGATTCGTGTCAGACGGCCGCGAACCGTCACCAGCTCGCCGATGAGGTTCATGAGCGTATCGAGCCGCCGAACATCGATGCGGACGTGGCGCGTTCGCTCGCTTCGCCGACGAGCGGTTCCGACGCCCGCCGCATCGTCGCCGCGCGAGGACTGCGAGCGCGATCCGCTCTCGACCAAAACCTCCGCCACGTCGCCCGCCGACCGGATGGCGCGTTCGATCGTGGCCGGATCGGCGTCGGAGACGAGCCGGAACGTGAACGTGTCGCCGAAGTGTTCGGCTTGCAGCTCGTCGATCGACGGCTGCGTGGACGCGACGTCGCCGAGCTTGCCGGCCGCCTGCACCACGAGAAATGCCCGCACGCCGCGCAGTGGCGTGTTCGGCGCGAGTCGGACGCGGACGAGTCGCCCCGGCTCCGCCGCGGGAATCTGCCAGCTTGCGGTATTGTCAGGGATCTGCCAGCCAGCGGTGTTTCCCGGAATCTGCCAACCCGCCGTGTTGCCGGGGATCTGCCAGCTGGCCGTGTCGCCGGACACTGGCCAGCTCGACGTATCGCCCGGAATCGGCCAGCCCGCGGTGTCCTGGCCCGCGACGGGCCAGCTCGCGGTATCCTGTGACGCGATGGGCCACGCGCCGGTGTCGGCCTCCGGATGCGACTCGGCGAGTGAGCGGAGCGACGCCATGAGCCCTTCGGGCGCGCTCGTGTCGCCGTCGCGCACCGCCGCTTCGACGCGCTGCTCGAGAACATCGGCCGCGCGAAACAGGGTCTCCATCAGAACGCCGCCGATCGGAAGCTCGTGTCGGCGCACGCGGTCGAATACCGTTTCGAGCGCGTGCGAGAGCTCGGCGACGCCCGCGTAGCCCATCGCCCCGGCCATGCCTTTGATGGTGTGGACGGCCCGGAAAATCGAGTCTACCGCGCCAGCCGCTTCCGGACGGTTTGCGCCGCGCTCCAGCTCGAGCAGCGCCTGGTTGACGGCGGTGATGTGCTCCCGGCTCTCGGTGAGAAAGAGCTGCGCGTACTCGTTGGTGTCCACGATGGGTCTCGCGCGGCGCTCACGCGAGCACGCGCTGCACGGCCTCGAGCACGCGGCTGGGCTGGAACGGCTTGACGACGAAGTCCTTGGCGCCCGCCTGAATCGCCTCGACGACGAGCGCCTGCTGCCCCATCGCGCTGCACATGAGGATTCTCGCCTTCGGATCGAGCGTGCAGATCTGCCGCACGGCGTCGATGCCGCCCATGTCCGGCATCACGATGTCCATCGTGACGAGGTCGGGCTGCAGCTCCTGATACTTCGAGACAGCCTGGACGCCAGTCTCCGCTTCGCCGATCACGTCGAATCCGGCCTGCGTGAGAATGTCGCGGACCATCGTGCGCATGAAGATGGCGTCGTCGCAAATCAGAACCGTGTGGCTCACGACTTCTCTCCTCCCTAGGTGAGCAGGACTTGCTGGATCAGCGTGTCGAGGTCGAGTACGACGACCGGCGTGTCGTCGACGCTTGCCACCCCGCGCACGATGCCCCCCGTGGACGAACCGGCCGTCTCGTCCTGCTCCACGTCGAGCAGACGCACGTCGGCGACTTCGTCGACCGACAGGCCGACTACCCGATCACGGTGCCGGACGAGCAGGATCGATCCGTCGGACGGCGGTTCGTCCGCCGCGCCGAGCCGAACGCCGAGATCGAGCACGGTCACGATCGTCCCGCGAATGTTGATCAGGCCGCGCACGAACCGCGGTGCGCCCGGCAGTCGCGTCGCCGGTCGCGGCGGGATGATCTCCTGGACGTTCGTCGTGTCGCACCCAAACAGACCGGCTCCCACGCGGAACAGCAGCGTGGGAGTCGCCGTCATGTCAGGTATCGACGCGATAGAAGCCAAAGAAGTCGAGCGGGTTGATGTCGGCCAACGGAACGTCGGGACCAGCGGCGGCAGCGAGGGCGTGGTGCAGTTCCGGCGGCAGCGGCGAGCGCAGATCGATCGCCTCCCCGGTCACCGGGTGGGTGAAGATCAGCCAAGCTGCGTGCAGGAAATGCCGGCGCGGGGGCAGTCCCATCAGCTTGCGCCCTCCGCCTCCACCATAGGTGTCGTCGCCGACGACCGGATGTCCGACCGACGCGAGGTGCACCCGGATCTGATGCGTGCGTCCCGTAAAGAGATGCGCGCGGAGCAGATCCGCGGAGTCGAAACGCGCGAGCCGGGTGAGATCCGTCCTCGCCGGTCGCCCAGTACTGACGATCGCCATGCGGGTTCGGTCTCGCGGATCCCGGGCGATCGGGCGCTCGATCGTGATGCGGTCCTCCGGGAGATGCCCCCACGACAGCACGGCGTAGCGGCGCACGATCCGCCTGGCCTGCAATGCGGCGCCCAGAACGCGGTGCGCGCGATCGGACTTGGCCACCAGCAGAAGACCCGACGTCTCCTTGTCGAGCCGGTGGACGATCCCTTCGCGGCCCTCCTCGGACCCGGCGGAAAGCGATGTGCCCCTGCCCTTTAGCGCGTTGACCAGGGTCCCGGTCCAATTGCCGGGCGCTGGATGGACGACCATCCCCGCGGGCTTGTCGATGACCAGGACATCGTCATCCTCGAACACGACGGTGAGCGGAATCTGCTCCCCGGTCACGGCGCGCGAGCGCGGCGGCGGAACGTCGATGGCGATGCGCTCGCCTGCCCGCGCCTTGTAGCTCGCTCGCTCGCGCCGACCGTTCACCAACACGTGCCCCTCGGCGATCAGTGTTGCCGCCTGGTTGCGCGAGAGGTCGGCGTGTTGTGCGACGAGGAGGTCGAGCCGTGGAGCGTCGAGGGGCGCCTCGAATTCGTGCCGGACGCCTTCTCCCGTGGTCACTGGGCGCGCGTGGAAACCTCGTCCCGCGCCGCGGCCTGCGCCGCCTGATCGGCCAGCTCGCGGCGGTCCTCCCGCCAGAGCACGAAGGCCAGCACGATCGCGCCGACCGTCACCGCCGAATCGGCGACGTTGAACGTCCAGAATCGTACGTCGCCAACGCCGATGTCTATGAAGTCGACCACCCCGCGCGCACCGCGGAAGCGGTCGATCAGGTTGCCAGCCGCGCCGCCGCAGGCAAGGCCGAGGGCCAGCACGCGCATCGTGTCGCCGGGCACACTCGTGCGATAGAGGCGCCAAAGGATGTACAGCGCGACGATCGCGAACGCGCCGAAGATGTACCGCGAGTTGTCACCGAGCGACATGCTGAATGCCGCGCCCGGATTGAATGCGAGCGTGAACCGTACGAACTCTCCCACGATCGTATGCGGGACATGTTGCGGCATCAGATAGCGAACGGCCAGCGCCTTCGTGATCACGTCGAGCACGATCACGACGACGGCCGCGGTCCAGAACACGCGGCCGTTCCTGGCCGATGAGCTCATGGTTGGGCTCCGGCTTACGAGAACTCTCGCGGTTCGCCGCTCACGGTCGCGGGAGCCGCGACGGGAACGTTCCGCGACTCGCTGTCCTCGCCCCACAGCACCCAGGCGAGAAGGAACGCCCCGAGGCTCACCGCCATGTCGGCGACGTTGAACGTCGGCCATCGCGAGTCGCCAAAGCCGATGTCGATGAAGTCCACCACGCCGTCCCGCGAACGCACGCGGTCGATCAGATTGCCCACCGCGCCGCCGCACACCAGCGCCAGCGCGAACGCGCGCGCGACGTCGCCCGGACGAGTCGCCGCGTATAGCCGGCCGAGAATGACCAGCGCGACCATCGTCAGCACCATGAAGATCCACCGCGAGTAGGACCCCATGTTCAACCCGAATGCCGCACCCGGGTTGTGCACGAGTGTCAGGCGAACCCATTCGCCGTATACCGCGTGAGGCAGACCAGTCTGAATCAAGTGCGTCGACGCGAGCGACTTGGTCGAGAAGTCGACCGCCGCCACGATGCTCAGCACGGGCCAGAAAAGCCCAGCGTTACTTCTTTGCATCTTCTTCCCGCTGCTTGCAGTCGATGCAGTAACGGGCGTGCGGTAACGCATCGAGCCGGTCGAACGCGATCTCGTTTCCGCACTGGTGGCACTTGCCGAAGTTCTCGGGCGCGCGATAGAGCCGGCGCAGCGCTTCGTCGATGTGCCACAGGAACCGGCCCTCCTGGCTGGCGAACAGGAACGCTTTCTCGCGCTCCATGGCATCGGTGCCCTGGTCGGCCATGTGGAACGAATAGCTGCTCAAATCGCCGTCGGCCGACTGCGGCGTCGCGCCGAAGGCTTCGTCCGCGCGACCGAGCTCCTTGAGCACGCGCTTTCGTTCGTCCAGCAACCGCTTCTCGAAGTGCTGCAGCATCTTTTTGTTCATCGCCTTCGGCTTCTTTGCGCTGTTGGTCGTGGGCATTGCTACTGTTTCCTGGTGATGGCCACCCGGGCCGTGATCCCGCCAAGATCGATCTCGTGCATGCCGTCCTCCGCTCTCCCGGCGGCCGCATCGAACACGAGCTCGGCTGCCAGCACTTCCTCGGAAATCCACGCGCCATGCGCGTCGACCACCGTTTGCACGTCCTCCCCGCCCGCGACCCTCAAAACGATGCGGTCGCTCACCGCGAACCCCGACTCCTTTCGCATACGCTGTACCCGGCTGATCAACTCCCGGGCATGCCCTTCGAGCCGCAGTTCCGGCGTCACCGTCGGATCGATCGCCGCGAAGAACCCCCCGTCCTCCTGCACGGCGAGCGCTCCCGATGCACGACGTACGATCGTGAGATCGTCCGGTTCCAGTTGGTGCGACTCCCCCTCAACGCTAACCACCAGCGGCTCGCCGCGCTCGAACGCCCGCAACTCGTCGCCCGTGAACGCCGCGACCGCTTTGGCGGCAAGCGGCGTGCGCTTGCCGAACTTCTTACCCAACGAACGGAAATTCGGTTTCGCCTCGAGTGTCACGAGTGCGTCTCCCGACGTCGCGAACTCGACCCGCTTGAAATTGAGCTCCGCCTGGAGCAAGGGGACCAAGGGAGCCAATGACGCCTCGTCGACGGCTGGCGCAACGCAGACCATCCGCGCGAGCGGCTGGCGGACCTTGATGCCCACATCTTCGCGCGCCGCGCGGCCGAGCCGCGCCAGCGTCCGAATCGCCTGCATCGCGCCGTCGAGGGTGGCGTCCACCACCTCGCTGCGCACGGCGACGAACGGCGCCAGGTGCACCGATTCCCCGGTCAGCTCGCGATGCATCCAGTCGCTCACGAACGGAGCGAACGGCGCCAGCAATCGGCACACCGACGTGAGCACCTCGTGCAGCGTCGCGAACGCCGCCCGGTTGTCCTCGTTCTCGACGTCGTAGTAGCGCGACCGGTTGAGGCGCACGTACCAGTTGGCCAGATCGTCGTCCACGAACTCGATCACCGCCCGCGA
>DATISA010000340.1:0-1825 GCA_035469245.1 Gemmatimonadaceae bacterium
CGATTCCGCCTGTCGTACCCGCGTACGACGAGTGTCGGCGGACCGCCAACGCTGAACGTCGGCTCCAGGCCCGTGACGTCACCGATGATGAGCGTGTCGAGGGCGGCCCCGGCGTATCCCATGCTCAGCTCGACCGTCGCACCCAACTGCAGCGGCAGGTCATCGGTCCACGGATCCGTGCCTCGCTCGTCCTCCTTGCTGATGAGCTGGAGCGTGAACATGCTCGGATAGTCGAGCTCATCCTCGACGACCACGCTGGTGATCCACAGCGCAACGTCGTTCGCCAATGGCTTGTCGTTGAGCTTCACGGCAAAGCTCGGGGCCAGTGGTTGTCGTCGATCCGCGATCGCGCTCGGCATTCGTGATCCTATGCCTGCGGCAAGGTGAGCTTCGAGCCGGCCGGCACCTTGAACGGATCCTCGATGCCATTCGCGATCGCGATCAGGCGCCACGCGCCGGGATCGCGATAGACGTCCGCGGCAATGCCGGCCAGCGAATCGCCACGACGCACGACGCGCGTCGTCGCCTCGGGATCCGTCTTGCGGGCGTCGTCTTCCCGGTTGAGGAACTCGGTGAATCTGACCTTGAGCTGCGCTCGCAGCGGCCGTCCTTCTTCGTCGAACAGCACGAAGTTCTGCGACAGGTTGGTGACCACGCCCTTGAACGGAAAATCCTGGTGGTTCCCGCCTCCCCACGACACGGTGCACACCGGCGGCCGACCTTTGTCAGGCGTGATGCGCGTCAGCCGAACGATCCTGTCGGTCTGCACACGGACATCGTGGTCCTCCCTCTTCGGCTTGTCCGTCGTATCGAAGAAGAGGTCCAGCTCGAGGACGCGGGCCTCGCCTCCGCCAAAGGACAGGACTGGCGCATTGGCTTTGACGTCCGCGGTGGCAACGGTCGATGGCGTCCAGACCACGCTCTTGGTGATCGAATAGCTGTTCGGGTTGAACGTCACCGTGATCAGCTGGCCGCCTTCCGGCGCGATAGTCAGTTTGCTTGGCGCCATGGCCGTATTCCAGTTCGTTCACGCTCGATCTCGAGCCGGCGGGCCAATCGCTTGCCCACCTGCTCGGCGATCCACTCGATGTTCCAATCGTCCGCGTGGCCAGCGTCGCCTTGGGACAAGGTCGCGCCATGTGCGTCGTGCGTGCGGGCGATCACGCTCGCCGGTGCGGTCGAGATCGACGGTGGCTGCATCGAGGCGCCGGCGCGCGTCGACGCGACGACGGCTTTGCGCAGCACCAGGGGTTGCGGCGCGATCGATATGGTCGGCGCGGCCGTGATCGCGGGAAGCGCGCGCGCCGCGGGACTCGGTGTCGCCGCATCAGACTTTCTCCAGACGAGCCGCGACGAACCCGTGACGGACTCTCGCGTTACGGGCGGCAACGAGCCGGTGCCCGCCGCGGCGCTCGATGCCGACTGGTGGATGTCCGTCAGCGACGAATGGGGGGCGATCACCCGTGACGAAACGTCAACGCCCGTACTTGCCGTTACCGCCGGGGCAGAATCCGCACCGGGCCGTGCAACGGGCGCCTGCGCCGGTGCGTCGACCTTCCGCATCAAGAGAAGTGCAGACGCTCGCGCCGTGCCGCGCGCGGAGACACGCGCAGCGGGCGTTGCCGCAGTGCGTCCTGCCAGAGCGCCAGCCTCTGGCGGCGACTCGTTGGCAACGTTCGTGACGGCCGGTTCGGCATTGGCTTGGCGGCGAGCGACAACACTTTCCGCCACAGGCTGCACGTTGCTCCTCGCGCCGGCCGCAACCACGAGTGACGCGTGAGCTACCGACGTCTTGGACTCTTCAGAACGTTTGGATAGCCTGGAG
>DATISA010000341.1:0-7607 GCA_035469245.1 Gemmatimonadaceae bacterium
TCGGCGCGACGGCGCGAGATCTCGGTGCGCCAGGCGCTCGGCGCATCGCTTGGCAGGCTCGTGCAGCAGTTCATGGCGGAAGGGCTGGTCCTCGTGGCGATCGGCGGGATCCTGGGCGTTCTGGTGGCGGTGTGGGGCGCACGGGTGCTTGCCACGCACGCGCCGCAACAGCTGCTGGCCGGATTCGCGCCGGCGGTCGACCTGAGGGTACTGGGAGTCACGGCGGGTATCGCGATCGTCACGGCCATCGTGTTCTCGCTCGTGCCGGCGATCGTGCACTCGCGCGCGCGCGGGCTCGCCGGTGCGCTGCACGACGAGGGCCGCGGCGGAACGTCGGGCGTGGATCGCCAGCGCGGCCGGCGCGTGCTCGTGGTCACGCAGATGGCGTTCGCGCTCGTGCTCGCGACGCTCGCCGGGTTGATGGTGCGCAGCCTCGTGAACGCGCGCCGCACCAATCCGGGATTCGATCCGGAGCGTGCGATCACCTTCGCGGCCGGTCTTCCGGACGCGCGCTATCCCACCGCCGAGAGCATCGTGCAGATCGAGCAGCGGCTGATCGACGAGCTTCGGCAAATTCCCGGCGTGCGGGCCGTTTCCGTCACGAGCAACCTCCCCATGGGAACGCCGCGCCGGATCGCGTTCGCCGTGGAAGGAGCCAAGGAGCCCAAGATCCCGATCGCGACGAGCGAGATCGTGTTCGACGGCTATTTCGACGCGATGGGGATCAGGCTTCGCGACGGGCGGCCGTTCGCGGTCGGCGACGTGCGCGGAACGCTGCCGGTGGTGGTGGTGAACGAGACGCTGGCGCGCCACTACTTCGGTTCGCGAAGCGCCGTCGGCGGGCGAGTGAAGTGGGGAAGTCCGGGCTCGCCGAACCCATGGCTCACGATCGTCGGCGTCGCCGCCGACGTGAAGCACGACGGGCTGGATCACGATGTACTGCCGGCGATCTACTTTCCCGCGCAGCAACAGGACTCGAATGCGGTGCTGCAGATGCTTCGCCAGGCGTCGTACGTGATCCGCACGACCGGCGATCCGGCGGCTGTGATCGCGCAGGTCGAGCATACCGTGCGTCGGGTCGACCCCGAGTTGCCGATCGTCGGCTTGCGTACGTTGGCCGACGTCGTAGGCATCTCGGTGGCCGATCGACTGTTCAACACCGTGCTGCTCGCCGGATTCGCGCTGCTCGCGCTCGTTCTGGCGTCGGTCGGCGTGTACGGGCTGATCGCCTACTCGGTGGTGCAGCGGACGCGCGAGATCGGTGTACGGATGGCGATCGGCGCCACGCCGCTCGACGTGCTGCGCCTCGTCGTCGGCCAGGGCGCGCGACTCGCATTGGCGGGCGTGGCGATTGGACTCGTGGGAGCGTTCGGTGCGTCGCGGCTCGCGCGGACGATGCTGTTCGGGGTGAGCCCGGTGGATCCCGCTACGTTCGCGGCGTCCGCGATCCTGCTGCTCGCAGTGGCGACACTGGCGAGCGTCGTGCCCGCGTTCCGCGCGTCGCGCATCGATCCGCAGGAGGCGATTCGGGTGGAGTGACGTCTCGCCGCCGCGTTGCCCGCGTCGATTTCGGGTCGTCACAGCGGCAGATGCCCGCCTCCCTCGACTGCCCCAACTGCGGCGCGCCCGCGAGCGAAACGGATACGAGCTGCCAGTACTGCGGTACGCGGCTCACCGCCGTCGCGTGCCCGTCTTGCATGGGTGCCATGTTCGTCGGCTCGGAATTCTGCCCGCACTGCGGCGCGAAGGTCGCCGCACCCTCGGCCGCCGGCGCGGGTGCGCTGCGCTGTCCCGGCTGCGGCAATGACATGCCCCAGGTGCGCCTCGGCTCGACGCTCCTGCACGAGTGCGCGAAATGTGGTAGCACCTGGCTCGCGCCCGATACATTCGCCGCGGTGTGCCGCGACCGTGAAGCAGTCGGCGCACTGGCGGCCGCGGTTGGCGGAACAGCTCCGTCGCTGCGTCCCGATTTCACCGCGAAGATTCGCTACGTCCGCTGCCCCGTTTGTACCAAAATGCTGAATCGGGTGAACTTCGGACATAGATCGGGCGTGATCGTGGACGTGTGCAAGAACCACGGCGTGTGGTTCGAGCGCGACGAGCTGCGACAGATACTGAGTTTCATCCAGCGGGGCGGGCTGGAGCAGATGCTGCGCGACGCCGACCAACAGGAAAAGATTCGACAGCGCGCGCTGGGCCAGTACAGGCCGGAGCTTCCGAGCGGAGCGCACGATCGAAATGCGGCGATCGCCGCCTATCTCCAGGCTTCAGCCGAGGGGCCGGAGACGTTGTCGCTCGTGGCCATGCTGAACAAGCTGTTCTCCTAGCGCTCCGCTCGCCGCGATCCGCTGCAGTCTCGTGAGTGTGCGCGCACCGCTGATCGACAGCGGGCACTGCCGCGCGAACTTCATTCCAAGTCCCCGAATTCAATTGCTGTGAACCGGCTGTTCCCCGCCGCAGCCTGTCGGTTCACAGGGATCAACGCCGGGAGGCTGGGATGTACGCACGTTCGCTTTCACTTTCATTCGCTCTCGCCAGTGGGGTGCTCATCGTCGGATGTTCCGACCGAAGTGCGCCGAGCGAGCCGGCACTGTCGTTAACGGCGTCGCACGAAGCGCACGGTGGCGCAGACGTCGGTTTCACCGACGGCTGGCAAAACGGGAAGACCGTCACGTTCTTCTACACGAAGCAATTCTTTTGCGCGTCGTCGCCGGAGAGCGGCGCGCCGAGTGGTTGCGAGGTCGGTGAGGACGGCGACGAAGATCCTCGGCCGGGCAAGATCCCTGTTCTCTACGTCGTGACGCCGACCGGGTTCACGCCGGCAATGTCGACGCTGCAGTGTCCCGTCGCCGGAGCGTGCATCGATCATCCGTCGACGATCGATCTGTCGCGCGTGTTCGGGCCGGGGTTCGCCAACGTGCCGTTGCCGGCGCACAGCCACGTCATCGACTCGAGCCTTCCTGAGTCGCAGGCGAATGGCGGCCAGGCTGGCTGGTGGGAGATCGAAGTGGTCGGCGTGAGCTCGCCCGCGGTGTGGGATCAGATCGTGGCGGGCAAGAGCCTGGCGACGGTGCGCGCGCTGCAAGCGCAGGGCACGGGGATCACCGACGACATTCCGTCGAACGCATACCTGTTCTTTGGCGTGCGGCCAAAGACGTGACGAGGGTGCTGGAGCGTGCGCGACGGGGCGAGCGCGACTGGGCCGGAGCGGCCACCGCGGCCATCGGGGGCGCCGCGCTCGTGACCGGCGCGCTGCTCCCGTGGATGTCACTCTTCGCGGGGCTACGGCGCTACCCCGGTGTTGCCGGTTTGTACGGCCGGGTTCTGCTGGCCGGCGGCATGCTGGCGATCGCGGGCGGATTGGCGCTGCTGGTGCGTCCAGCACAGCGCCTGCGCGTGACGATTGGGATGCTCGGCGTCGCGCTCGCCGGTCTTGCGTCGTGGGTGGTGCTCGGACTTCGGTCCACGACAGGCGCCCTGAGTCATCACCCACTCCTGCTCGCCCGCCCAGGGGCCGGGCCATTCGTCGCGCTCGCCGGTGGGCTCGTCGTCATGGCATTGATCCTTCCGCCGCGGCGGCACGTCGCGCGCGCGCCGAAAGTCGGACTTACAGCAGATGGGGGGGATGACGGGAATGTCATACAAGATCACTAAATCCATGTTATCGGCGATGGCGGTGGCAGCAGCCGTCGTGGCCTGCAAGACCGATCGCCCGACCGCGCCAAATCCGGGCGGGCCGGCGTCGGCCAGCCGGGGGCCGATGAATCCGGCGCTGATCGCGCAGGGAAAGGACATCTTTCGCTTCGACACCTACGGCGACGAGTCGTTCTGGACCGATACGCTGCGCATGCACGAGGTCATTCGCACCTCGGTGAACCCGACGACCGCGCTGTCCGTTGGACTCAAGGTGGACGTCGATGCGTTGCCGGCGGCCGTCAAGGCGGCGCTGGCGAATCACACGATCGATCTCAACGACCCGGCGACGACAGTCGCCCTCCTCAAGCTGGGGGCGGTGCTCGGCGTGATCGGACACGTCGACGCCAGCAACACGCTGACCGCTGTGGGCGTGACGTGCGCGTTGTGCCACTCGACCGTCGACAACTCGTTCGCGCCAGGGATTGGACACCGGCTGGACGGCTGGCCCAACCGGACGTTGAACGTCGGCGCGATCATCGCGCTGTCGCCGGCGCTCACCGCGGCGCAAAAAGCGGTCTACAACTCGTGGGGACCGGGCATGTACGATCCCCGCTTCAACATCGACGGTCAGAACATTCCGGTCGTCATTCCGCCGGCCTTTGGCCTGCGCAACGTGGCGCGGGAGATCTACACCGGCGACGACACGATTTCGTACTGGAACGCGTACGTCGCGATCACGCAGATGCACGGCCACGGGCACTTTTCCGATCCTCGAATTGGCGTCACGGTCGACAATCCGCCGGACCTCGTATCGTCGAAGTTGGCCGCGCTCCGCACCTACCAATTCAGTCTCGAGACGCCGCCACCGATTCCCGGCACCTACGATGTCGCGGCCGCAAAGCGCGGCCGGCAGGTCTTCAATGCGGTTGCCGACTGTGCGAGCTGTCACCGCTCATCAGTCTATACCGACGTCAATCAGGGCATCTTGCATACGCCGGCCGAGGTGGGCCAGGACCCGGTCTATGCGCTGCGCAGCGCGACCGAACTGTATCGAACGACGCCCATTCGCGGGTTGTGGCATCCGCCGCAGCTCACCGGTCCGTACTTTCACGACGGGCACGCGGCAACGCTCGAGGCCGCGGTCGATCACTACGTCAAGCTCCAGGGACTCTCTCTGACGGCCCAACAACGCAGTGACTTGATCGAGTATCTGAAGACCTTGTAGCGGGCGCATCATGAGCCTGGTTGCGATGAGCCGCCTCCGCAGCAACGCCAAATCTGGCGGACATATAGACTAGTTTAGACGTCGTATTGCCAAGTATACTTGACAAAACGACAAGTATGGCTTAACATGTCTGTGGCACCGAAAGGGTGCCACAGACATGGAGGCCATATGGAAGTCCGCCCAGTCATTGTCGTCGCCGAGCGCGAACAATGACCGACGATTCCCGAAAGCCACGTCTCGAGAACCGACTCAAAGTCGCGCGCGCCGAGAAGGGTCTATCACAAGGCCAGCTCGCGGAGCTTGCGTCGGTGACGCGGCAGACGATCAGCTCGATCGAAACCGGACAATACGTCCCGTCGGCGCTGCTCGCGTTCATTCTCGCCAAACGCCTCGACAAACGAATCGACGAGTTATTTGCACTCGTGGGAGACGAGCCATGACCAACCGCAGCGTTGACCGCGACGAAAGGACCGTCGCCGTCGAAAACGCGAGCTACCGCCTGGGATATCGGTTTCTGTCGTTCGCGGTGCTGTTGAGCGCCGCCTACCGTTCGATCGCGCTGAAGCAGTCTACCTGGGATCTGCTCGCGATCGTGATTTTCGGTGGAGTCGTGACGACGGTGTATCAGCGCAATCAGAGGATTCTAACGCTGCGCTGGGTGAGACTGACCATGCTCAGCATGGCGCTCGCCTTTGTGGTGGCGATGGTGCTCTGGTTCGCGGCGCGCTGAGAGCGCGAACGGGCGTCGCGTCTACTCGTCGCGAAGCGCCGTCATCGGATCGACGAGTCGCGCGCGCAACGCGGGCACGGCGCTGGCCACCACGGACACGGTCCTCACCGCCGCCAAGCCGCCTCCGCGTGCGCGATGTAGCGGTCGACGGGCGTGCTCGCGACCACTTCGGCGATCGCGTCCAGCGCCAGATCGTCGGCGCGCTTGAAGCGAATGCACGCCTTGCCCATGTCGAGTTTCTTTCCCGCTGCCTTGAACCCATCGCGCAGTCTTTGCGCGAGCGGCGCGCTGCCGTAGACGGGCATCAGGTGGAGAGAGACGTAGCTCTTCTGCGAGGCGAGCGCCGCGTACCATAGCGCGTGGCCGTTGTAGGTCTCGGCGTACCGCTCGAGCGGCACCTCGTATACGATCATCCCCTTCGTGAGCGTTTCCACATAGCCGGCCGGCAGGTGTTCGAGGACGACGTCCCGGACGCGCTGGATCTCCTTTCGCCGATCGGGCGGCAGCTGAGCGAGGAACTCGGTGACCGTTGAAGGGGTTTGCTTCGCCATGGTTCGTCCCTGGGGTGGGGTGGGAATGAGGCTGCATCATCGTGCTTCGCGGCTCATCGCGCTAGCGGGTGCTCGCCCGTTGGCTCGAGCATGAGGGTCACGGTGCATTCCGCCCGTTCGTGGCGGCGGCTTTCCCCTACCCGTCGCTCGGGCTCCCGATAAATTCCGATCGGATGCGCCGTCATTGGTCGAGCCGCCTGTTTAGCGCCTGTCTCGCCGTCTGGTTCGTGCTCTCGGTCGGCGAGCCGTCGTTCGTGCATCTGTGCCCGATGCACGGAGGTGCCGCGGCCGAACATGCCGGAATGGGCGACGCGCACGGTCACGGCGCGCACCATGGCGGCGCGACCGATTCGACCACGCCCGGCCATCACGCGCATCATTGCAGCTGCATCAGCTGCTGCATTGGTGCCGGCGCTGCTGCGCTGGCGTCGCGGCCGGTCTCGCTGGCGGATGCGGTCGTGCTCGACGCGAACGCGCCGCTCGCCACGCCCAGCACGCTTCCGCGGGTCGCGCCACCGCACACACTTCCTCTCGCCACGGGCCCGCCGCGCGCGTAGCGCGGCGCTCCTCTCGTTGTTCCGCCGCGCATAGCGCGGGCGGAGCTCGTGAGCTCGCGCCACCAGGAACGCGATCTCTTTGGCGACCGCCACGACTGTGGCGGCGCCGCTCCTGCTCACGAATACAACTGGAAGTGTTACCATGGCCTCCGACCGGCCCATGCGCCCCAACACCGGGCGTGTCTTTTCCATTCTTTGTGTACTGTCGTTCCTTCCACTCTCACTGCCGGGCCAGCAGCGCCGGACGGATTCGCTGCGCGTCGATTCGACGCAACACGCCGACTCCACGCACCGAAAGGCCGCCCGGCTCGAGGCTGTGACGATCGTAGCCGCACCGGCCGAGCGCGCCCAGCCGGTGAGCGCGACGCACGTCAGCGAGCTCACAGTGCGGCAGACGCCGGCCAGCAATGCCTGGGACCTCTTGCGCCAGACCGCGGGTGTCGAGGTGCACGAGCAGAACCAGGGCCCGGGCTTCGCGTCCGATGCGGCGGTGCGCGGCTTCAGCTCGGACCACTCGACCGATCTCGCGCTGTGGGTGGACGGCGTGCCGATCAACGAACCGATCAATGGGCACGCCGAGGGCTACAACGACTGGACCGTCGTGTTCCCGGGCGGCATCCAGGACATCGACGTGATCAAGGGTCCGACGAGCGCGCTCTTTGGCAACTTCGCGTTGGCCGGCGTGGTGAACGTTCGAACGCTGGAACGCATGCGCGGCACCGAACTGACCGCCACGGCCGGCTCGTTCGGTCGCGCCGACGCGATGGTGATGTCGGGATTCGATCACGGCGCCAGAGGCGGCGGCATCTTTGGCGCGCACTATCAGCACGAGAACGGCTTCCGTCCCAATTCGGCGTACGATCTGGGACACGCGCACGCGCGCGTCGTCCACGATCTCTCGCCGAGCG
>DATISA010000342.1:0-8510 GCA_035469245.1 Gemmatimonadaceae bacterium
CGCAGAACCATTCGCCGTCCTGCTCGAGGATCTGCACACCGTGTCCGCCCAACTGCTGCGAGACCATCGAGCTCGTCACCTTCGGCTCGGCGTGCATCGGTGCAATGGGCGTGCGAACGACCGCGTCGTACGAGACGCGCGGTCCGGCGTCGACCGTTTGCGACCCGACGCTCACTTCTCGGCTTGCGGCGCCGCGCCGGACTGGCGCTTGGCTTCGCAGTCGCGACAGCGCGTGATGCCCCGCATGTCACAGATCACGCACAAGAACGTGCCGCAGTCGACGCACGGATAGCCTTCCGACGCGCGCTCTTCGTGCCCGCACGACCGGCAGATCATCGCGTCGCGTTCCTGGATGGTCATGGCGTTGAAGATAATGAGCGGTCGATCTCCGCGAGCACGATGCCCGCGCCTCTCAGTGCCGACGACGCGGGACGAGGAGCCGCAACGCGAGCGGTTCGACGGCGGCCGTGAACGGCGTCTGCCCCATCAACTCCCCGTCGGCCTGCCAGGGCAGCACGGGCGTCGTCTCCACGCGGATGTTCCGGCCCGGCACGTACATCATGCACGGATCGGAGCGGAAATCGCGGCGCAGCATGCGCCCGATGATGCGAAAGGCGTCGCCGACCGTGGTCGGCGAAAAGATGCACGCGTCGAGCAGCCCGTCGTCTGTGCGAATGTTCGGGCCCAGTGTGATCCGCTCGCCAAGCATCGCCCCGAAGTTGGCGATCATGACCGCGGCCGCTCGCCTCTCGTGCACCGTGCCGTCGACCGAAACTCTGGCGTGAAAGAACTCTCGCCGGAACACGGCGCGCAGCGCGGCCCGCGACCCCATGATCGTGTACGCCAGAACGCCCAGCCGCCGCTTGAGCCAACCCGGCGTCTCGGCGACCATCGCCGCGTCGATCCCGACGCCCGCCGCGATCGCGAAACGTCGCCCGCCTGCCCCTTGTCCGTCGAGCCGGCCCAGGTCGATGAGGAGCTCGTCGCCCTCGAGCAGAGCCGGAATTGCGCGCGAGATCGATAGTGGAATTCCGAGCGCGCGCGCCACCAGGTTACCGGTGCCGCCGGCCAGCACCCCCACGCGAGCGTCGATCCGCTGCTCCGCGAGCGCGCTGGCGACTTCCATCACCGTGCCGTCGCCGCCGAGTACGAACAGCGCGTCGAAGTTCGTAGCGTAGCGCATCGCGAGCTCCGCGGCGTGGCCGGGCCGCTCCGTCAACAAGAGCTCGCATTCGATCGAACGGCTCGCCAACGCCTGTGTCGCGCGTCTGGCGAGCCGTCGCCCCCGTCGTGACGCGGGGTTGGCGATGATGATCGCCCGCTTGATCAGAACCGCCACGTGTGCGAGAGCGAGAATCCGAATTGCGGCGGAGTCGGCACCACGCCAAAAAAAGTCTGGCCGGGCGAACAGGTCCGCGCCTGCGTCGACGGATCGTATGTCAACTGGCCCGATACCGTCGGCTTGAAGCGGTACTCCACCTTTGCACCGAGCGTGTTGAGTGGATTGAACGGCGTGCCACTGGTGTACTGCGGATCGAACTGACAGAGGCCGGTGTTGACGCTCAGGAACAGGTTGTTGGCGAACTGCTTCTCCGCCCCGATCGTCGCGCCGTAGAAATAGCCGCGCAATCCAATGTTGCCGGCTTGTGCGGCGCCGGAAGTCTGCGTGTTGCTCGCCGAGCCGAGCTCGAACCGGAATGCATCGAACACGGAGCCGAAGCTCCTGCGGAGCCGATCCGCCGTGTACGCGCTCACCGTCGGCGCCAGGAAGGACGCGACGACCTGCTGCGTGTTGGCATTCGACGTGAAGTCGAATCCCGGCCGCCCCGTGAGCAGATAGCTCAACAGATCGGAGTCGGAGATGTAGTCCGCGTTGCTGCTGAAGGTGATCCCGGGATATGGGACCAGCGGTCCATGCAGGTTCACCCTGATCTCGAGGTCGCGGTCGCGGTACTGCTTGACGTTGTACTGCGCGAAGATGTTCAACGTCGGATTGTCCGGGGCGCCATGGAACGTCACCGTACCGCCAGGCAGCACCGAGAACTCTCGCTGCACGACGCCGAGGTTGAGGTTGTACGACCCGCCGACGGTACTCAGCCCGCCCTCGAGCGCGAGGCCGGGCAGGGCTTCGGCGCGCGAGGCATACAGCCGGGATGATCCCGCCGACTTCACGACGCGCAATTCGCCTGCCAGACGCACGTTCGCTTCCGCCGAACGCAGACGAACTTCGTTCTCCGCCAATCGCACCGTGAGATTCGGAATCTGCAAGTTCGTGCGAAGCTTCTGGAACGCCGCGAGGCTGTTCAATCCCGTTCCACCTTCGATCGCGATCGTGTCGGTGAACAGGTCGACGGTCTGCTTGCGCGCGATGTCTCGATCGGGCAGGAAGATTGAACCGCGATCGACGAACAGGGCGCCCGTTAGCACCGGCCGATTGAGGTCTCCGGTCAACCGCAGCGAATCGAGCGTCGAGACGTAGAGTTCGGCGAGACTGCGCTTATTGAATGCGTGGAAGTCGTTCGCACCCACCGCCAGGTGGAACGACGGCGGCACCGACTTTTGGCCGGAATTCTTCACCCAGCCATTGACGGCGACGCTGCCGGCGAAAGCACCTTCGCTTTGTGCGTTCACGGCGACGCTGATGCTGTCCTGCCCGGAGGTGCTCGCCGCTCCGGAGATGTCGCCACGGATATTCTTGAGCGTGATGTTCCCGAGCGGCGGAACGGCGGCAGAGCCGTCGACGATTTGCACCCTGCCGCGGAGCAGAATCGGATGGAGCGTCCCGTATACGCTCAAATCGCCGATCAATTTGCCCGACACGTTCTTCAGACTGCGCGACGCGAGCTGAAGGATCGACAGATCCGTCGTGTCGGCCCGCACGCGGCCCGAGATGGAATCGTTCCGCAGCTTGAGCCCGAACAGCCGGAAGTCCACAGGCAGATTCACGTTTGCGACGAGCGCCGAATCGCCCTGTCGAATCAGCGCGAGATTGAGCAACGCGTGGCGCTCGTCCATGCGCACGCTCGACTCGATGCGGTCCAGCTCGACACCGTTCCGCTTCACGCCCGTGATCAACGCGTTGCCCGTGAGCAGCGGCCGCAGCTTGGTTCCGGTCACGAAAACGTCGACGTTGCCGATGCCGCCGACACTGTCCACGAGCTGCGCGGCCAGTGCGAAGTCCTGGAGCGGCAGGCGCGATCCGCGAAGTCGCAGCGACGCGGCACCGGTGTCCGGCACATTGGCGCTCAGCGTCACCGCTGCCGAATCGCCGTTGCGCACGAGGAGCGAGTCGATGCGAATGCCCGCTTTGTTGCGGACGACGTGCGCCGGCGCGGCAAGCCGCCACGTTCCCGCCGACGTCGTGAGATTCGCCGTCTCGAGCAACACCGCGTTCGAATCGGCATCCCGATTCCACGTGCCTCCGGCTGACACGGTCGGTCCGTTGTGGCTCAGCGCCCCCAGCGTGAAGGTCGCGTGCGTCGGCTGATCGGCGCGGAGCGTGGCCCCGAGGCTGTCGAGCGCGATACCGCTCAGTACCGCCGAATCGGCGCTGAGCCGCATCTGGCCGGTGGGCGCCTTGAGCACATTCTGAAGATCCAGATTGCCGGTGACCCCATGCGCGCTCGTGCCGTTGAAGTAGAAATCCGTTCCGGTGACGATTCCTCGAATGCCGAGGGTATCGAGGGTTCCGCTGGCCCATCCCTGGAACTCCACTCGCCCGGCCAGGGAGTCGACGGCGCTTGCCGCGGTCGCGATCACGGTCGTATCGCGCCGAGGCAGGAGCGGCCGCACGCCGCCGAGCGAGTCCATCACCACTCTGAGCTGCAGTGAATCGGACTTGCCCTTTGGCAGACCGATCCCGCCACGCGCGAACAGCGTCGCGACCGCGGTATGGAGTCGCAGCGAATCGATGAGCAGCCGCCCGTCGGCGAATCGCAGCCTCGCGTACGAGGGATAGACCCGCACGCTGTCGATCGTCGTGCGCTCGAGGTCCAGACTCGCGCCTCCCTGAAGTGTGGATGGCGTCGCGCCCGCGACGTCGAGCTCGTAATGCCCGCTGAACGTCCCCTTGGGAATGTTCGGCTTCTCCAGCAGACCACCAAGGTTGAGCGTCGCGAACTCGCCGCGACCGTGCGCCCCGATACCGCCGATCGTATCGATGTCGACGCGCCCGTCGAAGCTGAACTTGCCGGCGGCGCCCTCGAGAGTCGCCGCAAGCTCGAGGTCGGGCGACGAGCCCTTGGCGCGAATCGGGCCGCTGGCGATCCCGCGAATCGGCAATCCCGGGTAGGACCGCGCCAGGGTGGTGAACGACAGCGGTTCGGCGTTCAACGCCACGTCGTAGATCATGAACGGCTCGCCGTACGTGATCCGGCCGCTCCCGGTGATCCGCGATGGTTCGCCGGGTCCGTCGCGATGCGTCAGGTCCGCGTCCGAGAAGCGAACGTCGAGCCACGATGAATCGAGGCGCGCCGTTCCCGACACCGTACCGCCCAGCCGCGGAAAGGTCGGGAAGAGAAACTCGATCGTGCGCAAGTCGATCGCGCCCGCGTTGACGTCGAAGCCATGGAATGCCGTGTACGCCGGCTTGAGGATGTCCAGCTCGCCGTTGCCCGTCAGGCTCGACACCGCGCCGCGCACATGGGCATCCTCGAAGCGCGCGCGCAGATCGTCGACGACGAAGTGCGTGAGCGGCCCTCCGCGTCCCCTCACCGTTCCGATGAGCTGCCCCTGCCAATCCTCGGCGAACGGTTTTCCGTTCAGCGTCCGGAGCAGATCGAAGTCGACCGGATCGGCGCGCAGATCGACGTTTCGAACCAGTAGCACCGGCGCGCCCGTGCCGAACGACATCGCACCGGTGAGGTGCGACCTGGTGCTCTCCACGTCCATGTTCGTGATCTTGAAATCGATCACGTGCAGATTCTTTTGATCGTTCTGAATCGCGAGGTTCATCGACCCGCCGCCGCTGTGCGGCAGGTCGGGGTAGACCCAGTTGACATCGTCGAGCGACACGGAGTCGCCGCGGATCGCGATGTCGTAGCGCGTCGGCAGGTTGCTGCCCCACCAAATGCGCCCGTTGGCGTGTCCCGTGGACGCCGGCATGTCGAAGTGCGGAACGTCGAGCGACAGCGTGTCGGCGAGGCGGCGCACGTTGGCCGTGACGTTCCTGAATTTGAATGTCGGCTCGAACTCGTCGGCCGACAGTGACGCGACGCGAAACTCCTGGCCGTACTTCTGATCGCTGTCCGGATCGGCGAGACGAACGTGCGCGATGACTGCCTTGATGTTGCGCCACGCATACGTTCGCGCGTAGCCGTCGTACGTCTTGGCGACGGCCTTTTCCGGGTTCGTGAGGTGCGCCCGGATCACGCTGTCGCGCCTGGCGCCGTGCAGCGAGTCGTCGGGATGCCAGGGCTGAGTCAGCAGGAACGTCGCGTCCCGCAACGTCACCGAATCGAGCACGATGTAGTCACCGATGCTCCGTCTGGCTTCGTTCTTTGGCTTGGAAGGTCCGGTCTTGGCGAAAATCTCCTTGAAGTTCCAGACGCCGTTCTCGTGTTGCAGCAGGTGCACGTACGGATGCTCGACCCGGGCGCGCCGGACGAGAATTCGATAATCGGCCAGGTCGCGCGGATTGTACGAGAGTGTGACGCGTCCGGTACTGACGAGGAGCTCCCCGCGCTTGTCCCGGATCGCGAAGCTGTCCACCGTAACCTGGTTCACCAGGTTGCCGCCGAGACGGCCGATGTAGACGTCGCCGCCCTTGGCGACTCCCGCCAACAGCGGTTGAACGAAACCGCGCACCCACTCCCGGCCGCCCGTGGTCTGCGTCACGAAGAACAGCGTGGCGATCGCCACGACTGCCAATGTGCCGAGCACGGATGCAGCGACGAGCGCGACGAGTTTGCGGCGCCTCATGGGTGAGGAATGGGCCTGCGTGAATCTAGAAGTTCGCGCCGATCGACAGGGTCGGCACGATGCGGCTGAAAAAGTTCGAGGACCGCGGCGGCGAAAAGCTGGCGGGACATTGGCCTTGCTCGACCTGGCCGTCCTTGTGAACCGTTACGGGAACCGGCGCCACTCCGGGCGGCGTCACGCAGATCAGAGGCGCGCGCCCGAGGAGGTCGACCGGCGCCGCGAAGTACGCCGGGCCGGGCAGGTTCGGATGTGAGTTGTACCCCAGGTTGAGCTGAATGGGCCCGATCGGCGAGAACAGCTTGATGCCCAGGCCAGGCGTCACCACGAGCTTCTTGGAGCTCAAGCCTTGCACGTTCCCCACTCGCGTCCACACCTGGCCCCCGTCGATGAACGGCACGTACTCGAGCAGGTCGGGCAGGAATGGATCGCGGATGCGTAACTCGGCGTTCAGCACCAGGACCGTGCTGCCGCCGACCGGAATGGTTCGGCTCTCCCGAGCGCTCGGCTTGAGCGTATAGATGGAGGTCGAGTCCGTCGGTGTGTCCTTGATGAACTGGTTCTGGTCGATCAGGTAGACGACGGGGCCAAGCTCGTTCTGCTGGAAGCCGCGGACGCTGTTCGCACCGCCGGCATATAGGCGCTCCTGCGGCGGCGGAAGCCGCGCACCGCTGGTGTCCCGTGGCGCCGCGATGAATCCGCTTCGCGCTCGCAGAGCGACCACCGTCCGTGCATTGAGCGCGTGATACCACGACGCGTCCACGGTCGCCTTGCCGAACTTCTGCGATGGATCCGAGCCGATCGTCGGCGCCGCGCCGCGGAGCTCGCCGCCCAGGATGTAGCCGCGCCTGGGCTCGATCAGATTGTCCGTGCGGATGCGCTGGAGCGCGACGCTCGCCACGGCCAGCCGAAGGTTCCGCCTGAACTCGGCTTGGGATTGGCTGTCGCACCGGCTGAAGATCGCGCACAACGTCGCCGGCTCGGCTTCCGTGCGCCCGAATTCCAGCGTGTATCCGACACGCAGCGGCATACCGAGCCCGATCGCTCGCGTCGCCGAGGCATCGGCGCCGATGAACGTCGTACGCAAGTACGCCCGATATTCGCCGTGGCGCTCCGTGTACGCGGTGTATGCCGGCACCCAATGCGTGCCAAATAGCGTGGGCTGACGGAACGTGGCGCCGGCGTAATAGTTCAGCTTGGAGCTGAACGTGCTGTCCTGATCGAGATACGGCCGATAGCAGAGATTCCGAATGGCCGGCGCGTTTCTGGGAAACGCGTAGCCGAGCTTCGACACCCGGCCAGTGAGCTCGATTCGCTTTGCCTGATCCAGAAAGTTCTTGTTCGTGTACTGGGCGCTGATCCGCAGGCAGTCGAGTGTCGCCCAGCCTTCCTGCAGGTCGACCTGCTTCATGAAGTCTTCGCGCAGGTCGACGCGGACGTTCGCCAGGCTGTCGCCCAACGACGCGGAATCGAGCTCGACGCCCACGTGCCGGTACGCGCCCAGGTTGTACAGGTTGCGTTGCGCCTCGAGCAGCGCGCGGTCGCTGTACCGGTCGCCCTGTCTGAAGCCGAGCAGGCCGAGGACGACCGAGCTGTCGATGTTCGGTCGACCGCCGTTGACGTCCAGGCTCGACACGGCGATCGCCCCAAAGTGCGCGAGCGGACCCGGCGTGACGTCGAGGTGCACTTCCGCCAGATGCTCGGCGCGATGCGTCGTGTATTCGCGCAGGACCGATGCCGACGGATAGCCCGAGTTGCGCAGCCTCGCGACGATCGAGTCGATGTCGGTGTACATCTGGAGCCGGCCGAAGCGTCCGCCTTGACGCAGCTGCAGGTCGCGCGTGATCGCCTGCCGGTTGGCCACCGAATCGAGCCCTGTGATCTCGAGTGTGTCCAGGGTGAGCGGCTGCCCTTCGTCGATGCGAAACGTCACAGCGACCGCCGTGCGCGAGACCGGGCGGACGATCGTGTCCACCTTGGTGTCGTAGAAGCCGTTGTTCTCGTAGAATTGTTTGAGCCGCAGGACGTCCGGGCCGAGCCCGTCGCTCGGATAGCACCGCTTGGTGCCGAAGATCTTGAAGTACCGCTTGGCGAACGAGGACGGTGTCGCCAGGACGCGGGCCGAGAGCTGGTCGGCATTGAACGTCCTGTTCCCGAGGAAACGCAGGGAGCGAACCTCGATGTCACCCTTGTCGCAGTCGATCTCCTGCGCGCCCGCCCGCGCCGACAACAGCGTGATCGCGGAAAAACCGAGAGCAATTCGTGCGGTCGCCCGTGCGAGCGAACGCCGACGCGAACGCGGCATCAGCCGCCGCACGTCGGTGAACTGCGCCACCGCCGATCGCGATGTCTCACACCCGCGGTATCGTCGCGCGGATCGCTCTTTGCAGACATGCCGACCTCGTAAGCCCGAGCCGCTCGCGGCCGGGAAGCGCTGATCGTCGTATTCACTTCCCGACGCTTCGGCGGTGCCAACGCACGACGCGCCCGCTCGGACAACCTCCGGCGGGCGCATCTGATTGACGCTTGACGGCGGGATTGCGTAAGTTCTCGCGCCACTTTGCCAGTGTCAATGGAAGATAGACGATCGCTGA
>DATISA010000343.1:0-10240 GCA_035469245.1 Gemmatimonadaceae bacterium
TCTTCGACGTCATCCTCGACGAGGAGCTCGCTGCCGCCGGAGCGCCGCCGCGGCCCAGCCTCGGATACCTGGTGCAGGGGATCACGACGCACGGCAGCGACCTGGTCCAGGAGCGCTTCCTGCCTGGCCTGATCAGCGGCCGCGAGCGCTGGTGCCAGGGTTTCAGCGAACCCGACGCCGGGTCTGACCTGGCCTCGCTGCGCACCACTGCGACGCGTGACGGCGACGAGTACGTGATCCAGGGGCACAAGATCTGGACCAGCTACTCCGACGTCGCCGACTGGTGCTTCCTGCTCGCACGAACGAACCCCGACGTCCCGAAGCACAAGGGGCTGTCCGCCTTCGCCGTGCCGATGCACCAGCCCGGGATCGAGCAGCGTCCGCTGCGCATGATCAACGGCATCACCAAGGAGTTCGGTCAGGTGGCGTTCGACGACGCGCGCGTCCCCGCCGAGAACATGATCGGCGAGCCTGGCGAAGGCTGGCGCATCGCGATGACGATCGTCAGCCACGAGCGGGAGCCCGGCGAGGTCGGCTACGTCGCGCGGTACGCGAAGACGGTCAAGGACCTCGAGGCAACGGTGCGCACGGATCCCGGCGCGTTCCGCAGCGACCAGCGCGAGGCGGTCGCCTGGGCGTACGTGCAGGCGGAGATGCTGCGGCTGCACGTGCGCCGCAGGCTGTCCGAACGTCTCGACGGACTCGACCACGGTCCCGGTGGCTCCATCGACAAGATCCTGATGACGTGGGTCGAGCAGACGGTGGGGGCCGCGGCGCTTTCCGTGGCGGGATCGCGCGCGGTCGCCTGTGGCGACGACGTGGGGCTGAAGATCTACCTCTACAGCCGCGCCCAGAGCGTGATGGGCGGCACATCGCAGATCCAGAAGAACATCATCGCCACGCGGATCCTCGGCCTTCCGACGGCTTGAGCGCGCCGCGCGCACACAGTCGGCACGGGGCCGCAGGCCCAGACCGAAACATCCGAAGACCTTGCTCGCGATGCAACGAGCGAGTGAGAGTATTCGAATCGTCGAAACAGAGGAGATCCATGGACTACCCCCTTCCCGACGAGGTTCGCGTCGAGACCGACGGACCGGTGCGCATCGTCCGGCTCGCCCGTCCAGCCCAGCTCAACGCCGTAAACGGCGATTTGCACCTGGGCCTGACCCGCGTCTTCCCGCTGCTCAGCGCCGACCCCGATGCGCGCGTCGCGGTGATCACCGGGGAAGGGCGCGCGTTCTCGGCGGGCGGCGACTTCGACCTCCTCGACCGGATGGTGAAGGACCGCGCGCTGCGACGTGACGTGATCGCGGAGGGTCGGGAGCTCGTGATCAACATGATCCGCTGCCGGGTCCCCGTCGTCGCCGCCGTCAACGGACCGGCCGTGGGCCTCGGCTGCAGCGTCATTGCGCTCTCCGACGTCGTCTACATGGCGGAGTCGGCCTACCTGGCGGACCCGCACGTGGCGGTGGGCCTCGTGGCGGCCGACGGCGGCCCGCTGACCTGGCCCCTGCACACGAGCCTGCTCCTGGCCAAGGAGTACGCGTTCACGGGCGAGCGGATCGGCGCGGCGCGGGCGCGGGAGATCGGCCTGGCGAACCACGTCTGCCCGGACGACGAGGTTCTCTCCGCGGCGCTCGCCGCCGCCCACCGCATTGCCGCCCTACCCCGTCAGGCCGTGGAGGCGACCAAGCGGGTCCTGAACCTGCACGTCGAGCGGGCGGTGCTGGCCACCATCGACTTCGCGATGGCGGCCGAGGCCCAGTCGTTCGATACGACCGAGCTCCAGGAGAACGTTGCCCGTTTCCTCAAGCGGTCGTCCGCGAAGAAATAGCGGGAGGAGAGCGCCGTGGCCAAGCGATCGAGATATGCGGAGTACAAGGACAGATACGCCAACTATCGGTTCGAGCTGAGCGAGGAGGGCATCCTGCTGATGCAGTGCCACACCAACGGCGGCAGCCTGGTGTGGGACTGGAAGGCGCACGACGAGATGTCGGACGCCTTCGCCGACATCGCCGGCGATCGCGAGATCAAGGTCCTCATCCACACCGGCACCGGCGAGAACTACAACGCCGACTGGGGGCCCGCTCCGGTGGAGAAGCCCCTGTACCTCGCGATGGAGGGCCAGAAGGGCCTCATGAAGCTCGACGAGAAGGCCTGGTACGGCCGCATGCTCATCGAGAACGTGCTCTCCGTGGACGTGCCGATGATCAGCGCCGTCAACGGGCCATGCAACATCCACTCCGAGGTCCCCCTGCTGGGCGACATCGTGCTGGCCTCGGAGGACGCCTACTTCCAGGACCTCGCGCACTTCCCGCGCGGCATGGTCCCGGGCGACGGCCAGCACGTCATCTGGCCCTGGCTCGTCGGACGCAACCGGGCGCGGTACATGCTCCTGACCGGCAAGAAGCTCTCTGCCCGGGAGGCGCTCGAATGGGGCGCGGTGGCCGAAGTGCTGCCCAAGGACCGGCTCCTCGACCGGGCGTGGGAGCTGGCGCGCGACCTGGCCCTGCGGCCTCCTCTCGTGCTGCGCTACACCCGGCAGCTGTTCACCCAGGACCTGAAGCGCGCCTTCCTCGACGAGCTCGGCCACGGCATCGCCCGCGAGACGTATGCGCAGCGCCAGTTCTTCCCGGTCGGTGGAGGCATGGCGCCCCTCGACCGGCCCTGGGACAAGGAGCCGTGGTCGGACTGATCCGCGGTCGGCGGCGGATCGACCCGCGCGCCGTTCGGCCTCCTGGCAACCCCCTGCCGGCCGGACTACGAGGAAGGCATGGTGGGGCACAACGACCGCAGGCCGCTCGCGCTCGGCATCAGCCCACACACCGGCTGGGCGGCATGCGTCGTCGTCGGTGGATCGCCCAGGAAGCCCGAGATCGTCGCCAACGCCGTGATCGACGTGCTCGGCGACGACGAGCGGTTCTGCTTCCACATGGCGGCGGAGATGGAGCTCCCGAAGGTCCGACCGTGGCTGACGCGGCTGCGGAAGAAGGCGCTCGCCAATGCGCGGCGCGCGCTCGCGCCGCTGATCACCGCTGAGGTGATCGGCGGCGCCGTCGTCGCCACCGATCGCGATCCCGGACCGCTCGACGCGATTCTCGCCGCGCACCCGCGCATCCACACCGCCGAAGGCTGCTTCTACCGCGACGTGTTCCGCGATGCCTGTTCGGTGCCGGTGCACCTCGTGCCGCCGAAATCGCTCGACGCCGCGCGTATCGGCAAGTTCGCGACCAAGCCGTGGGGCCGCGATCAACGACTGGCCGCGCTGGCCGCCTTCTCGCTGCTCGACCGTTGATGCGATCGCGGCGGCCACGGGCGGACCCACGTCGCCCCAGATGCGACCGCAGCGGAACCAGCGCACGCGTCCCACGTGAACGTCGCAGCTCAATGATCGTCGGGACGTGTGATCACGCGTCCTGCCGCCGCGCGCACATCAACGTCACGGCGCGCGCCTTTACGGTGCCGGTCCGACATGCGGCGGGAGCGCCGTGCCGGTGGCGTCAGGAGATCCCGAGCGATCCAGCATGAGCCACTCGTAAAAGGTCGAGATCCTCTGCTGGTACGGTGAGCCGCCGGCCAGGGGGCGAGCCGCCGCACAGAGTGTGGCCCGGCTGCCGCAACGCGCCTCCAACTCCATGCGGTCCAGCGGTCGGGCCCGGACGAATTGGACCAGCCAACTGCGATCAGGGTCGAGCGCCAGGGTGCTGAAGTACGGAAATTGGGGAATTGCCGGGTTCACGAAGAGCGTCTGCAGCAGGACCCCGGCGGCCACGAGGACAACCGCGAGATCGACCACCTGCCTGGGTGTCTCCCCGGAGCGCGCGCTCACCGTCCGGAAGAGGGCGAGTACGAGGATCGGCCAGAAGAACCCCGTGAAGCGGTTCGACGGCCACTGCAGGAGGAGGCACAGAATCATGAACGCGAGCGAGACGATCCACGCGGCGACGGTCATTGTGTCGTCCAGGGCGCGGCCAACGATGCGGCGACGCCACGTCACCAGGAGGAGGGGTGCCAGCGGGAGGAATGTGTAGGTCCAGGCTTCCAAATAGAAGGGGATCATATCCGGGACCATCCGCACGAGTCCGAAATGATCGGGCCGGGTCTGGTGAGGCAGAAAGCCGAACCACAGGCGATAACCGACGACCACCGGCACTGCGGCGGCACCGCCGATGACCGCCATCCTCAAGGCCACCGCGCGCTCTCCGCGTCTCAGCGCCTGTGTCGCCGCGACCGCCCCCGCGACGCCGGGGGCGAACACGCCGTATTCCTGCGTCAGGCCGGCCAGTGCCGTCAGTCCGGCGGCCGTGGCGACCCATCGCCAGCCGCCCGCCTCCCGCGCTGCCCGCAGCGTCGCCAGGAAGGCAGCGATCGTCAGTGCCATGCACAGCGAGTCGGCGAGAACGTAGGCTCTCAGAAAGTTGACCTGGGCCAGCAGGACGATGATCAGAAAGGAAAACGCAGCCGCGGTCGGGTGCCGGAAGCGTCCGAGGTGGCCAATCAGCATCCAGCCGGTCGCGAAAACAGCCGCGGCCGACACGACAGCGAAGACGAGACCACGCTGGCCGAGCAGGGCGTCGAGCGCCATCACCGCCACGAACACCGGATTGCGCCCGGTCAGCAGCGGTTGCGCTGGCGGCGCCGTGCCCAACATGCGGACGAGGTAGGCGCCCTCCACCACCCAGTCATAAGAGTCGGGCGAGAAAAACGGGTAGTTGTTGAGCAGGAAGCCATCGGCGGTGGCGACGATATGCCATCCGGCAGCCACGCTGACCGCCAGGAGCACGGCAACCACGACGGCGGAGCGGTGGCCCGGCGGCCCACCGTACGCTCCGTCGATCCCGCAAGACCGGTCAGATGGAGCGATCAGGTCGGGGGTGACTGTGTGCGGATCTCCCATCGGTGGAGGCTCCCGGTCGGGTCGCACGCGGCGCGCCCCATTTTCGGGCGACGAAGGTACCGTGACAGTTCCCGCCAACTCAAGGGCCGCCGTGGCTGGTAGCGGGGTGTTCGCCCTCGTCGTTGCGTTCCGTGCCAGGCACCGAGACTCGGTGCTCCTGTTCTTCGTGCTCGCGCTCACCGGATTCGCGGGCCTGCCGTTTCGGCGGGCGGAAGGCGAGAGCACCCGGCTCTCCTTCAGCAGCGCCGTCGCGCCCGGGCAGTACAATCAGGTCGGTCTCGCCATGTACCAGTTGCCCGATTGCGTGCTTGCCTGGATCCTGCTGCTTCTCCATCGTCGCGAAGCAGCGACCGAGCCCCACGCGAACGTCACAGCTCGATGAGCGTCGGTACGTGGCGCGTGGCGAGCAGCCGCCGTCCCACATCGAGGACGATCTCGTCGGCCGATCCGAAGAGCCCCTCGAGCGCCAGCGTACGCTTCAGGAAGCGATGGAACCGATGCTCGGTGGTGAAGCCGATGCCGGCGAGCACCTGCTGGACGTGCCGGGACACCGTGCGCGACGTGCGTCCGGCAACGGCCTTCGCGAGGGCCGCTGTCTCGGGGCCCGGCTCCTCTCCGGCCACCGTGAGCGTGGCCTCGAGCGCTTCCACCGCGACCAGGGCTTCCGCCAGCCGGTGGCGCACGGCCTGAAACCGCGCGATCGGACGGCCGAACTGCTGGCGCTCCAGCGCGTGGGTACGGGCCAGGTCCAGCATGGCTCGGCAGGCGCCTGCGGACTGGTGCGCGATCGCGCAGCGGCCGAGCGCGACGGCCGCGGACCATGCGGCGGGATCGATGCGCGTGGCGCCCTCCGCGCCGCCCTGCACGCGGATCGCGTGCAGGCCTCCGTCGGGATCGACCCCGTGCACGCGACGCGCCTCCGCGACCGCCGCCGGAACGACGACCGCCCATGTCTCCGAGGCGGTCGTGCAGGCCACCAGCAGCTCGCGAGCGCGAGCGGCGCGAGCGGTGCCGAGCCCGGTCGCGTGGAAGTCGCTCCCCTGGAGACGCCCCGGTGCGTCCCAAGTAGCGAACGGTGGAAGGAGGACGGCGAGGTTAGCGCGCGGCTCCCGCCCGAGCGCCGTCGCGAGAACGTCGTCGAGCGCGGTGGCCGTCGCGTTCGTGGCGCCGAGCGCGCCAAAGACGAGGCCGATGGCGTCGTTCGGCCGGTCGTGGAGCATCTCCAACCATCCCAGCTTGGCGAGGACGGCATCGATATCGGCGCCTGCGTCCGCGGTCGCGAGGGCGTCCGCGATCGCCCCGCGCACCGTCTCCTCCATCACGGCACGCTCGTCGGCATCGCTCATTCTTCACTCCCGAGCTGGAGGAGCCGTCGGGCGATGATGTTGCGCTGTACCTCCGCGGTGCCGCCGTAGATGGTCGCGGCACGCGAGAACAGGTACTCGTTGCGCCACACCTCACCGCCCACGCCGTCGTCCATCTCGATCATCCCGGGGAGGAGCCGGCGAACTGCCTCGTAGGTCGTCTGTTCGGCCGTCGCGACGAGCACCTTGTCGATGGACGTCTCCGCGCCGATCGTGCCGGTCTCCGCGAGTCGGTGCTGCGTGGCGCGCGACCGGGCGCGCAGCGCGTGGAGCTGCACGTACGCGTCCCCGACGATCTCCGCCGCACGGTCGTCGTCCGCTGCAACCTCGACCAGCCGCTGGAGCCGCCGGTAGAGGTGCGCGATGCGCTGCCAGAAGCACGAGGAGCGCTCGTAGGGGAGGATGCTCATCGCCACCGCCCAGCCCTCGTTCAACTCTCCGAGCATCCGGTCGGCCGGGACCACGACGTCGTCGAAGAACACCTCGGCGAACTCGAGCTCCCCGTTGAGCATCTCGAGGGGCGCGACGGTGATCCCCGGCGTGTCCATGTCGACGAAGAACGCGGTGATGCCCCGGTGGCGCGAATCCGCCGCGCCCGTTCGCGTCAGCAGCACGCAGCGCTGGGAGAACTGCGCCAGACTGGTCCAGACCTTCTGGCCATTGATCACCCATCTCGAGGCCGCGCTGGCGTCGCCGCCCTCGGGCACGGCGCGGCAGCGCAGGGACGCGAGATCACTTCCCGAGTCGGGCTCGGAGAACCCCTGGCACCAGAGCTCGACGCCCGAGAGCAGGCGGGGGACCACCTCGGCGGCCAGCTCGGCTGGCGCGAAGTCGATGAGCGTCGGCGCGAGCACCTCGATCAACGAGAAGAGGCCAGGATCCGTGAGATCGCGTGCCGCGAGCGCCGCGCCGAGCTCGGTGCGCAGCATCGGGGTGCCGCCGCGGCCGCCGACGCGCTCCGGCCATCCGCGCTGCATCCAGCCCGCATCGAACAGGATCGACTTGACGCGCTGCATCTGGGCGACGCGATCGTCGAGCGTTCCGGGCAGGGAATACCGGGGCGCCAGCGCCTCGTGGTTGGCGTCGAGCCAGGCGTGGAGCTCGGCGCGGTAGTCGGCGAGGTCGAGGACTGAATGCGAATCACCGTTGCCGGGCTTGGAGAATGACATTCTCTCGTACTATAGGCGAAGGGGACGCATGTTCTCAAACATCGGACACCAGGAGCACCCGCCCCGACGCGGGTGGTGAGGGAAGAAAGCGATGAGCGGGGTTCTGCCTCCCAAGGACTTCATCCGGGATCTGGTCGCGCGCATCCAGGCGCGGAGGACCTTCGGCAGTCACCCGCTCTGGCTCGCGCTCGCCGAGGGCAAGCTGAGCCGCGACCAGTTGAAGCTCTTCGCCGTCCAGTTCTTCCTCCAGGTGCGCGAGTTCCCCCGCGCCGTGAGCGCGATGCACGCCAACTGTCCGTTCCCCAAGGAGCGCATGGACCTCGCGGAGAGCGTCTACGAGGAAGAGACGGGGCGGATCTCCGGCTGCAACCAGCCCCACCCGGAGCTCTTCATCCGCTTCGGCGAGGCCGTCGGCCTGTCGCGCGCCGAGTTGGTCGACGGCAAGCCGCTGGCCGCCACCCGGGCGCTGATCGACTGGTTCGAGCTGTCGACCAAGCAGCGGTCCTTCATCGAGGGGGCGGCCGCGATCAATCTGGCGGCGGAGGGGCAGGTCCCCGGCGCGTTCGGCCCGATGGCGCGGCGACTCCAGGCGAACTACGGGCTCAGCCGCGAGGCGGTGGAGTTCTGGGACATCCACGAGATGGCGGATGCGGAGCACAGTGACGTGGGCGACAACATCGTCGTCCGCCATGCGACCGACGCCGCGACCCAGGCGCGCGTGCGCGACGCGCTTCAGCATTCGCTCGACGCCTGGTGGCAGTTCTTCGACGGCATCCAGGCCGCGATCTAAGGGACGGTCGGGATGGGCCGCAGGCCCATCCCGAGAAGTGTGAAGATCCTTGCCGGCGATCCAACGTACGCTTGGGTTCTTTCGAATCTTGAAACCGGAGGAGAAACCATGGCCGCATACTTCATCGCCCAGTACGTCGTGAACGATCCCAAGCTCTACCGGGAGTACCAGGTCGCCGCGATGCCGACCATCCAGGCATCCGGCGGGGAACTGGTGGCGTTCGACGTCGCCGCCGAGACCATCGAGGGGACGCCCCCCGGACCGCAGACGGTGATCCTCAAATTCGAATCCGCGGAGGCGGCGAAAGCCTGGTACGAATCGCCCGCGTATCAAGCGGCGGTCGGCAAGCGCCTGGCGTCGACGACGGGGTTCGCGATCATCTCCCAGTCGATGAACATGCGGGGCTGATCCCCTCGCACCGCATCACCGGCTCCAGGCACTGCAAGCAGATGAGCATCTGCCCCTGGTGCTGATTCTTCCGCGGGGCGCCCTGCCCCTCCGATCGAAGCGCGTCGCTCCCGGTCACGCCGCGCGCCGAAGCAGGAAGCGCTTGGGGCCCCGCGATCTCGATCGGGAGGCCTCGAAGAGGATAATGCTGTGGGCGCGTTGATCATGCTCGGCACGCTTTTCGGACTGATTGTCCTGATCTTCGCGTTGGTGCTTCGATTTGATCCGGAGGCACGTGGTCCTTCAAAGAGGAAGGGGTCGGATAGTGTCTGAACTAACCCTGCTCTTGAAGGCTGCGATAACTTTCGCCTACCTCGGCGGGGCTTTCTTTGTAGCCATTGGCTTGTTCTTGAGTTTCCGCCGCGGCCGCCCACATCCGCTCTTGCTAGTGTGCATATCCGCGATCTCATTCTCCTGGATTGAGGCCCCCTATGATTGGGCGGTGTACGCACAGTTCCCGCCCGCCATTCCGCACATGCCGTCTTGGTGGCCGTTGAACATGACATGGGGAGGCCTGCCGGCAGCGGTTCCCCCCGGCTACATCGCCTATTTCGTTCTTCCTGCCGTGATAGGCGCTTCTCTCGGGCGCTGGTTGAGCTCGAGATTCCAGTGGCGTGAGCCTATCACCCTGCTGATCGTAGGCCTCGTTGTCGGCTGCCTCTGGGCCTTCGTGTTCAATGCGATCCTTGGGGCTCGACTTGGCGTGTTCGCCTATGGCCGCGTTATCGAGGGACTCGCTCTGTGGCCTGGCACGAAGCACCAGTATCCGCTGTATGACTCTCTAGCGATGGGCGTGCAGATGATGGTCTTCACTTACATCCTCGGACGAACTGATTCACTGATGCGCACACCCATCGAGGTGTGGGCGGATTCCAAGTCAAGAAGCCGTCTAGGTTCTTCCTTCCTCTCAATTGTGGCTGTCATCGTCCTCGGGCATGCAGTGTATCTTTCGGTCTTCGCGCCGCATCTCGCCACCAAACTGTTGCATCTGCAGACCGTTGGGCCGACTGAGCAATTGTTCGAAGGCGTGCCGAACCAGCCACTCTAGTAAGCGGCGGTCTTGCGAGATGCGCGCGCCACGAGCAGCCCGGGCGCGCGGCGGGTTCCTTCGGTGCGGTGCGACAATGCGGTACGTCTCTCGATATTGGCTGGGAGCAGCCGGCGTAAGAACGAGAATGTCTCCTCGTTCGAGAGCGCTCCAACAAACGACCCACGTTCCCGGCCGCGGTGCTCCCTTTTGGGTCGCGTGCGTTCGTTCACAACTACGCCGCGCGCCGCAATAGGAAGCGCTTGGGGCCGCGGATGAGGAAGGAATCGATGTGCTCCACGCGCGGCTCGCTGCGTTCGCGGCGCGGCAGCTCGTCGAGCAGCGCCTCGAGCACGATGCGCGCTTCCAGCCGCGCCAGCGACGCACCGAGGCAGAAATGGTTGCCGAAGCCGAACGCCAGGTGTCCCTGCGGATTGCGGGTGACGTCGAACTCGGCCGCGGTCGGGCCCCAGTGCCGTTCGTCGCGGTTGGCGGAGCCGAGGATCCCGATCACGTGGGCATTGGCGGGCACGCGTTGGCCGGCGA
>DATISA010000344.1:0-50505 GCA_035469245.1 Gemmatimonadaceae bacterium
AGGCCCGCCTGCAACTTCTCTTCGTCGGCGCGATTGGGCGCGTGCACGGCCATCTGAACCGCGCCCTCGGGAAATTCGATCGCCGGCAACCGTACCGGGTGCGAACGAGTGGACAGCGTGTCGTTCGTGTGCGTGTTCCGCAGCTTGGCGACGCAACCGATGTCGCCCGCGTGCAGTCGCGGCAGCTCGATGCGCTCCCTGCCCTGCGATACCGAGAGATGATTCAACTTCTCGGCGACGCTTCGCGTCGCGTTGTACAAGTCGTCGCCCGAGTTGATCGCGCCGGAAAAGAGACGAAAATACGTCACGTCGCCGACGTGCGGCTCGGACATCGTCTTGAATACGTGGGCGACGCATGGACCGTCGTCTTTGGCGTGGATCTCGACCGTCGCATCGCCTTCGGCGCCCTTGAACGCGTGGATCTCCTCCATCTCGTACGCGTTCGGCATGACCTCGACGATCGTGCTCAGCACCGCCTGCATGCCGTAGTTCAATTCGCCCGATGCGCAGAAGAGCGGGAACAGCTCCATCCGCTTCATCGCCTCCTTCATTCCGGCGATTGCCTCGTCGCGCGAGATCTCGGCACCCTCGAGATAGTGCTCGAGCAGCGAGTCGTCGGTCGCCGAGATGGACTCGATCAGCTCGTTGTAGTAGCGGTCGAACAGCGGCTTGGCCTCAGCCGGAATTTCGGTTTCCTGATACTCTCCCGTCTTCACGCCGCGCTTGAACTGATGCGCCTTCTTGGTGAAGAGGTTGACGACGCCATGAAAGTCGGGGCCTTCGCCGATCGGGACCTCGACGGGAATCACCTTGTTGGTGAGCCGCGTCTTGATCTGCTGATAGATGCGATCGAAGTTGGCGTGCTCCTTGTCCATCATCGAGACGACGAACATCACCGGATCGCGGCGGGCCACCGCCTCGCGGAACATGCGCTCGGTGCCGACTTCGACGCCCGACGTCGCGGGAACGACGACGAGCGCGCCATCGGCGGCGGCGAGACCGGCGACCGCGTCACCGTGGAAGTCGAGATACCCTGGTGTGTCGATGAGGTTGATCTTGGTGTCCTGCCACTCGGCGTACGCACAGCCGAGGTTGATCGAGTAGCCACGCTCGATCTCCTCGGGCGACCCATCGGTGAGGGCGGTCCCGTCCTTGACGGATCCGTGGCGCTTCGAGCTTCCTGACACGAAGGCGAGCGCATCGACCAAACTGGTCTTGCCGCTCGCCCCGTGTCCCACCACCGCGATGTTGCGGATCTCCGATCCTTTGTACTCCCTCATAGCGTCGACTCCTCTGCTCTCAAAGCAGTGTTCCGATATTCGGTGCTTGCTCGAGCCACGCGCGAAGGGCGTCGTCGCTGACCGAGTCGTCGAGCTTCGTGAGCTCCACGGCGAGCGCGCGCCCGGCGTGCCGCGTCTCGCTGATGCAGTTGAAGACCAGGACGCCGCCCGTTCGGGCGGCGCTCCAGAGTCTTCCCATGTCATCGGCGAACACGCGGACGCTGTCGGACGAGCGGTGTGTGGCGCTTCGAGTCGGCACGTTGGCCTGCGGTGATCAGCCCTGGTAATCAGCCCCTGTAGTCGGAGACTGGCGCGCCGGAGAAGGGGAGTCAAGGGGCGTCAGGCCTGGACAGGATTCGTCGGACACCCTTGAATCTCCGGATGGACCCGAGCCTCTTCCGATCGGCATGACTCATCGCCGAAAGTTGGCAGCCGCGCTGTTCAGCAGTGCCGCCGTGCTCGGGCTCGGCACGGCTGCCGTCAGACCGCTCGATACGAGCGATCTGGTCGCCCTGCGAATCGGCGTTCCGAGCTATGCCGGCGCGGTGCAACAGGTTAGCCGCACCATCGCCCACGAAGATTCGATCGTCGTGCCAAGCGGTACGTCGATTCTACTGGTTCACGGACAGCGCGCGCCTCGCGCGATCGTGCTTTTTCACGGTGTCACCAACTCGCCGCGCCAGTTTCGGGTATTCGCCGAGCGGCTGTACGAGCAGGGCGCCAACGTCTACATCCCGCGTCTGCCGGAACACGCCGAGCCTGGCGAAATGCACGCGCTCGCGGAAATGACCGCCGAGCAGCTTCGCGACTGCGCCGACTCCGCCGTCGTCATCGCGCGTGGACTTGGCGACACGGTGATGGTCGCAGGACTGAGTGCGGGTGGGACGATGGCCGCCTGGGTGGCGCAGAACCGGCCGGATGTGCGGCGCGTGGTGGTCATTGCCCCGGCAATCGAACTGGCGCGGTTACCGTGGAAGCTGGGCAGTCCGGTATTGAGGCTGGCCGTGCGATTGCCGAATCTCACGCGACAACGCCCGAGGTCGGATACCGTTCCCGATCGTGAGGATGGCTGGACGACGCACGGCTTCGGGCAGATGCTGCGGCTCGGTCTCGCCGTCGAGCGTCAGGCGCGGAGAGCGCCGCCGGGCGTGCGAGACATCCGGTTATTGCTCAACGCGCACGATCGGACGATCAGCAACGATGCCGCGCTCCGCCTTGCGAGCGATTGGCGCGCGCGCGGAGCACGGGTCGAGACGACCTGGCTTCCCGACTCGCTTGGCCTGCCACACGATGTCATCGACCCGCGGCAACGGGTCAAGCGAATGGATGTGGTGTATCCGCTGCTCGAGTCGTTGTTGCTCACTGCGGCATTCGACACGACGAGCGCGCGTTGACGATTGCCGGCGGCGCGCTCAATTCTTGGTCGGTCTTTCCGAGACTCGAATGCTTCCGATCATTCCGAGTGCAATGTGCGGCGGTGATTTGTCAGTGTGGCTGGAGGACGCGAATGGCGGAGTAACCCGAACGGGCGAACGAGCGAGAGCTGCCCAAATATTAAAGAGCTTTAATGCAACGTCAAAAACGAAGCGCGGGGCGGCCACTGGCCGCCCCGCGCTTCACTTCACCGTTCACCAACTCTGACGAATCAGGTTCCCCGTTCAGTCTCCTTCGGTCTCGAATGCAAGTCCGTCTGCCTCTCTCAACCGCTCGAGCATTGATTCGAGCGGAGCGAACACCGGTCCCGTCAGCCCCACGATCGGTCCGATCGAGATGCTGATCGCCCGTCTTGCACCCTCCGGCCAGTCGGGCATCGACAAGCCCGCGACCAACCGCCGGATCAACTGCCCACACTCGATCAGCAACTGCTTCGCCGTCGAATGCAGCGTCTCGAGAGGAATCTCGAGATCACTCGTCACCAACCGCCCCGACGCATCCCGCCACGCCGCATCTCCCACCGCCCCGCGTTCCGGCCAAATCCCCAGGTGGCGAATCGCTTCTGCGTGCCCATCGCCAGACCGGTGCGACTCTACCGCGGCTGCAAGCGCCAACGCCAGCGACTCCGGATTCGGTTCCCCGTACAGCGTCACGATATCGCGCGACGGCCGCTCTGACCAATGCAGCGGCGACGGGACGGAGTTCACATGCGCCAACACCGGCGAGTGATCGGGGTTCTCCTCGACCATCACGAGGATGTCCATAACCCCCTCCTGAAAATGATACTGCTGCCCCACCCTGCTAACCTCGACGATCCGTGACTTGCCGGAGTTTCAGCCCCCGGTCACATCGCGCCCGTCACCCGTGCTAACACCTGCAATGCGCGGGAGGTTCCCTTGTACAACTACAGCGTACCGGGGTTCGTCACATGCGCCAAAATTATGGACGGACGTGGTCAGGCATTTCGCATTGTTGGGAAGGCAAAGCGCATGCCCACCACCAGTGCGCCGGCGGTCACCACGGCGAGCACGATGCGGTCGCCGAGGGGCAGGATCGTCGCCATGCCCGAGCCTCTCGACCACGCGAAGAGCCAGGAGAGAGCGAGCTCACCCAACGCGACGATCGCCGCAGCAACCAGGTTCGAGAGGCGCAGACGAGTCACGAGCCACACGCACGCGGACGCGAGCACGAACATCACGGTGACGTGCAGCACAAGTCCACCAAAGACCAACCCGGCTTCACCGCCCGCCGCCGTGCGGTGGAAGAGCGCGGCACTGATCGCCGCGAATGGAATGCCGGAGTTGCCGAGGCGATGCCCGATCGCGACGAGCGCGCCGGTCGTGGCGGCCGCGGTGATACCGCCGACAATCACGACGGGAGCAACAGGACGCAGAGGGCTTGGGGCGGACACGTCCAAAAGCAAACTGCGCCACGTCGGCGGCTCAAGTGCAAATTTTCACAAAGTGAACGAGGCCTCGGCAACGCCGAGGCCTCGTCATGCTTCACTCAGGTCGCGGGACCGCTAGTGCTGAACGTCAGGCCCGCCGTCGTCGATGCAGTTCGGATCGTCGGGCGATGGATCACACGGCAGCCCGCTGAGGATGTTGTAGCCACTGAAGTGCTTCACCCGACGCCAAACAAGGCCGGTCCCGAGATTCACGTGCGTGACGAGCGAGTTGTCCTTCCCCGCGTCGGTGTGCGCCGTCTTGCCGAGATCGGCGGTGTAGTACATCCCGAAGTAGTGCAGCGCCTGGGGATTCGCCGCGAAGTAACTGGAATCGGCGACGATCGCCGACGCGTACGCGTTGGTTCCGAGCGTAACGACAGAGTTGGGGCTGAACCGGATTCCGGGCGAAACATCGAGGACCGGTACGTTGCTGTCCGTGAATCCGTACGTGACTGTTACGTTGAGCGACTGATCCGCCGCGAGCGTGGTGCAGGGAGAATCCCACGTCCCGTCGCCATAGCTGCTCGTTGCCGGATCGCACACGGCGTTCGACGGGATCTTGATCATGAACAGGCCGTTGCCGATCGAGTACGTTCCGCCAGCGGCGGTCAGCGTGATCGTGGTCGTCTGGAAGCCGCTGAACCACAGTGAAGCGTCTACATCGAGCGACGGGCCGCCACCCGGGGCAAGCATTCGGCTTGGCGCGTGGTTCGGGCTCAGCGTGGAGTCGGAGCAGCCGAGCAGCGTGAGAGCCGCCGCGCCTACTGCCAGTTTTCGGAGTGATCCGGGCATGGTACGCCTCGTTTGGAATGCGGGTCGAATCGCCCGGACGGGCAGCCTCGACACTCGCCAAGATAGACCGCGGTCACATGTACCGCTAGGAACAACCAGCCGACCGTGATCGCGGTCACCGATGCGCAAGCATGTCGAAGCGCCGCGTCATCTCGGCATACCCAAGCTTCTTTACACGCGCATCGTACTCGCCGACGAACCGTTCGATCGTCGGCTGATCGGCGCCGGCGAGACTATCTGAGCATACGGCCACGAGCCACGCAGCGCTGTAGACGTCTGCTGCTTCGGCGAGCGAAACCGCCGTCGCGAAGCGCGTGAGCGCCTGCACATTCCGGCCCTCGGCCGCGTCCATCCGAACAAACAACGCCTCGACCAGCTCGCGGCCCTGGAACCAATCCGTTCGGTCGCCCATCCGAGAGGTGAGCTCGGATACTGCGACGCGTGCGGCATCCAGCTTTCCCAGCTCGAGCGCGCACAACCCCGCGCCGGCGATCGCGCCGATTTCAATATCGGCCTGGCCGATCCGCTGCGCGAGCGGAATCGTGGTTTCGTAGAGTTCCGTGGCCGCTTCCCAGGCTCCGAGCTCGCGCTCGACGTGCGCGAGGTTGAACAACGCGGCGAGCTGGAATTCGCTGTGTTTCACCGCGGCGAACAGCTCCAGCGCCTCACTGAAAAGCTCCTTGGCGCGGTCGTACTCGCCGCACTTCTGATAAAGCACACCGAGGTTCACGGAGACGAGCCCCCATACGTCGGGCATGCCTCCGGCGCGAGCCATGGCAATCGCTCGCGAATAGGCCTGGCGCGCCTCGTCGAGGCGCGACTCCCACTGTGCGGCCACGCCAAGGTTCCCATACGTGCGCGCCTGTCCGCGTACGTCGCCGATGCTCTCGTACAGCTCGAGTGCGCGACGCAAGATCGGATAGGCGCGACCGGGCGCGGAGCTGAGGATCGAGTTGCCAAGCCGTGTGACTGCGTCGGCTAAAATGGCCGCGTCACCGAGGCTTTCCGCCATCTCCACGCCTTCGGCTGCCATACGCTCGGACGTCCGCTTGTCGCCGAGTCGCGCGTGGATCTGCGACATCAGCAACAGAATCGACACGCGCTCGCGATCGAAGCCCAGCCGCTTGGCTTCGGCGTTGAGCGCTGTCAGCGCATCGAGCGTCACGCGCGCGGGCTGGCCGAGCTCCATCCGCGCGCGCTCCCGCATCCGGCGCAGGGACAGCGCGCGTCGCTCGTCGCCCTGCCCTTCGAACCACTCGATGGCCAGGTCGCACAGCTCTTCGACCTCGTCGAAGCGCCCGCCGGTCTCGCAGATGTGCGCGAGCGACACGCGAACCTCGGCGAGCTCCGCCGCGCTCGTCGCGTTGCGCGCCGCGACGTGCAGCAGCGACCGCGCGCTGCCGTACGCGTACACGCGTTCGGCGGCGGTCGCCGCCTGCTGCGCCCAGCGATAGGCGTCGGTCGAGTCGCCCGCGGCGTCGTAGTGCAACGCGATCTCGGCGGGGCGCTCGGGGTGCAGCCGCTCGAGCGAGCGCCCGACGCGATGATGCAATTGGCGCAACTGGTCGCGCGGCACGTTGTCGACCAAGACCTCGGCGATCTCGTCGTGCGCGAACACGAATGCCGCCTGCCCGCGCTCACGGGTCGGCACCACGAACGACGCGGCGAGCGCCTCGTTCAAGGCGAGCCTCACTGCCGCCTCGCTTCCAGCCGAGGCGCCGACGAGTACCGAGACCTCGAAATCGCGTCCGACGACCGCGGCCGTCGCCAGAACGGCCTGCGTGCTCGACGAGAAGCGGCTCAGACGCTGCGCGACGAGCGGTGCGCGCCCCGTCCGGAGCCGCAGTTCGGAGACCGGCGTCCATTCCCAGCGCGTTCCGTTGTGCCAGATCGCACCCGTTTCGACGAGCGCGCGGAGCAGCTGCGCGATCGTCAGCGGGTTGCCCTCGGTCTGCCGATAGACGTATGCGAGGAGCTCGCGGCCGACCTGCTGTCGGTGGAACGCGGCCTCGAGCCACTGCTTGACCTCGTCGCGCGTGAGACTCGAGATCGCGAGTTCCCTGACGAGCTCGGGCCGGGCGGCGAGGCAGCGTCGCGCGTCCGCGTCGTGAATCGCCACGGAATGCCGGGCCAGACAGATCATGATCCGGTCACGGTCCAGCGACGACAGGAAGTGCTCCAGCGCGTCCCACGACGTCGCGTCCGCCCACTGCATGTCATCGAGGACGATGACGAGCGGGCGGTCGACCGCGAGCGCGCGAGTGTACTCGCTCAGTTCGCCCAGCAGCCGGTATTGGCTCCCTGGGTGCCCGGAGGTGTCGCGCCCGGAAAAGCTTGGCTCGAGGTGCTGAAGCTCGCTCCATTCGCGCGACGGCGCCGTTGGAAACAGGTGAGTCGCGCGGAGGAAGGCGCGCCACACTTCGTAAGGCTCGGGCACGGCGCGTTCGTTGGACGAGACCAGCGCGAAGAGCCCGCCTCGGAGGCGGACCTCGGGCTCGAGCTGGGCGAGCAGCGTCGACGTGCCGCTGCCCACGTCGCCCGTGAGAGAAACGACACGCGGGCTGCCGGCATCCGCTTCCTCGAGCCACTCGACCAGCGAGCCGAACTCTCTCGACCGCCCGGCGAAATGGTCGATCGAGAGCGGGCGATGCAGCGGTTCGTGGTGTGGAGCGGGCGCGGCGGCCGATCCGTCGCCCCCCTGCAGCCGAATTCGCTCGAGCGCGCCCGACGACGTAGCGAGTACCCGCTCGAAGTTGTTGCCGTGTTCCGGCGCGCTCGCCGCGCCAATCGAGATCGTGACGTGCGTGCGTGTATCGCCGTACGTGCGGTTCCTCGCGGCCGCGCAGAGCCTGTCGCCAATCACGCGTGCGTCCTCTGCCGAGGCGTCGTTCACGACCATGATCAGACGGCCGTCGAGCACACCCACGAGGTCGCTCGGGCGCAGCGAATGCATCACGATCTCACGGAGATCGTGCAGCACGCGCTCCTCGCTCGCTGCGGACTTTCCATTGGTGGGTGGATGGTCGACCTGCGCGACCACGACCGCCACCGGGTGCTTCGCTGCAGCGGTACCGACCGCTTTTTCGGCGGCAGTCGCGAGCTCGTCCGGTGTTTTGCAGAAGTGAGGCACGTTGCGGGAACCGTAGGAGAATGCCGGGATGGGCGCAAGAGAGATCGAGCGCCAGGCAGCCGCGCTTTGGCCGGGCGCGCAACATCGCCCGTTAACGAGAGACAAACCACCTCGTCTACCGGACAGTCACATCACGGATCGGACCGTCATGCGAAGTTTCTTTGCCCTGTCGGTGGCCGCGATCGCGGCGGCGTGCGCCGCTCCCGGTCGCACTTCGTCGCAGATCGCGCCAGCCCGTGCGCCCGCGGGCGCACTCGCCGGCGACCTGCTGCCGGACGAGCAGATCCAGCAGGTGCTAAACCGCCTCACGTTCGGCGCGCGGCCCGGCGACGCCGAGCGAATGCGCGCGATGGGCATCGAGGCCTGGATCGACCAGCAGCTCTCGCCCGAACGAATCGACGATTCCGGAACCGACGCGCTGGTGGCTCGCTACGCGGTCCTCGGCGCGTCGACCGGCGACATGGTCCGCGACTTCAACACGGTCCAGCAGCTTCAGCGGCAGGTGAAAGCGGCGGATGCCAGCGACACCTCCATGAACAAGGCCGCGGCACGGCGCGACATCCTGGCGGGAAACCCGCAGCTCGCGGCGGCCGTGCGTCAGTCGCAGCAGCTCGTCGGTCAGATTCAGTCCGCGCAGCTCGCGCGCGCCGTCACCTCGGAGCGGCAACTCGACGAGGTAATGGTCGATTTTTGGGAGAACCACTTCAGCGTCTTTGCCGGCAAAGGACAGACGCGGTTGTTCCTCACCTCGTACGATCGCGACGTGATCCGGCCGCGGGCGCTCGGCAAGTTCCGCGATCTACTCGGCGCCGTGGCGAAAAGTCCGGCGATGCTGTTCTTCCTGGACAACTGGCAGAGCGCCGCCGACAGCACGCATCCCACCCTCGCGCAGGCGGCGGGGCGCGGGCGAGGAGGGGCAGGGAGACTTCGCCCCGGGTTGCTTGGTGGACGCGGCGCGATTGGCGCCGGTCAACAGCTGCCGCCGGCGATACGCGACCGCCTGCAGAACGCCACGCCCGAAGAGCGGCAGCGGATCCTGCAGCAACTGCAGCAGCGTGCGGGGGGGCGGCGCGGGCTCAACGAGAATTACGCCCGGGAGTTGATGGAGCTTCACACGCTGGGCGTCGACGGCGGATACAGCCAGAAGGACGTGCAGGAAGTAGCGCGCGCGCTCACGGGCTGGACCTTCAACAGACAGACGGGCCAATTCGTCTTCAACCCGGCGATCCACGATGCCGGCGAGAAGCTGATCCTCGGCCAGAAGTTTCCGGCCGGGCACGGCGAGGACGAAGGTGAGCGCGTGTTGGACATCCTGGCGCGTCACCGGTCGACGGCGCGCTTCATCACGACCAAGCTTGCCCGGCATTTCGTGAGCGACGAGCCGCCAAAGGCGCTCGTCGATCGCTGCGCCGGCACGTTCAGCAAGAGCGAAGGCGACATTCGCGAAACCGTTCGTTGCGTGGTCACGAGCCCGGAGTTCTTCAGCCGGACCGCGTATCGCGCCAAGGTGAAGACGCCGTTCGAGCTGGTGGCGAGCGCTCTGCGCGCCGTGAACGCGCAGCCGGACACGACGCCCCGAACCGCCCAGATCGTCGCGCGACTCGGCCAGCCGATCTTCGGCCGCCAGACACCCGACGGCTGGCCAGATCACGGCGACGCGTGGATGAACACGGGCGCCATTCTCAACCGGATCAACTTCGGCCTGGCGCTGGCCGCCGGGCAGATACCAGGCGCTTCGTTGAGCAACTGGCCGGAGTTCGCGACGCTTCGAGCACAGTCGCGTGCCCAACAGGTCGACGCGGTGGTCAGGTCGATGCTGGGCGGACAGGTCTCGCCGGAAACACGTGACGTGCTGATGAGCGGCGACAATCCGATGCTCGGCGCCGCAAAACCGTTGGCCGACAGTGTGTCGATGGGCGGTGCGCGTGGAAGGAGTCCCGGCGGGCCGCCGGCGCGGGCGTTGGGAGGCGGGCGCGGTGGGCAACTGCCCGGCTTTGGCCGTCCCGTGAATCTGCAAGGCCTGCCCCAGGTCGTGGGGCTGGCGCTGGGCGCTCCCGAATTTCAGCGGCGTTAAAGCGTACTCGTGAGGAAATTGCTATGAACCGCCGGGTGTTCATGAAGTCGGGCGCGATGGCGCTGGCGACGATGGGACTCAACCCCACGTTTCTGCGACGCACCGTGTTCGCGCAGGACTTGCTCAAGGGCGCCGCGCTCAACGGCAATGGTCGGGGCAAGGTTCTGATTGTGCTCTTTCAGCGGGGCGCGGCAGACGCGCTCAACGTGGTCGTTCCGCACGGGGAACGCGCGTACTATCAGATGCGGCCGACGATCGCCATCCCGCGCCCAACCTCCGGCGCGGCGAACACGGCGATCGACCTCGACGGGTTCTTCGGCCTGCATCCGTCGCTCGAGCCATTCAAGCGAATGTGGGACGACGGAATCCTTGCGCCCGTGCACGCGGTCGGCAGCCCGAGCAACACGCGCTCGCACTTCGACGCGCAGGACTACATGGAGAGCGGCACGCCCGACAACAAGGGCACGCGCGATGGTTGGCTGAATCGCTATCTCGCGGTCAAGGGAACGTGCGACGAGTGCAAGCTCAACGACGCGGCGGGCAACGGCAAAACGTCGCCGTTCCAGGCCGTGGCGATGACGCCACAGACGCCTCGCATCCTCGAGGGCACGGCGCCCACCGTCGCGATGAACAGCCTCGACGAATTCACCATCCGCACCAATGGCACGCAGGCCGAACGGCTCGAGGCGCTCTACCGCACTGGCAGCGCCGACGTCGTGCACGCGGCGGGCGGCGAGATGTTCGACGCGATGAAGATCCTCGAGGCAGCCAACCCGCAGCAGTACGTCGCGCAGAACGGCGCGGACTATCCGCGGTCGCCGTTCGGGCAGCATCTTCGCCAGATTGCCCAGCTCATCAAGGCCGATGTCGGACTCGAGGTGGCGTTCGCCGATGTGGGCGGCTGGGATACGCACGTCAACCAGGGCGGCGCGACTGGGCAGCTCGCGGCCCGGCTGGATGATTTCGCCAAGTCGATCGCCGCTCTTACGCAGGATCTCGGTAACCGCATAGCCGACGTCACGATTCTGACGATGTCGGAATTCGGCCGCACGGCGCGTCAAAACGGAAACGGCGGCACCGACCACGGCCACGCGACGTCGATGTTCGTGATTGGCGGCGATGTGAAAGGCAAAAAGGTCTACGGCAGGTGGCCCGGCCTCGAGCCGGAGCAGCTCAACGAGGGCCGCGATCTCGCACTGACGACCGACTTCCGTTCAGTCTTCTCTGAAGTCGCGTTCAAGCACCTCGGCGCGGCCAGGATGGACGCCGTGTTTCCGGGGTATACGGCCGATAAGAAGGTCTGGCTCGGCCTGCTGTAGGATCAGGCAGCCCGTCCACGATCAGCGCCGCCCCTCCTCGCGCCGGGGCGGCGCTTTCGTTTCCCAGGATTGGTCAGCGTGCGCGGGCTTCGACGCGTACTCCATCGGAACGAAAACAAGCGGCTCGGCTTTTGTGGTCGAGTGTGACGTCAACGGAAGCGCGAGTCAGGGCATGGCGCGCTGTAACCCCTGTATACAAATTTCGTGCATGGTTGGTCATTGGCGATCCGCGTCGCGCGGGACCGTCGACGCTTGCTGGCTCGGTCTGCTGCTCTCGACATTCGCCGCACCGCTGGCGGCGCAGCGCAAAGGCAAGGACGTGCCCGAGTTCACGAGGCAAGGACTGCTCATCGCCAATTTCGCGGCCGGCCGCGGCGCGACGGTGAAGCTCGGGAACCAGGCGGCCAACGCGGTGCGATCGCGCGTCTCCAAGCTCGTGAACAAGCGCGAGCTGGAAGTGATCTCCGGCGGCGACATCGCGTACAAGCTCGAGCTCGCGGGTTACAGCCCTGACTCGACGCCGGATATTCCGGAGATGCGCTCGCTCGGCAGATACTTTCGCGTCGACGAGTACCTGTGGGCCTCGGTGTCGAATGGCGAAGGCGGCGCGACGATCAGCGGCGACCTCGTGCTCTACCGCGATGATCGGCTTCGGCAACCACTGCCGCCCGCCAAAGCGCCGAAGCTCGACTCCGCGGCGATGCTGTACGCGCAAGCCGTAGCCGCGGCGAGGGCGCAATTGGCGCCGGAGCGCCGATGCGAGAATGCGCTGCGCGACGGCAGCGCCTCGCGCGCTATTGCCGCGGCTCGTGAGGGCATCGCCGCGTACCCGCGCGCGGCGATCGCGCGCACGTGCCTCGTATGGGCGCTGCAGCGCGGCGGCCACCCTCCCGGCGAAGTGCTGGGAACCGCGCGCGAACTGCTCGACATCGACGAGCGCAATCCCTACGCATTGGAGGCGGCGGCGATCTCCCTGGACTCGCTCCGACAGCGCGACGAAGCGGCGAGCTACTGGTTGCGCCTCGCGGCGACCGACACGGCGAACATCGAGCTCGCTTCCAAGGTCGGGTACGCGCTGCTAGAGGGCGGCAACGCGCGCCGCGCCGAGCCTTTTCTGCAGGCATTGGCCAAGTCCCATCCGGACGAGCTTCGCTTCACGCAGCTGGTTTGGCGCGCGGCATACGACATCAAGGATTGGCAGCAGGCCACCGCCGCCGGCGAGTTGCTGCTCGAGCGAGACACGCTCGCCCGCGGCGACTCGGTGTTCTATCTCAGGCTCGCGACTGCGTACCACGCGTCGGACCGGCCGTTCAATGCCGTGGAAACGCTCGCGCGCGGCGTGCGGCTCTTTCCCAAGGACGCGCGAATTTACGCTCTCTACACACAATACGTGAAAGCCGAGGCGGACACGGTTCTGCCGCGTGGACTGGCGATGTTTCCGCGCAGCGCCGAACTGCTGGCGCTCAACGCCAAGGAACTGCGTGTGCGCGGCAAGATCGCCGAATCGCTCGACGCAACGAAGCTCGCGGTGTCGCTCGACTCGTCGATGCACCAGGGCCAGCTCATGGTCGCGCAGCTCGAGATCGACCTCGGCCGGCCCGACAGCGCCCTTACCGCGCTCCACCGCGCCGTGGCGACTGGTGAGGATTCCACACTCGTCGCGCAATTCGCCCTCGCCAAGGGCAACGCCCTCTATCGGGCCGCGAACGGCACCAAGTCGTCAGCCGACTTCGGCGCGGCGCTCCGCATGCTCGCGTTCGCCGACTCGGTCCGGAGCTCGGAGCAAGCGCGATTCCTGACCGGCGCCGCCGCACTCGGCGTCGCGCAGGCCGCGCTCACCGAAGCAGCCAAGACCGGCGACAAACCCGAAAGCTGCCGGCTCGCGAGAGTAGGATCGGACGTGCTCCCGCTGGCGCGGACGGGGCTGCAGGCTGGGGAAGCGTCGTTCGGAGACGCGGCCAGGCAATCGCTGGCCTATCTCGACCAGCTCGAGCCGTTCGCGCAGCAGCAACTGAAGGCGGTGTGCTCGAACTGACCGGCCGGCTAATTAGGGTCAGAGTCGAATTAGGCATTTTATTGCGACTCTGACCCAAATGAGCGTCACGGAGTTGGCGTGACGGACGCTCCGCTGCGACGGCTACGTCACGGCAACTGCAACTGCTCAACGCAGAGGAGCAGAGGCCGCGGAGGGACGCAGCGGTACTCCGATTGCCGCGATGACGCCGCTCGCGACGAGCCCGGACGACTTTTTTTGGGCGACGGCCGCTCGGGGTGCTAGAAGAGGTGTCCCGAGCAGCCATTCCAAAAAATTCCCATTCGTCCGGGCTCGTTGCGCATGACGCCTTCGCGCGCCCCTCGATATTCCTCTGCGTCCCTCTGTGCCCTCTGCGCCTCTGCGTTGGGCCGTTGCCGCTGCCGCTGCTGTTGGCGTGTCTGCACTAGGTCCGTGAAGTGGCCCTTCGTCGCATTCCCGTCCTTCGTGTCATCCGTGTTCCAACTCGACGCACCGCGCGGAGCCGACCGGATCACGTCCCGCAACTTTCGTGAACGTCAGTAATCCCCAATTTCCGACTGCTACCGCGGGACAACGACCTCGAACGCCGACGACGGCACGCGCGACAGGGCGGCCAGCTCCTCGTCGTTCCAGCGCGGATCCGGGGCGCCGCTCACGAACCAGCCTGACCCGTTGTCGGCGAGCAGCATTCCGTACCGCATCATCGATCGCAGGATCACGCGCACCGGCGCCGGAAAGGACGTCGTGTCGAAGCCGGCCTTGAGGCGGACGCGCATTCCCATGGGCGGGAGCTTGCTGCTCGTATCGCTGCTCGCGTAGTGGCGCGCGGGAGACACGTACGCCTTTCGCGTGCGGGGACAGGTGAAGCGCAGTGCGTGCTCGATGGCGTGTTGCTCGATCACTTCGTCGTAGCGCACCAGGCCGGGAAAAATCGGAAGGCCCGCCGCGTCAGCCGACGTCCAGCCTGCCGGCCGTAAAGCGTTCGAGTTGAGATCGAATACCGCGCCGGATCCGGCGTGCCAGCTCGCGCCGCCATCGATCGGGTGCGCGTCGTACAGCTCGTACAGCTTCCACGCGTCCCAGTCGACGATGAGCACATGCCGGTCGCCATCCGAGTTGGCGCCACCCTCGATCGGCGCGTTCGGCGGAATGGGATATGGCCCAGGATCGCTCTCGTCGCCGTAGTCGAACGTCACCGGCACCTTCGGCTGGCCGGCGTGCACCACGACGTATGGAATTCCGTTCGGCGCGCCGTCGTACGTCGTGCCAAAATCCGGGTGAAGGTTTCTCAGTCCGCAGGACGCGATCAGCGTCGCCGAGTTCGGATCGACCGGTGCGCTGGTGACCAGCGTGTTCCACGGATTGTCGGCAGGAAACGGCCGCCGGCCGCCGAGCGATGCGCCGCTGGCATCAGGCGGCACGGCGCCGACGGGCTCCGAGCTGGACGAGCATGCCAAGAGCAGCGACGAGGCGATGAGGAATCTGATAATTCGCATGATTGGAGTTCTGTCCATCTCCAGACGCCGGATCGATCATGCCAGTCACGGTGACGTCGAGCATGTGAAGCCGCGGAGCCGCCGCTCACCGCAATCCCGATACCGCCGGCTGACGGATGCTGGCGCGTTTCGGCGCACGAGCCAAGGAATTTGCCGGTTGACCAACAGAGAGGCCCTGCATGCTGCGCCGAACCATCATCGTCGGACTGATCGCGTCACGCCTTGCCGGAGCACAGTCGATTGCGCCGACGCTCGAGAAGCAGATTCTCGCGGCGCGCGATACGGTGTGGCGCGCCTGGTTCGCGGACGACACGCTCGTCCTGCATCGCGTCCTGCCAGCCGCGGTGACCGCCGCCGAGGGCTCGGGGACGACCCGCTGGACGGACCGGCCGGCGATCCTGAACGGCGCGCGCCAATTCGCCTCCTCCGGACAACGGCTCGAGAGCGTCGGCTTCACCAACACCCACATCTCGCTCTCCGGCGACGTCGCGATCGTGACCTCCAACTATCGGCTCGTCATGCACGGGCCGAAGGGCGTCGACACGAGCGGCGGCCGAGCGACCGAGGTGTTCGTGCGGAACGGCAGCTCGTGGGTGAACCCGTTCTGGCATCTCGCGCCCGGCAGCGCGGCACTCGGCCGGGACATTCCCCTGCCCGACACGCTCGGCGCGAACTTCCCGGTCGCCGACACCAATACGGTCGTCGGCACGGCGGCGGACTACGATGCGCTGCTCGGCTTTTGGGAATTCAGATTCCAGGTTCGGAATCAGAACGGCTCCTTCGGCCCGGCTTTCTCCGGCCACTGGTCGTTCGAGAAGAAGCCGGGCGGCATGCTGATCGAAGACCGCTGGCGCGGCGACGACCCCGGCTCACCGATGGGCGTGAGCACCTACACCTATCGTGAATTCGACCCGGAGCGAAAGATCTGGCACATGCTGGGCACCAACGCGCGTGGCGGCGAATTCGCGCTGGGGCTTACGTGGAGCGACAACGCCAATCGCTACGCCATCCAGCACTACGGCGACGCGATCATGCGCATCCGGTACTTCGCGATCGAGCCGAATCACTTCCTCTGGCGCGCCGATCGTACGACCGACGGCGGCCGCACCTGGCTGCGCGATACGTGGACGATGGAGGCGTGGCGAATCGGGAAGTAGCGATCAGGCCGAGCGATTCTTCACTGCCGCGACGATCGACGCGCGACGGCGGCGCGAGACCGGAACCCGGGCCCCCGACGTGAGCAGTGCAACGAGCTCGCCGGATTCCGCCGCCTGCAGTGCGCGCACGGCGCCAAGACGCACGAGCGCGCCGCGATGCGTGCGGACGAACCCGTGCGCGCCGATGCGCCGTTCCAGCTGATCCAGCGACTCGCGTATGAGGTAGCTCCGCCCGCCAACCCAGAGCCGCGCGTAGTAGTCAGCGGCTTCCACCCAGTCGATCTCGCGCAGCTCGAGCACGAGCGCGCCACGCGCCGTGGGTACCACGATCGTCGGCTCTGGCGTCGCCGACGCTCCCGCGCGCAGACGCTTGGCCACACGCCGCATCGTCACCGCAAACCGCTCCTCGGTGACCGGCTTCACAAGATAGTCGAGCGCCTCGGCGTCGAAGGCGCGAATGGCGTACTGGTCGTACGCCGTGAGGAACACGACCACGGGCATCCGCTCCGGGGTCCGACGCCGAATCACATCGAAGCCGCCCAGCTCCGGCATCTGCACGTCGAGAAAGAGCACGTCGGGCGCGACCAGATCGAGCGCCGCGAGGACCTCGCGGCCGTTGCGACACTCGCCGGCCACGGCGAAATCCGGGAAAGCGCCGAGGAGCTGGCGCACGCCGCGACGCGCGGCCGGCTCGTCATCCGCGACGAGCACGCGCCACGGATTACTCGGCATCGCGCGGAGTGCCGAACACGGTTTCGCGGTACGGGATCGTAAGCCGGGCAACCGTGCCCTGCTCCGGCGCCGCCGAGATCACGAGCGATGCGCGATCTCCATACAACGTGCGCAGGCGCTCGCGTGTGTTCTCGATGCCATGTCCATCGACGGGCTCGGCGGCTGACTCGATGCCGGCGCCGTCGTCCTCCACGGTAAGCTCGAGCGAATCGCCCACACGGTGCGCGGTGACGGTGATCGTCCCGGCATCGGACCGTCGCGCGATGCCGTGCCGAACCGCGTTCTCGACGAGATGCTGCAGCGCGAAGCCCGGGACGGCGGCCGATAGCAGCGCCTCTGATACGTCCAACGACACACGCAACCGGTCGGAGAAGCGCGCTGCCTCGACGGAGAGATACTGCCGCACGAGATCCAGCTCGTCGTCGAGAGACACTTCGCTCTCGCGCGAGCGGCTCAGCGTATGGCGAAGCACCTCGCTCAGGTGTTCGATCACGCGCGTGGCCCGTCCGTTGTCGCCGCCCCGAACGAGCACCGCGATCGTATTCAGACTATTGAAGAGGAAGTGCGGATTGAGCTGCGCCTGCAACGCCGACAGCTTGGCGTTCGTGAGCTGCTCAGACATTCGCGCGAGTTGCGTGGCCCGCTCACGCGACTCGGCGAAGTAGCGCAGTGCGTGCTCGATCCCCACCACGGCGAGGTACACCGCGACGCCGAATGGAAGCGTGGTGAACACCCAACTCACGAAAAACCGCCGCACCCCCGAATCGAGCGACCTCGGATCGATCGCGAGTTTGAGCAACGTCCCCGCGCTGGCCCATGCGGCGCAGAAGATGAGTGAGATCGCGACGTGGATGACCGCGTGCCGTGGAACGTGCGGGCGCGTGAGCGGCCAGCGGCGGGACAGCAGGAAGATGATCGGCGTGAACAGCGCGTAGAGCAACCAGTCGCCGCTCGAGAAGAGTACCGATCGCAGCGGAACCGGCGGTCCACCCCACACACGCTGCTGCGCGAGCGTGTCGACCGCGCCCAGGATCGCGGGGACGATCCAGGCGGCGGAGACGAGCATCCAGGGTCGGAGCCGTCGCGCGGCGACGGGAACCGGAGCAGGGGCCGGGGCAGCGGACACGCCGCCACGCTACCGGCACGGCCGCGTCTCCGCAACGCACCCGACCGCCGGCGGCAGGACACGGGCCGTTGGCGGCATGGCTCTGGCGGGGCAAGTAGCGCCCCTTGGCATTCACGACAAGATTCTGTCTTCCATGTCAGACACGCCGCCACGCCCGGGTCCACGTCCGAGAACCTCGCGCCAGCGCTACGCCGAGTTCGTCGACGACTACAAGCACCCTCGCCTGGACGACACCAAGGGCGACGGCGGGCAGACCCTGCTGTCCGCGCCAGCAATTCCCGCGACGCCCGCGGCGAGCGAGGACGGCAAGCGCCTGCGATGGTGGCGGAGCTCGCCGCACCGCAAGTACCTCGGCGCGTATCTGCGTTGGCTCAAGCCACACCGGCGCGCGGTGTCGATCGTCTTTGCGCTCGCGATCGTGACGGGTGGACTCGAGATGATCTCGCCGCTCTTCATGCGATACATCATCGACCGCGTGCTGCTCGTGCCGGGGCTCGACCTCGCGACCAAGCTCCTGCGCCTGAACGCGGCGGGATTGACGTTCCTCGCCGTCACCATCGTCTCGAACCTCGCCGACGCGACGAAGGACTATCGGCAGCGGCTCCTCAATACGCGCCTGATGCTGACGCTCAGACGCGCGATGTACGATCGGATGCTGCACCTGCCGCTGCCGACGCTGTGGGATATGAAAACGGGCGGCATCCTGTCGCGGCTGACCGGCGACGTCGACACGACGACCGGGTTGTTCCAGATGGCGGTGCTGTCGCCGGCGACGTCGCTCATGCGCCTCGCCATCGCGACGACCATCCTCGTCTCGCTCAACTGGCGGCTCGCGCTCACCGCCCTCGCGCTCGTACCAGGCGTGGTGGTGATGAGCTTCGTGTTTGCGCGGCGCGTGCGTCCGATCTACCGCACCATGCGCAAGGACGCCGAGTTGATCGACGGACGCGTCGGCGAGACGTTTTCGGGGATTCGCGTCGTGCGTGCCTTCCGGCGCGAGACCGCCGAACTGCTCGAGTTCATGCGCGGCCGGCACACCGTGCTGCGCAAGGAGATGTTCGCACACCGGCGCGAGCTGGTGCTGTGGACGTCGTGGAGCCTCCTGCTCGGCATCGTCAACGTCGTGATCGTGTGGTACGGCGGATTCCTCAACGCTCGCGGACGCGCGTCGGTCGGCGACATCATGGCCTTCCAGTGGTACACGTTCCTGCTGCTCAATCCCGTCTGGAGCATCGTGAACTCTTTTTCAGAGCTTCAACGATCGCTCGCCGCGATGGAGCGTGTGTTCGACGTGCTCGCGATGGAGCAGGACAAGCCCGATCGGCCGAATGCCGTTGATGCGCCAAGGATCGTGCGCGAGGTCCGGTTCGAGGACGTGGAGTTCGAGTACAGGCCAGGACGCCCGGTCGTGCGCGACTTCAACGTTACGGTGCGTGGCGGAAGTGTGGTGGCGCTGGTCGGGCGCAGCGGCGCCGGCAAGACGACGGTGACCGATCTCGTGGCGCGATTCCACGATCCGACGCGTGGGCGGATTCTGCTCAACGGCACTGACATTCGCGATTACCGTCTGCACAGCTACCGCGACTTGCTGGCGATCGTGCAACAGGACGTCTTTCTGTTCGACGGCTCGGTGCGCGACAACATCGCGTACGGACGGCACGACGCGACCGACGCCGACGTCGAGCTCGCGGCCAAGCTGGCGAACGCCGAGGAGTTCATCGTCGACCTGCCCGACGGCTACGAGACGTTCATCGGCGAGCGAGGCGTGAAACTCTCGGGCGGACAGCAGCAGCGTCTGGCGATCGCACGCGCGTTCCTCAAGGGGCCGCAGATTCTCATCCTCGACGAGGCGACGAGCAACCTCGACTCGGAGAGCGAGCAGCTCATCCAGGCGTCGATGGGATCGCTGCTCGCCGGGCGCACCACGTTCGTGATCGCGCATCGGTTGTCCACCGTGCGACGGGCGGACATGATCCTGTTGATGGAGGATGGGCGGATCACGGAGCGCGGGAGCCACGACGAGCTCATGGCCGCGCGCGGCAAATACTATGAGATGGTGATGCGCCAGATGGAGGCGGCCGCCGACGAGAGCGCGACCGCAGTGTTGCAGTGACGCCCGAGAACGAGACGGCGCGCGACCGGTTCATTGAAGCCGCCTTCTGGCACGGACCACTCCAGCGCGCGCAGGCGATCCTTGCTGAGCACCCGGAGATTGCGGGCAGCGACATCCACACCGCCGCCATCCTCGGCGACGACAGTGCCATTCGGCGCTTCCTGGCCGGTGACACGTCGCTCGCCTCGTCGAAAGGCGGACCGCGCAACGTCGAGCCGCTGGTCTATGTCTGCTTCTCACGCTATCTCGCGCTCGACCCCTCTCGCTCCGACGCGTTCGTGCGCGCCGCGAGCGCGCTGCTCGACGCGGGCGCGAACGCGAACGGCGGATTCTTCGACGGTTCGCACGTCCCTCGGCCGGAGTGGGAGAGCGCGCTCTACGGCGCCGCTGGTGTCGCGCACCACGCCGGTGTGACACGCCTCCTGCTCGAGCACGGGGCGAATCCCAATGACGAGGAGGTGCCGTACCACTCGCCCGAGACGTGGGAGAACGAGGCATTCCGTCTGCTGCTCGAGAGCGGGAAGCTGAATGAGGAAAGTCTCAACATGATGCTGCTGCGCAAGACGGACTGGCATGATCTCGAGGGTGTCAAGCTCGTGCTCGACCATGGCGCTGACGTCGATCGCATGACGCGCTGGGGCAAGACCGCACTCCACAACGCCGTCCTCAGCGACAATCGCCTCGCAATCATCGAGCTGCTGCTCGATCGCGGTGCCGATCCGACGATCGTGGCCAGGGATCTGCGGCACGGCGGCGAATTTCGCGCCGGTCGATCGTCGAGCTCGCTCGCCGCCCGGCGCGGACGCGCCGACGTGCTCGAGGCCATCGAGAAGCGCGGATTCGCGCTCGCGTTCGAGGGCGTGGACGAGCTGATCGCGGCGTGCGCGCGCGGTAACGCCGCGACCGCGCGCGAGATCGCGGCACGCGATCCCGAACTCGTCGCCGAGCTGACGTCGGAAGGCGGGTCGTTGCTCGCCGAGTTCGCCGGCACCGGCAACGCGGCCGGCGTCGCGCTGTTGCTCGAGCTCGGCGTGCCGGTCGAGGCGCTGTACGCCGGCGATCCGTATTTCGGAATCGCCAAGGACAGCACGGCGCTTCACGTCGCCGCCTGGCGCGCCTCGCACGACGTGCTGGAACTCCTCATCGCGCGCGGCGCGAACGTCAACGCACGCGACGGCAAGGACCGGACGCCGCTCATCCTCGCCGTCAAGGCCTGCGTCGACTCGTACTGGGCCGAGCGCCGGTCGCCCCGCTCGGTGCGGGCGCTGCTCGCGGCCGGCGCGCGGACCACCGGCGTTCCCTACCCCTCCGGTTACGCCGAAGTCGATGCCTTGCTGGAGCCGTACGTCAAATGACTCGAACATCGCGCGCCGCAAATGGTGACGCGGATCACCGCAATCGCGCAGCCAACTCGCGATTTATGGCCGCGCAAAAACAGTAGGCCGCCCACCGCCGATAGTCGGCGTCTCCACGCCGACGCAGTCCTGGTTATTGCGCGACTCCCAAGGACTGTACTATAAATATCCACATGAATTTTCACTCATGGACCCCGCTTGCGAGCGCCGCCTTCGCGTGCGCGATCGCCGCGGCGAGCTGCGGAAGTCCAACTGGTGGCGGCGACATCGCATGCTCGAACGATCTCCGGCCGGCGATCGAAGTGGACGTGTTCGACGCGCGCACCGGAACACCCGCCGCCGCCGGCGCGACCGTCCTGCTCAGCGGGTCGGCCCAGGACTCGGTGACGGCGCCCTCCACATCCGGAGCGCTGGTGATCGCGAAGGTCTGGTACGAGGACCGCGTGAAGGCAGGCAGCTACTCGGTCACGGTTCGGAAGGCCGGCTACAGCGACTGGACGCAGTCCGACATCCGCGTGCAGTCCGACCAATGCCATGTCAGGACTTTCGAGCGGCTCGCGGCGAGACTGGAGCCCGTGGCGCCGTAGCTGCCGGACCCCGTGACGACGCGCGGCAAAGGCTCCGGGAGCTCGAGGCAGCCACGACGCGACATTACATCCCGCCCGAGATTCTCGCGCGAGCGGCGCTCGCGCTTGGCGATCGCGAGAAGGCGATCGATTACCTCGAGAAGGGCGCAGACGCGCAATCCGCGCTCGTCCAGATGGTGACCTGGTATCCCGAATACCGTCAACTGCTTGGCCATCCGCGGTTCGAGCGATACCTGCAGCGCGTACACCTCGCCGAATTCCTGCACGGGCGCGACAGGTAAACAGAAGGCCAACGCCGCCCTACGTCAGAGTACGTATGGGCGGAACCTCTAATTCACAACATCGTATTGCACCCCTCTTTAGTGGAGGCAGACGATGCGAAGAACCATGATGGTCGCTCTTGCGGCGGCGATCGTTGCGAATCCGTCGCATGCAAGCGCGCAAAGCGACAAGGCGTTCGTTGGCTGGGTCGGGCTCATGACGACACCCGTCGGAGCCCTTCCTACGCAGTTGCCGGTCTCGCTTCCCGGCACTGCAGGCAAAACGGCCGTACAGGCTCGGTACGGCCATTGGCAGTTCGCGAGCAACGACGACAACACCAACACGTTCGGGCTCAGTGGCACGTTCGGAGGTGCTCGCGTCAAGACGACTCTGGAAGTCGGATACGGAACAAAGACCGATTGTTCCGACTGCAACTCCATCCTTGGCGGCGTCGAGCTTGGCATTCCGCTCGTCGAACCGCGGATTGGCTCTGCCGCGACGACCGGTTCGCTGCTCGGCGTCGCGCTGCACCCCGCCGTTGGCGTCATGAAGCCGATTGGCAGCGACGCGAATGGCTACGCGCTCTCGGCCGCCGCGCACCTGCCGATCTATGTGTCGCTCCCCGTCGGCCAGCGAGTGAGGCTGGCGCCGTTCGTTTCGCCCGGCTACGGCGTCGGGTACATCAACGGCGACGGCCAGTCGGAGTCCGGTTGGCGCGCGATGCTGGGCGGCGGCGGCGCGCTCTCGGGGCTCGGCTCCGGGCTCGAGATCACGGTGAGCGCGCACCGCGTTTTCATCGCAGACGGCGCCACGATGTACGGCATCGCGCTCAGGCTGTGGCGATGATTCGTGCCGTCATCCGGCCGAGACAGATGCGAAGCGCCGCGTTGAAGCGGCGCTTCGCCTTACCCGAGTCAAACAACAACCGTCGCGCCGCTTTGACGCGCCCCGCTCACCAGTGGATGATCCGCCGCAGGATGTTCCCGATCGTCCGCCCAGCCGCCTTGATCGGGTCTCCCGGATTGATCTGAATGTTCCCGTTGGCATCGATCGCGATCGGACCCTGCGGCGGTCCGACGTGCAGTTGGCACTCTTCCGTCGGCTGATTCCCCGGCTTGTACCACTGCCGCGTGCGCGTGGGGCACCACTCGGTCGCGAGCTCGCCACTCTGCGGATCGACGACCGCCGAGATCATCCCGTCGGGACGGGGGAACGCCGAGCCGCGCGGCTCGCGCCACCCGGTCTGGTACAACTCCGCCCACGCCGGCGCGGCGAGCCGGCCACCGCTGGCGTTGTACGTGATCTGTCGTCGCTCGTCGTAGCCGAACCACATCCCCGCCACGAGGGTTGGCGTGTAGCCGACGAACCAGACATCGGTGCCGTCGTTGGTCGTCCCGGTTTTCCCGGCGATTGGGCCGCTCACGCCCATGTCTCGAATGGTCCTGCCGGTACCGTAGTTCACCACGCCCTGGAGCATCTGCGTGACCTCGTAGGCGTCGCGCGGATCCATCGCGGGCGCGCGCTCGATCTCCGTGCTCCACAGCAGCTTGCCGTCGGGCGCTTCGATCCGCGCAATGAGTCGCGGCTTCACGCGATTGCCGCCGTTCGCGAACGGCGCATACGCCGCCACGAGCTCGACCGGCGTCACTTCCTCCGCGCCGAGCGCGATCGAGGGGACCGGCGTTAGCGGGCTCGAAATGCCGTTTCGTCGCGCCGCCTCGATGACCGCGCGCTCGCCGACGGCGCGGCTCACACGTACGGTCGCCGCGTTCGCCGAGAGGAGCAGCGCGCGCGCGAAGGTGATGCGGCCGTTGTACTCGTCGTTGTAGTTGGCCGGCTGCCAGATCGTGCGGCCGACCTGTACGTCCACCGGATCATCGTCCACTTCGTCCGACGGCTTGTAGCCGGCGGCGAGCGCGGCGGCATAGACGAACGGCTTGAACGCCGATCCGGGCTGGCGGCGCGAGTAGAACGCGCGATTGAATCCGCCGCGTTGCGTGCGGCGGCCGGGCACGAGCGCGCGAATATCGCCGGTCGCCGGGTCCAGCGCGACGAGGGCGCCCTGCACGTCTTCCCGTGACCCACCCATCTCGTCGTGCGATTCCTGGCTGATCGCGGCGATGTGGCGCGTCATCACGCGGTCGGCCGCGCGCTGAAGGCCGTAGTCGAGCGTCGTGTAGACGTTGACGTCACCTTCCTTCTGCAGCACGTCGGGCAGCACGGAATCGACGAGCGCTCGTACGGCGTCGAGCGCGCTCGCTTCGCTGTTGATCGACGGACGCCACTCGTTCTCTGCGATCCGGAGCGGCGTGCGCTGGGAGACCCGCGCCTGCGCCTCGGAGATGTATCCCTGGTCAGCCATCAGACCGAGGACGAGGTTGCGGCGCTGCACCGCACGCTCCGCGCTGCGGCGCGGCGTGTAGGTCGAGGGTGCCTTGGGGAGGGCCGCGAGCATGGCCGCCTCCGACAGCGTGACCTGGCCGACGTCCTTTCCGAAGAGGTCCAGGCTGGCCGCTTCGACACCGTTCACGCCACTGCCAAGGTAGATGACGTTGAGGTAGTGCTCGAGGATCTGGTCTTTCGTGAGCTCGCGCTCGAGCAGGCGAGATAGGCGGAGCTCGACCAGCTTGCGGCGCAGTGAGCGCCCGTGATAGCGGTCCTGCAGGAAGCTGTTGTGCGCCACCTGCATGGTGATCGTGCTGAAGCCCTCACGGATCCCGCCGGCACCCAGGTTGCTCACCACGGCGCGCACGACGCCGCGCCAATCGAGCCCGTTGTGCTCGTAGAACCGGCGATCTTCGGTGGCGATGAAGGCATCGCGGACCGGTTTGGGCACCCGGCTGATCGGCACGTTCACGCGCCGGACATTCTCGAGGTGTCCCACCAGCTTGCCGTAATGGTCGAACACGTTCCCGCCCTCGGTGGGGTGGAACGCGCGGATCTCGGCCTTGGATGGGCAGCCGTAAAAGCCACAGGTCGCCAACCAGGAGTCGAAGACGACCATTCCAATGCAGGCGGCGGCGAGCAGACTGAGCCATGGCCAATGCCGCCGCAGCCACTTTCGCGGCGGATCGGCCGGGTTGCGGCGGAGTCGCTGGCGGAGGAGCGCCAGGCGGGCGCTCGCAAAGGTTTTTGATGAAACGGCCACGCGAGTTGTGGAGTCGTCTATCTATTGAAGGTGGTACGCGCTTCGCTCTCGCAGGTTTCGGGCGCGGCCACGGCCAACAGCACGGCCGACCGGTGGCCACCGCGGCCGGCCCCTACAGTCCTACTCCGGAACCAAAGATGACGTTCCGTTCGAATTATTCCGTGATGCTGGTCGCGCTGCTGAGCGCGTGCGGCAAGAGCAAGGGTGAGGCGGCCAGCACGGCCTCGCGGGCGGCTGGTGGCGAGGTCACGACCGACGCGCCAGCACGACAGCCGGTGGCGGCGGGCGACACCGTGAAGCGGCCGGCCAATCACGCGGGCCGCATCCCGATCGTCGAGTATCACGTGATCGGCGGCGACAAGAACGCGCTCTACACGCGCACGGTTGCGAGCTTCAAGGCCGATTTAGAGGACGTGTATCGCCGCGGATACCGGCCGATCACCATCGCGCAAATGCTCGACAAGAACTTCAGCGACGTGCCCGACGGGATGTCGCCGGTCGTGTTCGTGTTCGACGATGCGTCGCCGGAGCAGTTCCGGTACCTCGAAGGGCCTGACGGGAAGCTGACGATCGACCCGACGAGCGGCGTCGGCATCTGGCTCGACTTTGCCAGGACGCACCCCGGGTGGAAGAACCGCGGGACATTCTGTCTGCTCAACGGTGCCGCCGCGGGCCATAACTTCTTTGGCGACAAGCCCAAGTTCGAGGGACAGAAGAACGAGTGGCGCTTTCAGAAAGTCAAATGGCTCGCCGACAACGGCTTCGAGCTGTGCGGCCACACCGTGTGGCATGCGCGGCTCGACAAGTTCCCCGACGCCGTCGTCCAGGAGCAGATCGCGCGGAACCTGATGGCGATCGACTCCGCGGTGGCGGGCTACAAGGTTCGTACGTTCGCGCTTCCGTACGGCATCTGGCCGAAGAACCGGCAGCTGGCATGGCAGGGGTCGTGGACGAACCCGAAGACCAAGCAGGTGCACTCGTACAAGTTCGAAGCGGTGCTCGAGGTCTCAGGGGGCCCCGCGCGAAGTCCGTACGATGCGCAGTTCGACCCCCACCACATCACGCGGATCGAGGCGATCGGAAACGACATCGCGACCACGCTCGACCGGCTGGATAAAGAGAAGGTTCGATTCGTGAAATAGGCGCGCGGCTGTAGCACAACCAATCACGTCGCGCCCACTTCCTGCAACGTATCCGCGCGATCCCTCCTTCATGATCCACCGCGCGTCGGCCTTGATCGCGGCCCTCGCCTGCACGGCGGCGTGCAGCGCCGATCGTCACGAACGGCCGCTCTTCAGGCTTCTCGCACCGTCGCGCACCGGCGTCACGTTCGCGAACACGATCGCTACATCCGACTCGTTCAACGTCCAGACCGACGTCTACATCTACAACGGCGCCGGTGTGGCCGTAGGCGACATCGACAACGACGGATATCTCGACCTGTTTTTCGCCGGCAACATGGTGTCGAGTCGCTTGTATCTCAACAGGCGCCAAATGCGATTCGAGGACATCACCGATCACGCGGGCGTACGCACGAATCGGTGGGCCACCGGCGCCGCGATGGTCGACATCAACGGCGATGGATATCTCGACATTTATGTGTCAGTGTCCGGGCCGCCGTGGTCGACGGCGCGCGACCGCGCCAATCTGCTCTTCATCAACAATGGGAATCGCACCTTCACCGAGGCCGCCGCCAAGTACGGGATCGCCGACACCGGATTCACGACCCAGGCAGCCTTTCTCGATTACGACGAGGACGGGTGTCTCGACCTGTTTCTGCTGGAGAACTCACCGAAGGATTTTTCGCGTGGCGGGCTGACCAGCCACCCGTCGGGAATGCGTGGCCGGACGCCCGACAGTTATAACCAGCTCTACCGGAATGACTGTCACGGCACGTTCACGAACGTGTCGGCCAAAGCCGGTATCCTCGAGGAGGCCGGCTATGGATTGGGCGTCGCGGTGGCGGACGTGAATAGAGACGGCTGGCCGGACGTCTATGTGTCCAACGACGGCACCCCGAACGATGTCCTCTACGTCAACAATCGCGACGGCACGTTCACCAACGGGGCGGCCCGGTCGCTCAAGCATACCAGCTATGCCGGCATGGGAGTCGACGTCGCGGATTTCAACAACGATGGCTGGCCCGACATCGCGCAAGTCGACATGATGCCGCACGCGCTCAGTCGGCGAAAGCAGATGAGCGGCTTCATGACATATGACAATCTGCTCGAGTCTCGCCGCGCGGGCTTCCGGGATGACTTCTCCGAGAACGTCCTGCAGCTGAGCAACGGAGTCGACAAGAGTGGCAACGTCGTATTCAGCGACATCGCGAGGCTGGCCGGCGTGGCGGCAACGGATTGGAGCTGGAGCCCGCTTGTTGCCGACTTCGACAACGACGGTTATAAGGACCTTTTCATCACCAACGGCTACCCCAAAGCCGTCAACGACCTGGACTATCAAACGGCCATGTTCGGCGTGCGTCGCTCGGGCACCGCGAGCAACGAAGCGTCGCATCGGGCCGGACTTGATATTCTGAAGCGCCTCTACGCGTACGACGTCTCGAACTATGTGTTCCGTAATGCTGGTGACCTCACCTTTGCCGACGTAACGGCCGCCTGGGGGCTGGCCCGACCGAGCTATTCCTACGGCGCGGCGTACGCCGACCTGGATAACGACGGGAAGCTGGACCTCGTCGTGAACAACATCGACGGGCCCGCGTTCATTTATCAGAATGCTCAACGCGCCGATACCACCCACCATTATCTCGCGATCGCCTTGCAGGGAGATGGCCCGAATCGTCGAGGCATCGGCGCGACGCTCGTGCTCACCGCCGGCGGTCGAACACAATACCTCTACCACTCTCCGTACCGCGGCTTCATGTCGTCGATGGACGATCGGGCGCACTTCGGGCTCGGCACCGCGCCGCGCGTGGACAGCCTGCAGGTGTTCTGGCCCGACGGACGCTATCAACTGCTGGCCGGGCTCGACGCCGACCGCCTGATCGTCGTGCGGCAGGCCGACGCGAACGAGAAGCGGAGCGTCACGCCGCCGCGGGTACAGCCGAGATTCGAAGCGGCGGCTGGCGACAAGAAGCCGCTCTACAAACAGGAGAGTCCACTCGGCGTCGATTACACCGTGCAGCCGCTCCTTCCATACCTGCCATCGAGCCAGGGGCCACCGATCGCCGTCGCGGACGTGAATGGCGATGGCCTCGACGATGTCTTCATAGGCGGGAGCGTTGGCCGCGCCGGAAAGTTGTTCCTTCAGGCGCGCGATGGTCGCTTCACCGAATCGTCTCACGGCGAGCCGTGGCTCGCGGACAACGTCTACGAGGATTGGGGCGCGCTGTTCTTCGACGCGAACGGCGACGGGAAACCCGACCTGTATGTCGCGAGCTGCGGATATCGTCTGCCCCCCGAGTCCCCGCTCTTGCAGGACCGACTCTACCTCAACGCGGGCGGCGGCCGATTCGTGCGCGACTCGCTGGCGCTGCCGAAGATGCGAACGTGCACGAGCGTCGTGCGCGCCGCGGATTTCAATCGGGACGGTCGGCTGGACCTGTTCGTCGGCGGCCGCTTGGCGGTTCGAAACTATCCGCTCCCTACGCGGAGCTATCTCCTGCGCAACGACGGCGGCCGCTTCACCGACGTGACCGACCAGCTTGCCCCGGAGTTGGTGCATCCTGGCGGAATGATCACCGACGCAGCCTGGGTCGACCTCGACGGCGACGGTCGCGTGGATCTCGTGACGGCCGGCGAGTGGATGCCGCTCCAGTTCTTCCACAATGACGGCGCTCGTTTCCGCAACGCGACGCGTGACACACGCCTGCCGTCGATGCGGGGCTGGTGGTCCAGCCTCGCCGTGGCCGACTTCAACGGCGACGGGCATCCCGACGTCGTCGCTGGCAATCTCGGGCTGAACTACGCGTACACCACGTCACCCGGAAACCGGTTCGGCGTGTACGCCGGCGATTTGACCGGAAACCGGACCGCCGACATCGTGCTCACCACCGAGATCGACGGAACGGAGTATCCGCTCGCCGGCCGGGCCCCACTCGGTCGCGAAATCGATCCGCTCAGCCTTCGCTTTCCCACATACGGCTCATTCGCGCACGCGGCGGTGCAGCAGGCATTCGGCCCCGCACAACTTCAGCAGGCGATCCACTACCAGATCGATACCTTTGCGAGTGTCGTTCTGCGCAGTAATGGCGACGGCACGTTCACGTCGTCACCGTTGCCCAACCTGGCACAGATCGCGCCGATCAAGGGTATCGTCGTTTACGACGTGGATGGCGACGGCCATCTCGATCTCATCGTCGCGGGCAACTTGTACGCGTCCGAGCCCAACACCGCGCGCGCCGACGCCGGCAACGGGCTCTGGCTGCGCGGTGACGGCCGGGGGCATTTCACCCCCGTGCCGCCAACCGAGAGCGGCTTTCTGGCGCCGCTCGACGTCTCCGGTATCGCACTGATCGACACGCCAACCGGCAAGGCCGTGATCGTCGCGAACACCGGTGACTCGCTTCAGGTCTTTCGCATGCGTAAACCCTAAACACGCCCCTGGCTACCATCCAGCGTTCTGCTTGAGATTGGACTGGCCGTTCGACTGACTGAGCTTGATCTGAAGATCGGGGATCGGGTACCACTTGTGACGCGCCGCGAACGGCTCGGCGGTCGAGAGATAGAGCCTCCTCGCCTTCTCGGCGCCGCCTCCCACTCCATTGACGTAGCCGTTCATTGTCACGTCGGCGATTCCCCACCGCCGCAGGTCGAACAGCCGCTGTCCTTCCAGCGCCAACTCCAAACGGCGCTCGGCCCGAATGGCGTCGCGGGCGTACACCTGATTGGGGAACGCCGGATACTGCCCAACCTTGTACGTCGCCCAGGTGATCGACGGATCGTTGATCGGCACGGCCATGTCGGCGGTGGACGTGCCCGGGCCTTGTGCGCTCACGGCCGCGCGGGCTCTGACCTGATTCACGATCTTCCTCGCGCCCTCGAGGTTTCCGGTCTCGGCATAGCCTTCAGCCAAGAGCAGCAACACGTCCGCGAAGCGGAACAGGTGGATGTGGACTGAGTTCAGCTGCGTGTTCTGCCAGCCGACGTTGCTCTCGGCGCCGCTCGCTTTCTCATGCGCGTTCTTCTTGGGACTGTACGGTCCGCCGTTATCCAGATCGCGTACCCAACCATCCTTCGTGCTGTAGAGTCCCCAGTCCTTGTACGGAACGCCGTCCCGTCCCACCGTCCAATCGAGGCGTGGATCGACTGCCGCCTTGTTGGCGGCCGTGAAGTTGTCGTTGTTCGCGTTCCAATTCGTCGGATCGGACAGCGCGAGTGGCAGTCCATTGGCGTCGACGCGATAAAAGTTGACCAGGTTCTGGGTCGGCTGATTGAACCCGCAGCATCCGAAATGGCTGCCGGAGTACGGGAAGTTCAATCGTTCACCGTAGTTCGCGTTGTTGCCATCCGGCTCGCCGTCGTTCGACGACGCTTGATAGGCCCAGATCGTCTCCGGCCCGTCCTGCTTGTCCTTGAAGCCGGTCCAAACACGGTCGAAGCTCGGCTCCAGTGCGTACGGCCCGTTGTTCACGACGTCCTGCAGTGTCGCCACCGCCGCCGGCCACTGTCCGGCGTACGCCTGGACGCGCCCTTTGTAGGCTTTGGCCGTCCATTGCGTCGCCCGACCTTTTTGGGCGTTACGCGGCGTGGCTGGCAGGAGCTTGATCGCCGAGTCCAGGTCCTTCAGCAACTCGGTGACGACCTGATCGCTCGTCAGATTGGGCTTGGCGAAATCGTTGTCGTCTTCGCGGTAGTACGGGATGTTTCCCCACATCCGATACGCCTCGAAGTGATAGTGCGCACGGAGGAAAATCGCCTCGCCGGCGATCCCCTTCGCATCCTCGGCCGAGATCGCGCCCGGGCTCGATTTCTGAACGGCGGCGAGCAGACGCAGCGTCGAGTTGGCGCGCACGACGCCCTCGTAGCTGATTTGCCACTTCACGTTCAGGTAGTCCTGCGCGTCGGGGGCTGCCCAATGGAACGTCTCGATGTCGTTGATCGGCGGCTGGTCCGTAGCGTCCGATCCCTTGTACGAGTCGTCGCTTGCGACGCTGCCCCACACCCAGTTGCTCGCCGCGCAGCCCCAGTTTGCACTGAGGTTGCTCGTACAGTCCAACGTGCGATACGCTCCGATGAGCGTGCCCTCGACGCCCGCTCGCGTTTCCAGCGTCGCCTGGCTCAAGGTGCCTTGTGGTGTCGACGCGTCGGCCAGAAAGTCCTTGCAACCCAGGAACGCGGCCGTCGCGACGATCAGGGACGCGGCTCCAACGGCCAGCGAATGTCTCGATGTGATCTTCATCGTTTCCCCAATTTGTGGATACGGACGGTCGCTAGAACGTGGTATTCAGGCCAATGGTGAACGTTCTGCTACTCGGATACGATCCGCGATCGACGCCCCGATACTGATCACGAACGTCGCCGGCGGATCCGAACACATTCGCCGGCGGGAGCGCCGGATCGAGACCGTCGTAGCCGCTGATCGTGAACAGGTTCTCGACTTGCAGGTATACGCGCGCCGCCGACAGCCAGCGCGACATCGAGCGCGGCACGTTGTACCCGAGCTGGATGTTCTGCAGTCTCGTGTAGGAGCCGTCCTTCACGTAGAAGCTGCTGAGCGCGTAGCTGTACTTGTCGCTGACGTCGAGCCGCGGGTATTTGGCGTTCTGGTGCTCGGGCGTCCACGAGTTCGCCAACAGATCCTTGCGGACGTTCGTGTTGAACTCGCGGAACACGTACCATTCCATCTGGTTCTCGAAGATCTTGTTGCCGTACGTCCCGAACAGCGTGCCGTGCAGGTCCCAGTTTCCTCTGAACAGGCCCACGTTCAACCCGGCGGTGAACTTCGGGTGCGGGCTGCCGATGATCGTGCGATCATCGAGCGTGATCTGCCCGTCGCCGTTTACGTCCCGGAACTTGATTCGTCCCGGCGCGGCTCCGTCCTGCTTCGCGTGGCTCGCCACGTCGGCCGCATCCTTGAAGAAGCCATCGGCGATGTACCCGTAGAAAGCGCCGATCGGCGAACCGACTTGATTGATCACCTGGTTGCCGATGCGCGTGCTGATCGGCCCGTAGAAGAATCCCTGCGAGCCGTTGATCGAGTTGATCTTGTTCTTGTAGTGGCTGCCGTTGAACGAGGCATTCCAGCTTGCCGCGCGGTGACCAATCGAGAAGTCGAAGCCGGCATTGCTCATCTTGCCGACATTCACGATCGGCGGTGCGGCGATGCCGGCCGTTGCCGGGATCGCGGGATTGAACAGCAGGTTGTTGGTGACACGCTTGTAGGCGTCGAACACGATGTTGACCGCGTTGTCGAACAGCGCCAGGTCCGTGCCGATGTTGACCGACTTGTCCTCTTCCCATTTGAGATCCGGATTTCCGAGCGTCGTCTGTCGGAATCCCGCTGCGATCGTATTCTGGCCACCGATGTCGTAATAGGTGTCGCCGCGGCTGCCGCCGAACAGCGCGACGATTCGTCCCGCCGGGATCAGCTGGTTGCCCGTCACGCCGTACCCATAGCGGAGCATGACGTCGTTGAACGTGTGATTCCCCTCGAGGAATGGTTCCTTCGAGAGTCTCCATCCCAGCCCGAATGCCGGGAACGTCCCCCACTGGTGTCCCGGCGCCAGTCGCGACGAACCGTCTCGCCGCAGCGTGACGCTGGCCACGTACTTGTCCGCGTAGTTGTAGTCTGCCTTGCCGAACAACGACAGCAGCGCACTCCTGCCTCCGCTGCTCGACACGGTCTTGGTCGCGGCGTCACCGAGCGCGTCCTGGATGTATCTGGAGTTGATGTCCGTGTTGAGCAGGCTCGATATCCCCGCCGAGATGAATCGATTGTTGCTCGCGTTTGCTTCCTGGCCGAGGAGCAGTGATAGCCCGTGCTGCCCCAGCTTGCTGTCGTACCGCACCGTATTGCTCCACGTCCAATCGGTGAATTGGTTCGAGTTCTCGTTGATCGAGTTGGTGAACGTCGCCTCGGCATTCTCGGGGAACGGTGGGTTGTACCCGGAGTACGACCCCTGGCCCACGTTGAAGCCGAGCGATGTCCGGAGCGAGAGCTGCGGATTCACGACGAAGCCGCCGAACACGTTGCCGAAGATCCGGTTGTTCTTGTTCAGGTTGTTCTTGGCCCAATAGGCTTCTTTCAGCGGGTTGCTCTGATTTCCGAGCGAAGTGGCCTTGCCGCCGGCAAAGTTGCCGTTGATGTCGTAGATCGGGATGACCGGCTGCATCAGGATGTTCTTGCCGAGAATGCCGTCCTCGGCGTAGCTGCCGGGATCGTCGGGGAGTCCGCCGACGTGCTGCTCGAGCGAGAGCGCGACGTTCTCGCCGAAATCCAGCTGGCCGCGGTTGAACGAGGTGTTGACGCGAACGTTCCCTCGCTGGAAATCGTTGTACTTGGCCGTTCCTTTCTGATCGAAGTAATTGAACGAGACCGCGTACTGCGTCTCAGCGCCGCCGCCCGTGATTCCGAGGTTCACGTCGCGCACGGCGCCGGTACCGAATATCGCCTTCCACCAGTCGGTACCCGCGCTCCCTGGCATGATGAGGGTATTCGGGTACGAGTATTTGCTCACATCGACGCCCGTCGGGCGGCCCCACTGGTCGGTCGCCGTGGTTGCCGCCGGGGCCGCGTAGATGTACGCCGGGATACTCGGATTGTTGGGATCACCGTAGATGACGGTCGGGACCGGCAATCCGGCGTTCAGGTTACTCTGCTTGACGACCTGGAAATAGTCGAGCGCGTTGGTGATGAGAAAATCATCGTAGCCCCGCACTGCCGTCGACCAGCCGGTTCTGACGTTCAATCTCGTCTGTGGCCCGGCGGTCGATCCTTTCTTGGTCGTCTCGATGATGATGACGCCGTTGCTGGCACGCGAGCCGTAGATCGAAGCGGCGGAAGCGTCCTTCAGCACCTGAATCGACTCGATGTCATCGGGGTTGAGCCAATTGACGTATGAGTCCTGTACTGGAACACCGTCGACGATGTAGAGCGGATCGTTGTTCTGGAACGAGCTGATGCCTCGAACCCGGACCGTGCTGCGCGACCCGGGCGAGCCGCTCGCCTCCACGACCACGCCGGGAACGTTGGCCGTCAACCGTTGAAGCACGCTCGCCGTCGTCGGGCGCGCGACCGCGTCGACGTTCACACTGGCCACCGCACCGGTGATGTCCGCGCGCCGCTCGGTCGTGTACGCAGTGACGACGACTTCCTCGAGGAAAGCCACGGCGGTCATCGTGACGTCGATTCGCGTCCGCCCGGCGATGTTCTCCTGAACCGCGCGGTGTCCGATGCGCGAGAAGGTCAGTATGCCGTTGCCCGGAGCCGAGACCGTGTATCTCCCCGCCGCGTCGGTCAGCGCGCGTACGTCGCCTCCTTGAACTCGGACAGTCACGCCTCCGAGAGGAATGCGCTCGGTAGATGTGACCGTCCCCGTGATTCGAATCTGCTGGCCGAACGCAACTCCGCTCAGCACGAGCGCCAGCCCCAGACCGACACCCACGGCCCGCAATCGTTGTGCGTGGACGGTCGATACTGCGATTCCTCCGAGCAACCGGTTCGCCATAACGAGCCTCCCTGTATCGCTCATGCAGTGGTCATCCCGCGGGTGGGTGCATCGACTTCAGGCCTTGCATCTCGATCACTTGCCGGTACGTCACGAGCGAAACGCTCCGGCTTGTGAGAGCATCTTTGAATCGGGGCGAGGTGATCGCATCCAGCTCCCCTTGTCGGTGTTTGCTCATGTCCGCAAGAGGTGATTCGCTGTTCATGTCCACGAGCGCGCCCAGCTCCGGCCCGTCGATCCCAATGTGCGTCACCAGCAGATTGAAGCCGGGATGCAGCCGGGCGACGAGCGCGGCGAGGCTATCTTCTTTCGCCCTCGGAGCGGCAGCGTATTGCGGATTACCGCGGGTCTCGCCGAAGTACTCGGACATGCCGAGGCCGTACTCGCGCGCCAGCCGTTCGACGATCGCGCGAGTCTCAGGTGTTCGAACGGCCGTGCCCATGTGATAGTCGACGTAGTCGATCTTCAGGCCGGATCGCTTTGCGCGCTCGATCTGCGCCCGCAGCTCCTTCTCGATTTCGGCCAGGCTCGGATTGTTGCGGAACAGCGCTTCGCCCGACGAGAAGAAGTAGCCCTCGGAGTCAACGAGGGTCGGCACCGCCCCGCGGCCAGACACCGGGCCCCATCGATAATTCTTCCACTCGGCGTTGAGCGCGAGATGGACGCCGACGGCGACATGGGGATGTCGCTTCAGTATCTCGACCGTCTCCTGATACCATGGAGCTGCGAAGATCACTGAGACCGAGACCGGCATGCCCGTCTCGATGAGCCGCTCGAGCGCCATGTTGACGCTGTGGCTCATTCCGCCGTCGTCGGCGCGGACAATCAGGTAGATCGGAGCGGTGTTCGCGGCACGTCGCGCCCCGCCGGCGTTGCCGATGCCATGGATCGGCAACCCGGATGACAGGGAGCCGCACACCACCAAAGCGAAAGCGCGAAGCAGCCGCATAGGAACCGTGCCCACCGGACCTGCAGCCAGTCTACTTCACATTCGCATCACCGGGCTGAGCTGCGTCGCACGCCGCCCGGGCGATGTTCTCATATACACGCGCTATTAGAAAAGTCAAGCAAAGGCGCAACGCACGCTCGCCGGCCGGAAATGCGACCGAATTCTTCTGGTTAGGCGTCGGACGGCTGAGGTTGGACGCCGCGCACCGAACGGCCCGACGTGAGCTCCTCGAGCCCACGGTCGCGCGTTTCCACTCCCGCAAACGCAAGGACGAGCGCCGACACCGCCACCGGAATGGCCACGATCACACCGATCGCTGTAAAGCCGGGCGTGATCGCGAGAATCCACGCCGCCAATGGAGGAGCGACGATTCCGCCAAGCTTGCTGCTCCCCGCGGCGATGCCACTCCCCGTCCCCCGCAGCGCCGTCGGATACACCTCCGCGGTGTACGGTGACAGCATCGAGATGATGCCTCCGCTGCCGAGAAGCAGCAGAACGACGAGCGGCATGAGCAGTGCGCCGTTGCGGCCGCCGGCACCGGGATCGATGATCGCAAATGCGCCGAGCGACGCGACGGTGACGATCGCAAACAGGATCATGCTCTTCTTGCTGCTCCACAGTCCGTAGAGATACGCCACGAGGACCGTGCCCGGCACCGCAACCAGCGCCGACAGAAAGAGCAGTCGGCTCGCCGCGCCCGCGGTAAGGCCGCGATCGCGGAGAATCGTCGGCAGAAAAGTGAGAAACCCCCAGTTCACGAGTCCCCAGCTCAAGCCATAAGCGAGCACGGTGACTGTGTGCGGCAGGAAAGGCGAACGAAAAAGCGACCACGCGTTCGCGCGCGGCGGCGCGGCGTCGGCCACGGTCGTCGGCTGGTCGGCGCCGGCGTCACCGGTGCGCGTGAGCACGATCCCGTAACGTCGCATCACAGCCTCGGCGTCGTGCACGCGGCCGTGCTCCAGCAGATACCGCGGCGATTCGGGGATCCAGTAATTGAGGAGGAGCAGCACGAGGCCCGTCGGAAGACCGGCGAACCAGAGCATGCGCCACGTGAACTGCGGCTCGAGCCACGCCGCGAGCCCGGCGGCCACGAGGTATCCGAACGCCGCGCCCAGCCCGCCGTGCAGCACCACGAGCCAGCCGCGCCGTCTCGCCGGGATGGACTCGGCCATCAATGCGTAAACGATAGGCAACATCCCGCCGGCCGCGATGCCCATCACGAAGCACATGAACAGATTCCATCCGTAGGACGGCATGAAGCCGCAGATGGACGTCCCCATGAACAACACCGACGCCAGCAGGATCGCGGCGCGCCGGCCAATGCGATCGGCGAGCGCGCCCCACAACAGCGAGCCGAGCGTCGTTCCCGCGAGTGCGATGAGCGGAAGCCACGCGACCTGCGTTCCCTTCAACGAGTATTCGCCCTTCATGCCAGGGATGACGAAGCCCAGCGTCGCCGGCTTCATGACGTCGATGACCAGAGCCACACCGAGCACGAACATCATCCCCCAGTGAAGCGGCGTGAGGTGCGCGGCATCCATCGCCTGGAAGTGCAGCCCGCTCGCTCTTTGCCTGTGCGTCGACTCGTCTCGAGGTGGCATGAGACCGTACGCGGTCAGGCACATGCCGAGGATGATCGTCAGCATGCCCATGAGCATGAGGCGCGACATCGGCATGCTACCCATGTGATAGCCCATCTGCGCGGATCCGAAAAAATCGGGCAGGTGGGCGAATACGCCGGTGGCCACGGCCAGCGTTCCAGCCCAGAAGGCAAGAGGATGGCCGAAGCTGATGCGGCCGATGCGATGCGATGGTGATGGACCCATAGCGCTCACGTGTTGGCTCGATGCTGGGAGAGATGCGGGAATGCCCGTGGGCCCGCGACCGGGAAACCGGCGGCAACAATACGATGAAGGACGCGACCCGGCTAGCGGGGCGAAGCGCAATGTGTTCTGGATTCTTCATCCAACGCCAGGGTGACGTCCACGCGGCGCCATGCCTCGCCCGCTCCAGTCCGGCGCAACGGCTCGCATCCGGTTTGCGTTGGACGGGCGTTGGAGATCATCGCCGCACGCCGTTGCCAACCCTTCCCTGGCATAGGCCTCGAATTGCTATATTCTCATCAACCAATTGGCAGAGCTCGGTCGCTCGCATGGGAAATTTCTACACGAACCTCGTGATGCGCGTGACGGACCTCGACGCTGTCGCATCGCTCCTCGAATTGGAGGGTCGGCGGGCCTACGTCGCCAAGGTCGGAATGGCGACGTTCGTGTACGATGAGCGCTGCGACCGACAGGATCGCGCGGAGCTTCGCGGTCTGGGCGGTATCGTGTCGCGGGAGTGCGGCACTCCCGTTCTCGCCGCATGCAACCACGACGACGACGTTCTCTGGCTCGCGCTCATGGAAGACGGACGGGTCGTCAGCGCTTATAACTCGTATCCCGGGTACTTCGACCAGGGCGGCGACGCGCCGGAGTTGAGCGAGGTCGCCCGCATTTGGGCAGCATTCGACGCCATCGAGCGCGCCACGGAGCTGGATGGCCTGCTGCGAACACCTCGCGCCGCCATCGGGTTGGAGTTCGAGCGTCACCAGAAATTGGCCCGACTGCTCGGCCTGAGCCCCGATGCCGCCATTCTGGGTTACACCTACGTTCGAAACGGCGAGCTGGGTTATTCCGCGCCATCGACCGATGTACGGTGTGTCGGCGGCGCGCCCATGCTTACTCCGGCGCGTTCGAGCCCGCCGCCGCTGAGCGAGCCTTCGTTCCGCGCTGGCCAGCAGGAATCGATCGACGACGTTCGCTTGGCGATGGGCGCGCTGGCGTTGAGCGAGGTCGATATTCCTGCCGGCCTCGAGCCATTGCTCGGCCACGGCCCTGTGAACGGTCTCGTCGCACTGGGCCGGCTTCAACGTTACCTGGCGGCGCATGAGCTGCTCGATCTCGGAGCCGCGGGTGGACCGGTCGTGCGCGCGGACTCCCTCGTCCAAATTCTGTTCGCCTCCAACGATTTTCCCTACGGAACGTTGATCGGATCGTTTGCCGACCGAATTGGCGCGTGGTCTTCATTGACCGACGAGGAGCGTGACGGGATCCGGTCCGGCGACCCGGCGACGCGGTCGCGTGTGATCGAAGCGCTGGGTCGGAGTTTGCGGCTGCTAGCCGAAGACCGCCTCAAGGGCGGCTGAGCGAATCACGGACATCGCGACAACGACGGCAAGAATCGGATCGCCCGGCGGGCATGGCGTGCCTACTCTTCCGCCATGCACAGGACAATACAGCCAACGATCCTCTACTTCGGTACGCCGGTCGCGCTCATCAGCTCGTTGAACGAAGACGGCTCCGCCAACCTCGCTCCCATGTCATCCGCCTGGTGGCTCGGCTGGAGTTGCATGCTCGGACTCGGCAGCATGGGGCAGACCTCGGCAAACCTCCAGCGCACGCGGGAGTGCGTGATCAACTTGCCGTCCGTCGACCAGGTTGGCGCGGTCGACCGGCTGGCGATGACGACCGGCAGGAATCCGGTGCCGGAAAAGAAGCTGGAGTGGGGCTACCGCTACGAGGCCAACAAGTTCGGCCTCGCCGAATTCACGTCCATGCCGTCGGAAGTCGTCGCGCCGCCGCGAGTGCGCGAGTGTCCGGTCCAAATGGAAGGCATCGTCCACGACGTGAGGCCTTTCGGCAAGAACGTCTCAGCCAACTGCTTCGAGGTGCACATCGTGAAGCTACACGTCGACGAATCGCTGCTCGTCCCCGGCAGTGATCCGGCGCGGCCGCACATCGATCCGCTCAGGTGGCATCCGTTGATCATGAGCTTTTGCCGGTTCTTTGGCGTCGGCGACGAAATCCACCCATCTCGACTCGCCGAGTCGAATTTCATGAAGGCCGTCGCGGGTCGCGGCTAGGAGTCGGTCAACGCCCGCTGCCACCGCGGGCGTGACGCAACAGCGGCAATAGAACGAGCAGGCCCGCGGCGAGCAGTGCGAGCGTGCCCGGTTCCGGAGCGATGACGAACTGCCCGAAGAACTGGGTTTCCCGGACATTGAACGGGGTGCCAGCCAGCGGTGGACTGAGCTGAACGGCGGGGATCTCCCATATCTCCGGACCGAACTGGGTCGTGACTCCCGAGGGCGACCACGTGAGCGTGCTGACATTCGGGGCCCACTCGACGAACCCGGTGAAGTCTCCGGAAGCTCGGGCCGCGCCGTTGAGCAGCACCGTCTGACTCAGCGAGGAGATGAATAGCGTGAACGTCACTCCGGCCGGGATCGGCACCGGAACGCCCGATGGGCATGCCGGCGTGAAGTTCGGCGCAGGGAAGTCGCACTGCAAAAGGAAGGAGCCGAGTGGGACGCTCTCGCCGGGATTGCGCTGGGGAGGGAAGCCGAAGGTATTGCCCTCGAACCAGAGCCGGTAGCCGCCGAACGTACACACGCCAAAGGTGCATCCGGGACCCGAGAGCGCGCCGTCCGTCATGACGCCGATCAGTTGGGCGCCGGCGGCGCCGCCCGGAAGCGCTGCTGCAAGAGTGCCGAGCACTACTGCACGTCGGAGGAGTCGCATGGACGCCATCCCTTGTCTGCGGTGAGATCGCGCTCGAGCACCGCGTCGTACTCGACGGCGTCTGATCCTCGAACCCGCATCGGACGTGCCAGCTTTATGAAACGCTTATTATGGATCGTTGATGCCGCCGTCGTGGCTTCGCCGTGGACGAGCCCGGCATTCAAGAGCCCTCGGTACGGCGACCAGGTGTTGCCGCTCCGGCGCAGAGTGTAGCGGCGCCACGACACCGCGTGCGTCGATCGAAGCTGCCTGGTTCGACCAGCGGCTCCTACCGTCCGCTCGCGGCGTGCTCGAGCCAGCGCGCGACGTCGGTCGCGACCGCCGGTTCGTAGCGGCCGCCCCGCAGATGATACGAGTCCTCGGCACTGGCGAACACGTGGATGCCGTGACCCAGCCCGGGATACACCCGGGCCGTCGCTCGGCCGGGGTGATAGCGGTTGACACGCGCCGCGGCGATCGCCGGCTCCTGCGAACCCATCACCCAATCGTATTCACCGCCGATGAACAATGCCGGCACGCCGAGCGACGCCAGCGCCCCGTCGACGTCCAACGCCTCCACCTGCTGGAAGTACGCCGCCGACCGCCCGTACTGGCCGTTCTCGGTATCGTACCAGTACGAGCGCAACTCTGGCCGGTACTCCAGCACCTGACCCGGCGTTCGATGACTGATCAGGAACTGCGAATACAACAGCTCGAATCCCCGCATCGCAGGCGAGAATCGCTCCGGCGCCGTGCCGGCGAGCGTGAGCCGCCGCCGCTCGTGGTCGATCATGTGCTCGTACCAGGTGCGCGCGAAGCTGTTGACCGACACGACGCCCGCAACCAGCTCGGGCGATTCAGCAGCGAGAACCACCGCGAACGCGCCGCCGATGCTTCCTCCCACGAGGAAGATTCTGTCCATGTCCACGTCCCGGCGCGACCGTAGTGCCGCCAGCCCCGCGTGAAACGCGGCGAAGTCGTCGTCGAGCGTGCTCGCCGAGCAATCGGGTCCGGGACTTCCGGCGACGCCTGGTTTCTCCACCCGCACGACGATCATGCGCGACCGTGCCGACAGGTCTCGCACGAAGCGGATGTACCCGTCATCCGTGGCGCCGGGAACCTCGACCGGATCGCACGAAAGCCACGGGATGAAGAGCACGCCGGGTCGGTGCACTTCGTGGTTCGCCACTGGACGCGTGGTGACGAGGCGGGCGCCAAAACCGCGGGCCGTTGCCACGACCGTGGTTTCCTGAACGAGCCCGGCTCGCGCTGCCCAATCGGCCGAAGCGACCTTTGGCGCCGACTGGGCACGCGCGGTCGCCGCCACGGCGAGCACCGCCGCGCTGAGGATTGTAGACAGCCCGGAGCCCCGATGTATCCAACCACCAACGATTTGCAGCACCAGCGGCTCCATTCCCGTGTCCTGTGAGAAATCCGCGGTCTGCCGCTGGCGTTCCGCGCTCTGGCTTCATACGGGCGACATCGAGGGCGAAGCCGAGGGCTCACCGGCCGACGACCAGATGCATAGGCCGCCCTGTCGCGATTCGAGTCAACTCGCGGCGCTTACTGCGCCTTCAGGCGAATGGCGCCCTTGAAGGTGCGCACCATTACTTGCGAATCGCCGCGCCCCAGCGTGATTCGCAGGCCTCGAGCCGGTGATCCGGCGGGCCGTACCTGTCGAAAGCCGTTCTCGATCGGACCCGACACGCTCGACAGCGTGAACACGCCCGACGCGGACGGCGGCAGCGAGAACTCGACGGCGCCGCTGTGGTTGGAGAAATCGGCGATCGATCCGCGCGCCGGCGTGCCGACGTAGTGAATGTCTCCCGACACCGACACGACTTGCGCGCGAAGGACGCCGGCCGCCGCAAAATCCAGCCGCCCGCTCACCGTCGCAACATCGACGTCCTGCGGCGCGCCACGCAGGAGCAAGTGTCCGCTTCCCGTACGGGCTCGAAGCCACGGGCTCGTGACATCGACGTCCAGATCGCCGCTCATCGTTTGCGCGTCGAGCGACGTGGCGCTGCCCGAGAAGCGCAAGTTCCCGGAAACGGAGTAGAACCAGCCCGAGAGGTCGCTTGCCGTGACGTTCGCCGTTACGGTCTTGAGTGCCATGTGCGCCTGTCGCGGGAGGTAGACCACGAGATCGGAGGGCGACGGGTCTCGTGTCCCCGAACGATTCTCGATGCCGATCTTCACCGCGCTGTCGCCGCCGGCGAGGTAGAATCCGTCGCCGCGGGCAACGCGTCCGCGCACGACGATCGAGTCGCGGTCCCAGCCGATCAGCCTGATCGAACCCGCGACGTGAAACACCTTCACGTCTGCCGTCGGCGCGAGGTGTCGCGCGCGCAACACGGGTAAATGCTGCGAGCCTTGTGAGGCGGCGCTCGACAACGCCGTTGTCAGTGCGCATGCAGCGAGCATCAGACGTCTCATGGTCAGCCCGCGTTCGAGACGCGCTTCAGCACGTCGACCTTTTGCCGGTACGAGTCGGCGAGCAGTTGCCGCAGTGCGGGGTTGCGCGGATCCCGTGCGATCGCCGTCTGCAGCTCAGCGATCGCCGAATCGATCACGGCAAGGTCCTTGTCGATGGCAGCGGCCGCGCCTGGTTCGAGCACGGAACGCATCAACGCCAGGCGATCGAGCAGAATCTGCGCTTCTTCCTCGTATGCGCGCACGGAATCGGCCGCGAAGGCCATCGACCCCGTCGTGTCGGTCGGCCGGTCAGCGGACGCCGGCGCACTCGAGGTCTCGCGCGCTCGGACGCCGAGCCAGGTTGCCACGATCAGCACTGCGGCCAATGACGCGATCGTGAGCACCAGGCGCCGACCGCTCCATCGTGCCTTCGCCGGCTCCGGCGCAAGTATCACGACCTTTGCGCTCTCGATTCGGGCTCGAATCCCGGGCCACAACTCCGCCAGCTCGCTGGTTGGATTCTGCATTTCGCGCGCACCCGTGACGACGCGCTCGAGCCGCGCGACGTCGGCGGAGCACTCGACGCACACGCGAAGGTGTGCGCGGGCGGTTTCCGCTCGGTCCGCGGAGATCGATCCGTCGGCCAACGTCTGGCGCTCCTCCTCGGTGAGATGCGTCGTCGATTCCTTCATCGTTCGAGAATCCTCATCAGTGCACGCCGCGCGCGCCAGAGCTGGACTCGCGCCGTGGCCGGCGCGATGCCGGTGAGACTCGCGATCTCGTCGTGCGAGTAGCCGTACACATCGTGCAGCACGAATACCTGGCGCGCGCCCGGCGCCAGCGTGCCGAGCGCCGCATCGAGATCCATCCGCGCGTCCGCGTCGTTCTCCGGCGAGTGCCCGATCGCATCGTCCGGCACTTCGGCGCGGCGGGCAGCGTCGCGTTTCACGCTGCGAAACCGCTCGAGCACCACGTTCACGGCCAGGCGGTGCAGCCACGTGCCGAGCGAGCTCTCGCCACGAAACGACGGGAGGCGCTCCCACGCGCGCACGAACACGTCCTGCAACAGCTCGCGCGCTTCGTCGTCGTTGCCGAGCATGCGCCGGCAGACCGCGTAGGCCGCCGGCGCGTGCTTGCGGTAGAGTGCCTCGAACGCTCCGACGTCGCCCTGCTGCGCGCGGCGCACCAGATCGTCGCCTTCGGCAATGTGGCTCGTCCCGGCAACTGTTCGTTGCACTGAGGCTGCTCGCCCACTCATCGGAAGATGTTGCGCTACCGCCTCGCGGCGGCGCTCAGCGTCGAATCAATCTCCTTTTCGCTCACCGCGCGAGGGAGGTCCATTCCCGATGCGCGCTGGGTGGGAACTCGCACGCCCTCCACTCGGCCGTCGCCGGCGAGCGAGACGAGCGCCGTGGTGTTCTGAAGCGACATGCGAAGCAGCCAGGTGCCGCCGTCGGGCCACTGCTTCCGAACCGCGTACACGCCCGGCGCAGGCGTGGCGTCGAAGTGCAGCGGGAGCGTGCGCCGCGCGCCGCCGACGATTCCTTCCGCGCTGCCCGAGAGCGCCGACACGGCGGCCGGGCCTTCGCGCGTCGCCGCGTGAACGAGCAGCACCGCGCCGCGCGTCGCGGGATCGAACGGGTTTACCGGCGATTCGATCGAAAGCCAGGGTGGCCATTTGGCCGTAGCCGGCTTGGCGGCGAGGCTGGCGGCGCCGAGCAGCACCAGGCCGGCGCAGGACGCGAGAGTGGCAATTCGTCGTGGCATCGCGGGGTCTCCATTGGTTCGGGTGGCTCGTGCTCGAACCGTTGGATGACCGAATCACGTCGAATGCTTACGTCACGGGGCCAGACTATTTCGCGGACCGAAGCCTGAGTCCAGTCAATACGAGTGCTTGGCCGCGGATCTCGAGCGTCATTTCAGCCACGCGCGACGGGCAGCAGTTGCCGTCCCCATCCGCGTACACCGCCGCCTCGCCCACGAGAGTCCGGATGTCGATCCTGTAACCGTGCTGAATTCTTCCCGGAAAGCGCTGGTTGAGCGAATCGAGGAACTGCATCTCGAGCGGCTGGGCCCGTTGTCCGCGATAGAGCGCGAAGGACTGCGCGCACCCACCAGTGCCGTTCACGCATTCGTCGATTGCGATCAGCGTGCCCCTTCGAGGCGCGCGCGCCACGGCCGGCGTGACCGAGCGGTAGAGCTCCGGTTCGTACCATTCGTGCCAGATCGGAATGAGCTTTCGTGGAAGCAGCGTATCCGTCCGCGACCCTTCTCGCCTGTCCGTTGCGCCACCGTCCATGAACAGCACGACTTCGATTTCGGCCGCGGTATCGCCCGGCGAGATCAACCAGCGCCGCCGATACGAACCCGTGTACCAGTCTTGGTTGTCGACCGCGCCGAGATATCGAACCCCGAGAGGCTGACAGACGCCGATTCGGGGTTCCACGGGTCCCCACGGGTCATCGCCAAGCTCCAGACAGGCATTCGACTTCACATCCACGCGCTCCGGGCGAGCGAAGATGCGCCCTGGAAATGGCGGCGCCTGCGCCAATAACGGGGGAAGGGCCGACGACAGGAGCGCGCCAGCAAGGCATATTCGCAGCCAGGAGAGGGCGAGCATCACGTCACGACGTGTACGGCTGCATGTCGTACGGCAAGTATCGGCCGCCGCCCGGATCGTACACGTAGGTGAAACTGACATCGCGTACCACGCCGGGGTCCATGAATCCCCCGAACGCGAACGGCGTAAATGCGAACTTGGCGTAGTGCGATCCGTCGCGCGTCCGCACGAACACGATTCCACCGCGTCCGGAAAAATCGAGGAGCAGTTGATTGGTGTAGCCGTCGGCGGGCGCGCTGTCCGCATACACGAGGAATTGATCTCGTACGCCGAGCGTTTCGGCGGGGATGTAACGCAAACCGCCACTGCCGCACGCAGTGAGCAAGACTTGGCCGCGAGTTTCGCGATCGACGTGCGCCGGAATGACGTCGGCGTCCGCACATGACGAGGCGATGGCCTTCCGATCGAACGACCAGCCATACAGGCGGCCGTCCTCCCTGAGTCCGAACCGAGCCTCACCCCCGGGGAGTCTGTCGTGCGGTGGCAGGAGCCGCTTGAGCCGAATGTCGACACGCTTCCATGGTCCGGAGAAGGCGCGAAACTGGTTGTACCCGGGAAGATCGATGCCCAGTCTCGCGCTCGAGCCGACTCGATAGTGGAGCACGAAGTCACCGGTCGGTCCGGTCACGGCGCGCGTTGGGAACGACTTGTCCCAGATCAGCTGGCCCCCGTCAATGCCCCAACCGGATTGGTATGCGAAGACCGGCACTCCGGCGATCGGCTCATGGGTTTCATAGTCAATGACCCGGCCGTGCACTGTCTTTGGCAGCCGGCACGCCGCGAAGAGCGAACCGAATAACACCGCGACTGCTGATCTCAGCGCGCACTTCAACATTCGAAGCATTGGAGTCACGCGGGCTCCTGCCTTGTCGGGGCCAGTGAAACCGTCGGTGGGTAGCACGTCAGAGCCCGTGCCGACTGAGAATCCGAATTGCAGGTCATTGATTCCCATCAGCGAGACTGCGGCCCTTGCTTCCGGAATGCCGATTGATTCACCCGAATCGGGGGTTTTGGTGAGGCGCATGATACTTGCGGCGGACACAGTATCTGTCATCTCCAGGCAATGAGCAACGCGAGTGCATCCATCCTGCCGTCGGCCACGTCCGACATCTGGCCGGCATTGCCGCTCGGCGAGTGGCGGGACACGTACGCGACCTTGCACCGCTGGCTGCAGATCGTCGGTAAGACCCGCCTCGCCCTCGCGCCGATGGAAAACCACTGGTGCCGGCTTTTTACGCGTACTCCTATCCCGGACCGCCCGGCTGCGCCAGCGCGCCGATCGCGCCGGCGGCCGCCTATTACCATTCGGGCATGCGCGAATGGATTCTGCCATACGATGCCCTTCGCACGGCCGAGGACCCCGACGCCGCGCTCCTCGCCTTTTGCCAGAGCACCTACACGGCGGCCTCCGATCTCGCACACTGGGATCGCGCGTCGCTCGAGCGAACGTCAATGGGCCAGTCATCCTCACGGGAGCTATGATGGCGAAGATCGAGTGCAATCACCTGGACCAGATCCGTGACGTCGCCCCGCGCACGCCGCAAGGCTGTGAAGAATGTCTGAAGATGGGCTCGGGCTGGGTGCACCTCCGGCTTTGCCTCACGTGCGGTCACGTTGGCTGCTGCGACCAATCGCCGAACAAGCACGCAACCAAGCACTTTCATCAAGCCAAGCACCCGCTCATCCGGAGCTTCGAGCCTGGTGAAGATTGGGCGTACTGCTACGAGGACGATCTGTTCATCGAGCCGGTGCCGCGCGGCGGCCGCGGGTAGTTGGATCCGATCATGCGCGCATTGTGCCGACCGATCGCGAGAAATCCGTTCGCCCTTCGTTTGAAGCCGTTGAGGCTGGCGTTCGTTGCCGCGATGGCAGCGTTCCTGGCCGCTTGTGGCGGTGGTGGTGTCGAGTGCGTCGCCGTCCCGAGCCCCGCGGTGCTCCTGACCATTGTCGACTCGGCGAGCGGAAGCCCAGTCAGTGCTCCGTTGACCGTGAGCTCGACTGAGAACGGCGGATCAACCACAGTGAACCAACTACCTGCGGCGGAAGGTCCGCGTGTAGTTGAAGTTGGCACCAGCTCGGGTACGTACGACATCACGGTGCGCGCCACCGGCTATCGCGACTGGACCCAGCGCGGTATCGTGGTGCCCGGCTATGGCTGCAATCCTTTTCCGGCGATTCGAATCACGGCACGGCTCCAACCCGCGCCCTGACCACGCGTGAGATCGCCAACCCGCCTTCTCGCGCTCGTCTGTCTGGTCGCCGCCACGCCGGCGGTCGCGCAGAACGCGCCCGCCGCGGGTTCGCGCGTTCACGCACCCCCAGCCTGGTCGCGCAACGCCGTGATCTACGAGGTCAACGTTCGGCAGTTTACGCCCACAGGGACCTTCGCCGCGCTCCAGAAGCACTTGCCGCGGCTCAAACGGCTTGGCGTCGACGTGCTCTGGCTGATGCCCGTCCAGCCGATCGGAAAGCTCAACCGCAAGGGTACGCTGGGCAGCTATTATTCGATCTCCAATTACACGGCTGTGAATCCCGAGTTCGGCACCCTGGCCGATTTCAAACGATTCGTGACCGCCGCGCATGGCCAGGGGATGAAGGTGATCCTCGACTGGGTGGCGAACCACACGTCGTTCGACAATCCGTGGACTACCGAGCACAAGGACTACTACCTGCTCCGCAAGGACGGTTCGATCTCCGTTCCACTCGACGAAAACGGCAAGGAGACCGACTGGACCGACGTCGCGCAGCTACAGTTCGACAATCATGAGGTCTGGCGCGCGATGACGTCGGCGATGCGGTGGTGGGTCCTGAATACGGGCATCGACGGTTTTCGGCAGGACCACGCCGACGGCCCGCCCAAGGCGTTCTGGGATTTCGCTCGCGCGTCGATCGACTCGGCGCGCCGCGGAATGTTCTGGCTCGCCGAGTCGGAGGATCCGAAGCTCCACGCTGATTTCGAGGCGACGTACGGGTGGGAGTTGCATCACCTGTTGAACGACGTCGCCGAGGGGAAGAAAGCCACCGTGGAGCTGGACGCGTATTTCGCCAAAGAGGATCAGCGCTTTCCGCGCGCGGCGTATCGGATGTACTTCACGAGCGATCACGACGAGAACAGCTGGGCCGGCACCGAGTTCGAGCGCATGGGCGACAACTACCGCGCCGCCTTCGTCGTCTGCGCCACGGCGGAGCAGTCCTTCCCGCTGCTCTACACGGGACAGGAAGCGAGCATGCACAAACGGCTGCGCTTCTTCGAGAAGGACACGGTCGACTGGAGCGACACGTCGGCCGTCGAATTCTACCGCGCGCTGTTCCAACTCAAGCACCGCGACACCGTACTCTGGAACGGTGCGTGGGGTGGCGCGCAGCGGAAGCTGAAGACGGACGGCGGCGAGCGCGTGTATGCGTTCACGCGCTCACGTGGGGCGCACACCGTACTGGTGGCGGTCAACTTCGGTGACGCGCCGGCGCGTGTCGGGTACTCGGGGCTGTCGCGGCCGGGGCGATATACGGATTGGTTCGATCGGAGCGCTGCGAGACTCGGGGCCGACGGGACGCTCGACGTCCCCGCGCATGGCTATCGCGTGCTCGTCGACGCAGTACTCGCTTCCAAGAAGTAGGCACGGCGCGACGCCGCGGCCTCGCGCATGCGCCGGTTCACGTTTCCGTCGCCAGCGCCCCGAGCGGCAGCCCGAGCCTTAGGCAACGCTCGCGCAGCGTCGTGAATCGACGCGGAGCGCGATGCTGTAGTTCGTGTACGGCGCGCCCCCGACGTGTGGATTCGGGAACCACCACAGCCACCACGGGTCGGGATATTTGTCGACCGGCGCTCGAACCTGGTGCAGCGAGCAGGGGCCAACACGAACGTCGAGGGCGGCAACCCTCTTGATCCAATGCGGAATCCACCGCGACTGCCGCTCGAAACAGCGATCCCAGTCACGGCGCGCCTCGGCCGAAAACGCCGCATGCCGCTCGATTTCGTGACACGCATATTCCGCTGGTGATGCGAGATTGATCCCGCCGATGGCGGAATCGCGCATCGCCCGAGCCAGCACCGAGCCGCCGGAATCGAGAAACGCTACCTCGACCGGAGCGCTTGCGCCGCCGTGAGCGGAATCGGCAACGTCGATGACGGTGACGCCGAGTGTGGCGTGAGAGTCGGCATGAAGGTACGCCCACGCCGAACCGATGAGGAAACCCAAAACCAGCGTCGCCGCAGCTACGCTCAATTTGCGCACATTCACTCGGCTGGCAGTGCCCGGACCATTATCAGTGAGGTATCGATGAGGTCGTTCAGTCGCGCGCCAACATCACGGCGCATGCTGTCGAATTTCGTTGCGCTTGTCGCCAGCCTCTTGGTGATCTCGGCCGCGACGGCGTGCCAGCCGATTCCAGTCGTTGCTCTCGACGCCGGCGGGGGCCAGCTGGCGGTCGGTGACACCCTGCGGATCGGTGCCGTGTTCGGGCATCACAGCCAAATGTTGATATTCCACAATGAGATCAGCTTTACCTCGAGAACGCAACCGGATGAGTTCCGGTGGACCTCAAGCGACAGCACGGTGGCGAGCGTCGATCGGTTTGGACTCGTTCGCGCGCTGCGAGTCGGCGCGACGCGGATCACGGCGGAGCATAACGGCGTGTATGCTTCGAATCCCGCGGTTGTGACCGTGGTGCCGTAGTCCTCGCCTCGCCCGCAGGAGGTCGCGCTGTTGGAGTTTGTTCGCGCGCGGACGTGTATCCGCGTCTGGACCTCGTCAGTCCGGGATCCAACGATCTACGGCGCCACCCACCAGTTGAGCTTCACCAGGAAGATGTTGTCCGGCCTCGCCGCAAACAGCGCGCGTCGGTCACGGTCGAACGCAAAGTTGCCGACCTCTCCGACGTCGCGCCTGA